>NZ_JACMTR010000002.1:5465523-5786325 GCF_014267175.1 Pseudonocardia sp. C8
GAGCCTGCCCCGCCCACCGGAGCTGGCCGAGGCGATGGTCGCCCGGGAGAACGGCACCGCCGGCACGGCGACACTGCAGGAGCTGCCGGACATGGTTCGCGCGGCGACCGTCGAGGTGCTCCGCCGGCAGGGCGAGACCGGCATCGACGCGGGGAGCGACGGCGAGCAGGGCAAGATCGGTTACAGCACCTACGTCAAGGAACGCCTCAGCGGGTTCGACGGTGAGGCCGGCGCGCTCTCGCTGGCCGACCTCGACGACTACCCCGAGATCACCGAGCAGGCACTGGCCGGGCTGGTCACTGCCACCCCCGCCTGCACCGGCCCGGTCCGCTACACCGGCGCCGACGCCCTCACAGCCGAGCTGGACGGGCTGCGGGCCGCGGTGAACACCGTCGGCACGGCGGGTCCGGCCGAGATCGTGGTCCCGGCCGCGTCCCCCGGCGTGATCTCGATCTTCCTGGCCAACCGGCACTACGACTCGCACGAGGACTATCTCGGCGCCCTGGCCGACGCGATGCGCACCGAGTACGAGGCCATCGTGGACGCGGGCTTCCTGTTGCAGATCGACTGCCCCGACCTGGCCATGGGACGCCACGCCCAGCACACCGACGCGACCGTCGACGAGTTCCGCCGGGCGATCGCCGGTCACGTCGAGGCCCTCGACGCGGCCACCGCCGGCATCGATCCGGACCGGATGCGCATGCACCTGTGCTGGGGCAACTACGCGGGCCCGCACCACCGCGACGTCGACCTCGCCGACATCATCGACATCGTCCTGCCGGCCCGGCCCCGCGCACTGCTGCTGGAAGCGGCCAACCCCCGCCACGCCCACGAGTGGCAGGTCTTCGAGGATCACCCGCTGCCCGACGACAAGATCCTCGTCCCCGGTGTGATCGACACCTGCACCAACTACGTCGAGCACCCCGACCTGGTCGCGGAACGCCTGGCCCGCTACGCCCGCACCGTCGGTGTCGAACGCGTCGTCGCCGGCACCGACTGCGGGTTCTCCACCTTCGCGTCCTTCACCCCGGTCCGCCCGCGCATCGCCTGGGCCAAGCTCGCCTCCCTGGTCGAGGGCGCCCGCCGCGCCGGTGACACCCTGCGCCGTCCGACCACCGCGCTCGGGGCCCACGCATGAGCCCGGCCGGGCACCGGACCGCGCCGATGACCGTGCTCGCCGTCGGCGATGTCGTCGGTTCCGACGCCGCGGGCTGGCTCGCCGACCGGCTGCCCCGGCTCCGGGAGGAGCACGAAGCCGACTTCGTCGTCGTCAACGCCGAGAACTGCGCGGTCACCGGCCCGATCCCGATGGACGGGTTCGGCATGACCGTCGAGGTGATCGACCGGCTGCTCGACGCCGGCGTCGACGCCATCACCGGCGGCAACCACTCCTGGGACGGCCCGGACGTCGACGACGTGCTCGCCTACCCCCAGGTCGTCCGCCCGGTCAACCTGGACGAGACCCGGGGCCGGGGACTGATCACCCTCACCCGGGGCGACCGCACCCTGACCGTGATCAACCTGCTCTCCCCGACCGCCGCGCTGCCCGGGATGAAGGCGCCGCAACCGGAACCGCTCTGGCCGTCCTGGACCGCCCTGGCCGCCGCCGAGGACCTTCCGGGAGCGATCCTGATCGACCTGCACGGCGAGTCGCCCTGGGAGAAGGCCTCACTCGCCGCCGCACTCGACGGTCAGGTCAGCGCGCTCGTCGGCACCCACACCCACGACCCCACCCTGCGCGGACACCTCCTGCCCGCCGGCACCGCCTACGTCGCCGAACTCGGCATGACCGGCCCCCTCGGCTTCACCGGCGGCGGGTTCGATCCCGCCCACTTCGCCGCCCGCCTCCGCGGTGAGGACCACACGGCGCTACCGCCCTACGAGCTCGCCACCGGCCCGATGAGCCTCGGCGCGGTGCGCGTCGACATCGGTGCCGACGGCTCGGCCACGGCCATCGACCGGATCACCTGACACCGACCGGGCGAGCACCGATCCCGGGAACCCCGCGGCGCGTGATCTGGGCGAGCGGCCGCTGCGGCGCTACGTGTTCGCCCCTTCGCTCGCCGAGGGAACGAGACCGAGCTGGCGAAGCAGGCCGAGCTCGTCCAACCGGCCCCAGCGCTCGACGATCCGGCCGTCGGCGATCCGGAAGACGTTGATGCCGGCCAGCACGATCGTCCGGCCGGACGCCGGCACGCCCATCAGCGGAGCGCTGGTGTGCGTGCCGCGGGCCGTGAACCGCTCCACGACGAGGTCGTCCTCGGCCACGAGCTGATGGAGGTCACTGCGCCAGTCGGGCAGCGCAGCGCGGAACATCGCGGCAGCCTGGCGGAGCCCCTCCGGGCCGTCGGGGGCGCCGGGGAACGGCGGGTCGTGGTTCACGAACGACGGTGCCACGTAGTGGTCGACCGCGTCGAGGTTGCCCTTGCTGAACAGGTCCTGGATGAAGTCGTCGACGAGCTGCTTGTTGTTGGTTGTCATGGACGGCAGCCTCGCCCCGCCGGGCACCGGCCTCCATCCCAGAACCATGGGGTATCCGGGTACCCGCGTGCGGGTCGACACTGTGCGGATGGTGCGCCGGCAGAACGCGGCGGAGGCGGAGCGGGACCTCGTGCGCGTGTGCCACACCACCGCGGACCCGACGGTGGTCCAGGACCGGGTGCTGCACCACCTGCGCCGGCTCCTGACCGCGGACGCCGCGTTCTTCGCCACCGCCGACCCGACGACGCTGCTGTTCACCGGCGCGCGGACGGAGGAACCGCTCACCGGGTCGGCATCCCTGTTCCTGGACAACGAGTTCGGCGGCGGCGACGTCAACGCGTTCGCGTCGCTGGCAAGAGCACCCGTACACGTCGCCACGCTCGACGACGCCACCCGTCACGACCGCCACGCGAGCGCCCGGTACCGCGACATCATGCGTCCGCTGGGCCTCGGGGACGAGCTGCGGGCCGCGTTGGTGGTCGCCGGGCAGTGCTGGGGCTACCTGTGCCTGCACCGCACCGAGTCCCCGCGGGGCTTCAGTACGCGCGAGGTGGCGCTGCTCGAACGGGTCGGGCCGCACATCGCCCACGCCCTGCGCCGGGCCGTGGCGCTCTGCCGGGCCGAGCAGGACACCGTCGTGAACCGGCCCGGCGTGCTGCTGCTGGCCGACGACCTCAGCGTCGTCGCGAGCACCCCCGAGGCCGAGCAGCTCGTGGACCTCATCGGGCGGAACCCGAGCGGCTTCCCGCTGCCCGCGGCAGTGTGTTCCGTGGCCGCCGCGCTGCACGCCGTGCAACGCGGGGTCCCGCTCGACCCGTCCGCCACGGTGCGGGCCCGCAACGGACGGTGGATCTCCCTGCACGCGGCCCGCCTGCAGGGCCCGGCCTGGCAGGGCACCATCTCCGTGGTCCTCGAGCCCACCGATACTCGGGGCACCCCGTCCGTGCTGCTGGGCGCGTACGCGCTCACCCCGCGGGAGACCGAGGTGGCCACGCGGGTCCTCCGTGGCGAGTCCACCCGGACGATCACCGACGGGCTGCACATCTCGGCCCACACCGTCCAGGACCACCTCAAAGCGATCTTCGACAAGACCGGCGCGCGGAGCCGGCGAGAGCTGGTGGGCCTGGTGTTCGCACCTCGCTGACCCCGCAGTCGTGCGGGTCGGGCAGCGCCCCCCGGGGGTGCGCCGTTGCCGCGTCATGTCAACGCGCGGGCCACGTCGAATGACGTCGATGCGGTGGGACACCGCCGTTGACACCGCGCCCTGCATGTGGCCCGGGCTGCCGTGCACGGGCGGTACCGTGAGATCGAGGAGGTGCGATGGCCGACCAGGATGCCGCCGCCGACCGCGTCTACCAGGAACTGCGGCGGAGGATCGTGAGCTGGGAGACCCCGCCCGGATCAGCGCTGCGCGAGGTCGGGCTCGCCGAGGAGCTGCAGGTCAGCCGCACACCGGTGCGCGAGGCCCTGCAGCGGCTCAAGTCGGACGGGCTTGTCGTCGCGCGCGGGCGCCGCGGGCTCGAGGTGCCGCGCTGGGATGCCCAGCACCTCGAGGACTCGTACCGGTTGCGCGCCGATCTCGAGGCGTGGTCGGCCAAACGCGCGGCCGAGCGGCTGTCGCTGCGCGACCTCGAGCGGCTCAGGGAGCTCGCGGACGAGATGACCCGGGTCCACAGCGGCGACTGCGGGGCCGGGGAACTGGAGACGATCGCCGAGCTCAACGCGGACTTCCACGAGACGATCCGGGTGTGCGCGGGCAGCGAGCGGCTGCACCAGATGACCTCGGCCGTCGTGCATCTGCCTCTACTGCACCGGGTGTTCCACGTGTTCACGGCGGCCGAGGTCACCATGACACTGGCCGAGCACCACACGATCCTGCGCGCGTTCGAGGCCCGGGACCCGGACTGGGCCGAGTCGATCTCCCGCGCCCACATCCTCGCCGCGCTGCATGCCCTCAAGCGTTCGCTCCGCGAGGAGGACGAGGGTCGACGGACCACCCCGTCCGTTCTGGGCGTGGTGTCCTGACCATCATGTGGGCCGGTAGATCGGTCCGCGCCTACGGACGGCGTCGAGCAGCCCACCCGGCGCGTACTCCGGTTGCGGGGAGCCGTCCTGGAACTCACCCTGCTGGCCCTCGTAGTGCAGCCAACGCTTCGCCTTGGGACTCAACAGGTACGCACCGGCGAGCACGAAAGTGAGCCGGCCGAAGGCCGCCGGGTCGCTCGCCTGCAGCTCGTCGCAGTACTCCCGCACGTCCCGACCTCGGACGTCGGCAAGCCGCGCCCTGAACTCGTCGACGAGATCCGGCCGCAGCTCGAGGGCCTTGTCGATGAACGTCGACGCCAGCCCCGCCTCGTCGGCCGACGGCCCGCGCTCGTGCTGGGGGATCAGGGTGTCGCCGAGCAGGTAGACGGCCTCTCGCTCCTCGTCGGTGAGCTCCGGTGTCAATGCGGTCCCTCCTCGAGCAGGCGCGTGGACGACCGCAGCGCCAGGGCTGCCTGGGTGGCGGCCGGGTTCACGCCGCCGCAGGTCACCCAGGTGCTGGAGTCGAAGATGTAGAGGTTCGGGACGTCGTGGCAGCGGCCCCAGCGGTCGGTCACGGACCTGGTGGGGTCGTTCCCCATCACGGCCGTGCCCATCAGGTGCCAGCCGCTGGACCGGATCATCGGCCCGACGACCGTCTCGACGGCCCCGGCCGCTTCCATCGACTCCACCGCGCGGGCGACGTGGAAGTCGAGCATGATCTTGGAGTTCTCGTCGACCCGGTACTCGATGCGCGGCGCGGGCAGCCCGTCGGAATCGACGAGGTCCGAGGAGAGCGACACCGCGTTCCTCTCGTACGGGAGGTCCTCTGCCACGATGCTCCACATCGGAGAGTGTCCGAGCCGGGCTTCCAGGGTGTCGTGGAAGCTGTCGAACCACAGCGGACGTCCGGACTCCGACCACGGGTAGGAACGGGTCAGTCCGAGCGGGCCACCGGTGGGCTGCAGGCCCCACTTGGCGCCGCGCACGAATCCTCGATCGGCGTCCGTCTCGTAGAAGTGCATGGACTGGATCTGCTGCCCCCAGGAGCCATGGGTGGTACCGAGGTCCTCGTCGAACACCCCGGCCACCGCGGCGAAAGGGTGCATCATCAGCCGCTTGCCCACCAGGCCGGACGAGTTCGCCAGTCCCCCCTCGGCGGACATCAGCAGGAGTCGCGGGGTGCCGATGCCGTTCGCGCAGAGGATCACTGTGCGAGCTCGCACCTCGTGGTCACGCCCCTGCGCATCCCGGTACAGCGCGCCGGTGGCCCGCCCTGCCTTGGTCAGGACCCGGCTGACGCGGCAGCGGGTCCGCAGATCGGCCCCCGCGCGCAGGGCACGGGGCCAGTGGGTGATGTCGGTGGAGGCCTTGGCTCCCTCCGGACAGCCGGACATGCACGCGCCGCGCTGCCGGCAGGGCTTCAGGTCGCGATAGTGGGTGGTGGAGATGGCGTTGCTGCCCGGCCACCAATGCCAACCCAGGTCGTTGAGCGCGCGGGCCAGCCGCCGGCCGGACTCCCGGATCGGCACCGGCGGGTTCGGGGGTCCCTCGCCCGCGGGGTAGGCGGGATCCCCGGCAAGCCCGGACACGCCCATCTGCCGTTCGGCCTCGATGTAGAAGGGCTCCAGCTCCTCGTAGGTCAGCGGCCAGTCATCGGCGACCCCGTCGTGCGAACGGACCCGGAAGTCGCTCGGAGTCATCCGGTGCCATTTGCCGGAGTAGAGGACCGTGCCGCCACCGACCCCGTTCCACATCAACGCCGAGATGTCCGATGCGGTGTCGTCCACCGGATAGTCCGCGACACCCAGGCGGGCGTTCGGATCGCGCGCCCAGTGCCGGCCGATGGTGAGCTCGTAGTCGTCGAAGTCCGCCCGGGCGTTGGCGTAGTCGGGCCAGTCGCCCTGGTCCAGGCAGACCACCCGCACGCCGGCCTCGACGAGGGTGGCGGCGGTGATCCCGCCGGACAGGCCGGCGCCGATGATCAGGACGTCCGTCTCGTCGGTCACGCCGGGTCCTCCAGACGGCGGGGGGCGGCCTGTTCGTGATCGAGAACGAAGCCGTCGTCGTGGAGGTCGCCGCGGCGCAGTACGAACGCGGTGGCGGCGGCCGCGACGGCAAGTGCGAGCAGATACCAGGCCGGCGACGCAATGTGCCCGGTCTGCTGGATCAGGAACGTCGCGATGAACGGCGCGCTGCCGCCGAACACTGCGTTGGGAACGTTGAACCCGATGGCCACCCCGGTGCCCCGCACCGGGGCCGGGAACAGCTCCGGCATGGCCACCGCGGACGCAGCGAGGTAGAAGCCGGCCAGCACGCCGAGCAGCAGTTGCCCGATCATCGCGACGGCCGGCACACCGACGGTGATCAGCATGAACACCGGGTAGACGGCCGCCGCGAACGCGACCGATCCGCCGAGCAGCACCGGCTTGCGGCCGATCCGGTCCGACAGCGTTGCAACCACGGGCAGCGTGATCATCACCGCGACCGCCGTGATCAGGGTGGAGACCAGGGCGAACGTGGCGCCGTACTTGTTGACGGTCCCGATGTAGGTCGGCAGGTAGGTGAACACGCCGTAGAAGGAGGCCGTGTGGAAGGCGCCGATTCCGACGATGATCCACAGTGGCCGGCGCTCGGCGAACATGGTGCGCACCGGGTTCGGGTCGAGGGTGCCCTCATCCGCCATCGCGGTGAACTCGGGAGTGTCCTCGAGCTTGATCCGGATCCAGAACGCGACTCCGGCCAGGGGCGCGGCCAGCAGGAACGGGATCCGCCAGCCCCACTCGGCCATGGCCTCGGCGCCCACCGCTGCGCTCACCCCGGTCACGGCGAGAGTGCCGATCGCCAAGCCGAGGGTGGTGGCGAAGGTCAGCCAACTCATCCCGAACGCGCGCCGACCCCGGCCGGCGTACTCCAGCAGGAACGCGCTGCCACTGGCATATTCGCCACCCGCCGAGAAGCCCTGCAGGCAGCGCAGCACCACGAGCAGGACCGGCGCCCAGAGGCCGATGCTCGCGTAGGTCGGCAGCAGGCCGATCAGGACCGAGCAGACGGACATGAGGGTCAGGACCAGGACCAGGACTCTCTTCCGGCCGATCCGGTCGGCCAGGGGACCGAAGACGAAGCCGCCGAGCGGGCGGGCGAAGAACGCCAGGCCGAACACCGCGAAGCTGGACAGCAACTCGGCCGTCGCGTCCCCGGACGGAAAGAACAACTTGCCGATGTAGACGGCCAGGAAGCCGTACACGGTGAAGTCGAAGAACTCGATGGCGTGGCCGATCGTGCCGCCGACGATCGCGCGGCGCCGCCCGAGTGGAGCGGAAGGGGACGACGGTGTCATTCGGGTGGTCTCCTCGAGCGACGGTGGTGACGAGGTCGGCCGCCGCGCCGGCGACCGTGGCGGTGTTCCGCGACACGCGGAGACTAGATAGTGCATGCAATAACTGCAAGGCTGGTGTCAAACCTGCACGTGGTCACCTTAGACTGCATACATACTGAACCTGTGACGCCGGAGGCACCCCGATGTCCACCCCCTCCATCCCGATCGCCTGGCCGCGGGCCCTTGACCTGTTGCGCAGCAGCGCGGCTACGGGGCCGCTCATCGTCGCGGGGCGGCCGCGGACCGAGGGTGCGATCTGGGAGCTCCCCTCCCCCGCCGATCCCGGCGATCTCATTCGTGTGCACGCGGCCACAGCCGAGTTCGTCGCGGAGGCCTGTGCCGCCGCGGACGCCGCGCGCCCGGCATGCGCCCGGCTGAGCCGCCACGCCCGCGCTGGGATCCTCCGCCGCACGGCCGATGCCGTGGAGGCCCAGGCCGGCCCGCTCGCCGAACTGCTCACCCGCGAGGTCGGCAAGGCGCTACGGGACTCGGTGGGCGAGACCACCCGCGCCGTGGCCACGCTGCGGGCCGCCGCGGATGCAGTGACCGCGCTCGCCGGCACCGAGGTCCCACTCGACGCCGTCCCGTCCGGCGACGGCCGGATCGCCTACAGCACCTGGGAGCCGGTCGGGGTCGTCGCAGCCGTCTGTGGGTTCAACTTCCCGCTGCTGCTGGCCGTGCACAAGGTCGCGGCGGCGATCGGCGCCGGCTGCCCGGTCGTCGTCAAGCCGAGTGACCGCACCCCGCTGTCCGCGCTGGTCCTCGCAGATGCCGTGGTCGAGGCTGGTTGGCCCGCCGAGGCGATCAGCGTGCTGCCCGGCGGCCCTCAGGTCGGCGAGGCGCTGGTGGCCGATCCGGTGGTGCGGCTGGTCTCATTCACCGGCAGCTCGCGGATCGGGGCGATAATCGCCGGGGCCGCCGGAAGGACACTCAAGCGAAGCGTCATGGAGCTGGGTTCCAACACCGCGACGGTCGTCGCCGCCGACGCTGATCTCGATCTCGCAGCCGAGCGCTGCGCCGCCGGGGCAATGAGCGCGTCCGGGCAGTCCTGCATCTCCGTCCAGCGGGTCTTCGCCGAAGCGCACGTTGCCCGCGCGCTGGCCGAGCGGATCGCCGCCCGGGTCGGCGCGCTGCGCACCGGCGACCCCTACGACCCGGCGACCGAGGTCGGGGCGTTGATCTCTCCCGACGCGACCGAGCGCGTCTCTGCACTGGTCGCCGACGCAGTGGAGCACGGCGCGGAGGTTCTCGCCGGCGGGGTGGCCGAGGGCTCCCTGCGGCCCACGGTCCTGTGGAATCCCGGACCGGACGCACGGATCTGCGTCGACGAGGCATTCGGACCGGTCCTGGCCGTGCACCCGGTCGCCGATCTGGACGAGGCCGTCGCCCGGGCCAACGCGACGGACTACGGGCTGATGGCGGGGGTGTTCACCGCCTCGCTCGACACCGCGCTCTCGGTCGCCAGCCGGCTGGAGGCCGGCGGTGTGCACGTCAACGATTCGTCGAACTTCCGAGCGGACAACATGCCCTACGGCGGGGTCAAGCACAGCGGTTTCGGTAAGGAAGGCCCGGCCTCCGCCATGCGGGAGATGTCCGTGGAGAAGATCGTGACGTTGCGGGTCGCGACCGGGCGACGGGCCTAGCTGCGCAAACCGGCGGCTGCAGCGGGTCGACAGCGCCACCTCACCGCGATCCCGAGCGCAGGTACGAGCACCGACGATCTCGCACCCAGGACGTTCATCCGATGCCGCGATCGCCACTGTCGATACCGATGGTGTGGTCGACACGACCAGCATTCGGACCGGTCAATCTGTGGAGACGAGGGGAATCGAACCCCTAACCCCCGCCTTGCAAAGGCGGTGCTCTGCCAATTGAGCTACGTCCCCGGGTGGGCGCCGATCAGACTACCCGGGCGGCCGGGTCAGCGGGTCGTGGCCTCGTGCCAGAGATCGTCGGAGCCGACGCCGCGGAAGCGGGACCAGCCGACGTAGGCGGCACCGGCCAGCACGACCAGTGCGAGCAGCTTCTTCATCGACGGTCTCCTCACGAGGACTTCGGAGGGCGAAGGTGTGGGCCTAGCTGGATTTGAACCAGCGACCTCATCGTTATCAGCGATGCGCTCTAACCAACTGAGCTATAGGCCCTTGCGACGTGGAGAAGACTACCGCACGGGGCCGGGCGGGCTCCGAGGGGGTCCCCGGCGCCCGGCCCCGTGCGGACGGGTCAGTCACGCTCGGACAGCGTCACCTCGATGCCGCCGACCAGGTCGGCGGCCACGTTGTAGACGAAGGCCACGATCGTCATGGCGACGGCGAACAGCAGGCTGTTGACGGCGCCGACGACGGCAGCGAGGCCGAAGACCCGGCCGGCGCTGATCAGCGTCCCGGTCGTGTCCTGCTGTCCGGTGACGAGGTCGGCGTAGGTGCCGTTCAGCCGGTCCCAGACGCCCATCCCGCCGAGCACGCCGTAGAGCACGCCGGCGGCCACCATCCACACCAGCCACAGGACGACCGCCAGCGCCAGCGCCATCTTCAGCACCGACCACGGGTCGAGCCGCTTGAGCTGGAGCAGGGCCTGCCGGGGCGGGCGGTTGCGCACCGAGGCCCGCGGGGTCTCGGAGCCGGTGTCGCGCTGGTCCGGTTCGCGGACCGCGGTGGCCGCGGCCCCACCGGCGGCAGCACCTCCGGCGGCCGCCGCACCGGCACCGGGTGCGGTGAGGAACGCGGTCGGGGCCTCGCTGAGCAGCGAGTCCGCCACCGACCCCTGGTCGCCGTCGCGCGGGCCGTCCTGGGCGTCCGGAACCCGGCGCCAGGGCGGCGGAGCGGCGCCGGCCGGGTCGGCCACCGGTTCCTCCTCCGACGCGGGTTCGCCGGTCCGCGGCGTCGGGCTCGGCGGAACGTCCGATGCGGTCGCGGTCCGCGGTGTCGGGCTCGGCGGGGCGTCCGAGGCGGACGCGCCCGACGACGAGGTCGCCGGCTCGGCCGCCTCCTCCGCGTCGGTCGCGACGCTGCGGCCCTCGCCCTGCGACGGGGTGCGGTCGTCGGTGCTCACGAGCTGGAGCTCTCCTCGCTGGTCGTCGCTCAAGGTCCTGCTACGGACGACCCGTGCCACGCCGGAGGCGTCACGGGTGGCCGGCCCGTCCCGGCCGGCCACCCGCCACGGCCTACGCCTGCTGGCCCGGGTCCTCCTCGGTCTCCTCCGCGTTGCGGGCGACCGCCAGCAGCGTGGAACCCTCGCCCAGGTTCATCAGGCGGACTCCCTTCGTCTGCCGGCCGGCCTTCCGCACCTCGCGGGCGGAGGTCCGGATGACCCCGCCGGTGGAGGTGATCGCGTACAGCTCGTCGTCGATCCCGACGATGAGTGCACCGACCAGCGTGCCACGGCGGCGGTCGTACTGGAGGGTCAACACTCCCTTCCCGCCGCGACCCTGGACCGGGTAGTCCTCGATCGGGGTCCGCTTCGCGTAGCCACCGGTGGTGGCGACGAGCAGGAACGTGTCCGGCCGGACCACGCCCAGAGCCAGCAGCTGGTCGCCGTCGTTGAACCGCATCCCCAGCACGCCCGACGTGGCCCGGCCCATCGGGCGCAGGGCGTCGTCGGTCGCGGTGAACCGGATCGACTGGCCCTCGGCGGAGACGAGCAGCAGGTCGTCGTCGGCCGAGCACAGCACGGCGCCGACCAGCTCGTCGTCGTCGCGCAGGTTGATGCCGATCAGGCCGCCGGTGCGGTTGGAGTCGAAGTCGGTCAGCCGGGACTTCTTCACCAGACCGTTTCTCGTCGCGAGGACGAGATACGGCCGTGCCTGGTAGTCCTTGATCTGCATGACCTGGGCGATCTCCTCGTCCGGCTGCAGGGCCAGGAGGTTCGCCAGGTGCTGCCCGCGCGCCGTCCGGTTCGCCTCGGGCAGCTCGTAGGCCTTGAGCCGGTAGACCCGCCCGCGGTTGGTGAAGAACAGCATCCAGTCGTGCGTGGAGCAGACGAAGAAGTGGTTGACGATGTCGTCCTGCTTCAGCTGCGCGCCCTGCACACCCTTCCCGCCGCGCTTCTGGGCGCGGTACAGGTCGGTCTTCGTGCGCTTCGCGTAGCCGGTGCGGGTGATCGTGACGACGACGTCCTCGACCGCGATGAGGTCCTCGTCGGTGACGTCGCCGTCGTAGCCGATCAGGCGGGTGCGGCGGTCGTCGCCGTGCTTCTCGACGATCTCGGCGAGCTCGTCGCGGACGATCGCGCGCTGCCGCTCGGGCCGCTCGAGGATGTCCTTGTAGTCGGCGATGATCTCCTCGAGCTCGGCGAGCTCATCGATGATCTTCTGGCGCTCCAGGGCGGCGAGCCGGCGGAGCTGCATGTCCAGGATCGCCTGGGCCTGGTCGGTGTCGATGTCGAGCAGGTCGATCAGGCCGGCCCGGGCGATGTCGACCGTCTCGGAGGCCCGGATCAGCGCGATGACCTCGTCGAGCGCGTCGAGCGCCTTGACCAGGCCGCGCAGGATGTGGGCCCGCTCCTCGGCCTTCCGCAGCCGGTAGCGGGTCCGCCGGACGATCACGTCGATCTGGTGCCGCACGTAGTGCCGCACGACCTGGTCCAGCCGCAGGGTGCGCGGGACGCCGTCGACGATCGACAGCATGTTCACGCCGAAGCTGTGCTGCAGCTGGGTGTGCTTGTACAGGTTGTTCAGCACGACCTTGGCGACCGCGTCCCGCTTCAGCGTGATCACGATCCGCATGCCGATGCGGTCCGAGGACTCGTCGACGATCTCCGCGATGCCGGCGATCTTGCCGTCGCGGACCATCGTCGCGATGGACTCGATGAGGTTGTCCGGGTTGACCAGGTACGGCAGCTCGGTGACGACGAGCGTGGTCCGGCCCTTGGGGTCCTCCTCGACCTCGACGACCGCGCGCATCCGGATCGAGCCGCGCCCGGTCCGGTAGGCGGACTCGATGCCGTCCCGACCGACGATGAGGCCGTGGGTCGGGAAGTCCGGCCCCTTGATCCGCTCCATGAGCGCTTCGAGCAGCTCGTCGTCGGTCGCGTCCGGGTGTTCGAGACACCAGGTGACGCCGGCGCCGACCTCTCGCAGGTTGTGCGGCGGGACGTTGGTCGCCATCCCGACCGCGATACCGGAGCTGCCGTTGATGAGCAGGTTCGGCACTCGCGACGGCAGGACGACCGGCTCCTGGGTCTTGCCGTCGTAGTTGTCGAGGAAGTCGACGGTCTCCTCGTCGATGTCCTGCAGCATGGCCATCGCCAGGGGCGAGAGCCGGCATTCGGTGTAACGCATTGCGGCGGCCGGGTCATTGCCGCGGGAGCCGAAGTTGCCCTGCCCGTCGATCAGCGGGTAGCGCATCGACCAGGGCTGGGCCAGCCGCACCAGGGCGTCGTAGATCGCCGAGTCGCCGTGCGGGTGGTAGTTGCCCATCACGTCGCCGACGACGCGGGCGCACTTGACGTAGGAGCGCTCCGGGCGGAACCCGTTCTCCCCCATCGAGTACAGGACGCGGCGGTGGACCGGCTTGAGGCCGTCCTCCACCAGCGGCAGGGCGCGCCCGACGATCACGCTCATCGCGTAGTCGATGTAGGAGCGCTGCATCTCCTGCTGGATGTCGACCGGTTCGACCCGGCCGCCACCTTCGCCGCCGCCGGCCGCGAGGTCGGCGGGGTCGATCGTGTCCGTCACGGAGTGATCCCCTCGTGGTGTTCAGACGTTCGTGTAGGACAGACGTACGAGTGGTTCACACGTCCAGGAAGCGCACGTCCTTGGCGTTGCGGGTGATGAAGGAGCGGCGGGACTCGACGTCCTCGCCCATCAGGACCGAGAACAGCTCGTCGGCGGTGGCGGCGTCGTCCAGGCTCACCTGCCACAGCAGCCGGTTGGTGGGATCCATCGTCGTCTCCCACAGCTCCTTGGCGTTCATCTCGCCGAGGCCCTTGTAGCGCTGCACGCCCTCGTCCTTGGGCAGCTTCTTGCCGGCCGCGCGGCCGGCCTCGATCAGGCCGTCCCGCTCGCGGTCGGAGTAGGCGTACTCCGGCTCGGCCCCGCGGCCACTCCACTTGATCTTGTAGAGCGGCGGCTGGGCCAGGAAGACGTGCCCGTTCTCGATCAGCGGGCGCATGAACCGGAACAGCAGCGTGAGCAGCAGGGTCCGGATGTGCTGGCCGTCGACGTCGGCGTCGGCCATGAGCACCAGCTTGTGGTACCGGAGCTTCGCGAGGTCGAAGTCGTCGTGGATGCCGGTGCCCATCGCCGTGATGATCGACTGGACCTCGGTGTTCTTGAGGACGCGGTCGATCCGGGCCTTCTCGACGTTGATGATCTTGCCGCGGATCGGCAGGATCGCCTGGTGCATCGAGTCGCGGCCGGCCTTCGCCGAGCCGCCGGCCGAGTCACCCTCGACGATGTAGAGCTCGCAGCTCTCCGGGTCGCGCGACCGGCAGTCCGACAGCTTGCCGGGCAGGCCGCCGATGTCACCTGCGCTCTTGCGCCGGACCAGCTCACGGGCACGCCGGGCCGCCAGCCGGGCCTGGGCAGACGAGACCGCCTTGTTGACGATCGTCTTGGCCTCGGTGGGGTTGCGCTCGAACCAGTCGGCCAGCCACTCGTTGGACACCCGCTGGACGAACGACTTGACCTCGGTGTTGCCCAGCTTGGTCTTGGTCTGGCCCTCGAACTGCGGCTCGGAGATCTTCACCGACACGATCGCGGCGAGGCCCTCGCGGATGTCGTCCCCGGACAGCGCCGGGTCCTTCTCCTTGATCAGCTTCTTGTCCCGGGCGTACCGGTTGACGGTCGCGGTGAGCGCGTGCCGGAAGCCCTCCTCGTGGGTGCCGCCCTCGTGCGTGTTGATCGTGTTCGCGAACGTGTAGACCGACTCGGTGTAGCCGGAGTTCCACTGCATCGCGACCTCGACCTGGTGGCCGGGCCCCTCGCCGGTGTAGGACACGATCTTGCGGTGGATCGGGTCCTTGGACTTGTTCAGGTGCGCGACGAAGTCCGCCAGCCCGTTCGGGTAGTGGAAGACGTACTCCTTGGGCTTCGCGACGTAGCCCTCGGCGTCCGGTTCCTCGTCGGCGTCGGCTACCGGGGCGTCGACCGGGTTGCCGTCGGCGTCGGAGGTGTCGGAGGAGGGCACGCCTGCCGCGTGCACGTGCCTGCGCTCGTCACGCAGGACCATGGTCAGGCCCTTGTTGAGGAACGACTGCTCCTGCAGCCGGCGCCGGATCGTCTCCAGCGTGTACTCGGTCGACTCGAAGATCGTCGGGTCGGCCCAGAAGGTGATCGTGGTCCCGGTGTCGGACTTCTTCGTGGTACCGGCCTCGACCAGCTCACCGGGCTTGGCGTGGTCGTACCGCTGCTTCCAGATCTTGCCGTCCACCCGGACCTGCACGTCGAGCGCGGTCGAGAGGGCGTTCACGACCGAGACACCGACACCGTGCAGACCGCCGGACACGGCGTAGGACTTGTCGTCGAACTTGCCGCCGGCGTGCAGGCTGGTGAGGACGACCTCGAGGGTCGGCTTCTTCTCCACCGGGTGCATCTCGACCGGGATGCCCCGGCCGTCGTCCTCCACGCGGACGCCGCCGTCGGCCTGCAGGGTCACGACGACCTTCGTGGCGTGCCCGGCCATCGCCTCGTCGACCGAGTTGTCCACCACCTCCCAGATGAGGTGGTGCAGGCCGCGCTCACCGGTGGAGCCGATGTACATGCCGGGCCGCTTGCGGACCGCCTCCAGGCCCTTGAGGACCGTGATGGACGACGCGCCGTAGGCGTTCTTCGCTGCCTTGTCCTGAGCCACGAGTAGCTGGTTCTCCTCGCCACGTGAACCGGCCACGCGCACGCCGCATCCCGAGGACGCGGACGGCCGCGGAGCCGGTTCCACCGACCGGGCGCTCTGGTCATGTCGGGGAGCCGCCCGGGAACACCACTGCCGATTCTACCCGCCGGGGGCGACAGAAAGGCGGTCAGGACCCACCCAGAACCGTCACAGACGGGCGAACGGCGTGCGGTGCGGGACCGGACGTACCCGAGTGGGGGTGAACGGCGCCGCGGCCGTGTCATCTCGCGCTCACCGGCGACGAGAGCCGTCCGGCCCCCTGACCTCGGCTCCCCACCCGATCCTGCCCCCTCGGGGCCGGGACGGCGCCGTGACGCGCCGGGACCGTGTCAGCCGTAGGTGTCGCGCGGGCCCCGGCCGCGGACGTGCCGCGGCCCGTGCCGCCAGCTGGGCCCGCTCGGGCCCACCACCCGGATCCGGCGGACGACGTCCGGCCCGACCGCGGCCGCCAACCGGGTCAGCAGCTGCCGCTGCAGCGTGCGCAGCTGGGTCGCCCAGGCGGTCGACTCGGCCTGCAGGGTCAGCTCGCCGTCGCGCAGCGACACCGGCGTGCAGTGGTCGGCGACGTCGGACCCGACCAGCTGCGCCCAGCGGCCCAGCACGGTCGCGTCGGTCAGCCGGGACGACCAGCCCCGGTCCATCGACACCCGCGACACGACCCGGCCGAACGGCTGCGGGTCCCGGTCGTCGGGCCCGGCGCCGGACCAGCGGCGCCGCTTCCCCTTGCCGGAGACGACCCGCAACTTCGGGCGGGCCTGCTCGGCACGTTCCTCGGCCTTGCGGGCGGACGCCTCCCGGGCGGCGCGCAGCGCGTCCCGGGCGAGATCGGCACCGCGCAGCCCGGCACGCTCCCCCGACAGCAGGTCGCCCTGCTCGCCCGGGACCCCGCCGCCCGTGACCGGCTCGTGACCGGAGTCGGGGGCCGCTCCGTCCCCAGGCCGGGCGCCGTCCCGACCGGCGCGGCGAGCCCCTGTCCGGCGGTTCCCGGTTCCGCGGCGGCTTCCGTCCCCGGCGCCTCCGGAGTTATCCACAGTATCCACAGGCTTGTCCCCAGATTCCCGTGATGCGGTCGAGATCTGCTCGGTGCTGCGTGGCCGGCCCGGTCACGACGGTTCCCCACCGGGTGCCGTTCCCTCCCGGACGACCTTCCCGTCGCCGACCGCGAACCGGACACCGTCCAGCTCGGGCGGCACGTCCTCACCGACGGCGGCGGTCACCAGCACCTGCTCGGCGCCGGCGACCAGCCCGGCCAGCGCCCGCCGGCGGGCGGAGTCCAGCTCGGCGAACACGTCGTCGAGCACGAGGACCGGCTCGACGTCGTCGGCGTGCAGCAGCCGGTACGACGCCAGCCGCAGGGCCAGCGCGAACGCCCAGGACTCGCCGTGGCTGGCGTAGCCCTTCGCCGGGCCCTCCCCGAGCGCGAGCTCCAGCTCGTCGCGGTGCGGGCCGACCAGGCACACCCCGCGTTCGATCTCCTGCGGACGGACCTCGGCCAGGCGCTGCAGCAGCAACGCCTCCAGCTCCTCGGCCGTGGACGGCAGCTCGGCGACCCCCGCCGTCCCCAGGCTGGAGCGGTAGTCCAGGCCGATCGGGTCCGACGACGGGGCGATCTGCCCGAACGCCTCCCGGGCGTACGGCGCGAGCGCGACGACGAGCTCGCGCCGACCCGCCAGCAGCGCGGCCCCGGTGCGGGCCAGGTGCCCGTCCCAGACCTCGAGCGTCGTGAGGTCGTCCGGGAGGTCGGGATCCGACGGTGGAGCCGGCCGGGACCGGCCACGCGGCCCCCGCAGCGCCGGCTTCGCCGTCTTGAGCAGCGCCGACCGCTGGCGCAGCACCTTGTCGTAGTCCGCGCGGATCCCGGCGTAGCGCGGGAAGCGGGCGACGAGGAGCTCGTCGAGGAACCGGCGCCGCTCAGAGGGATCACCGCGCACCAGCGCCAGGTCCTCCGGCGCGAACAGCACACTGCGCAGGATCCCCAGCACGTCCCGCGGGCGGGACACCGGCGACCGGTTCACCCGGGCCCGGTTCTGCCTCCCCGAGTTGATCTCCAGCTCGACGCCGAGCTTCCGGCCGTGGTGGTGCACCTCGCCGCGGAGCAGGGCCTGCTCGGCCCCGCGCCGGATCAGCGGTGCGTCCGACGACACCCGGTGCGAGCCCAGGCTGGCGAGGTAGCCGATCCCCTCCACCAGGTTCGTCTTGCCAGCGCCGTTCGACCCGATCAGCACCGTGACACCGGGATCGAGATCGAGCTCGGCCTCCGGCCAGGACCGGAAGTCGGTGACCGAGAACCGCCTGAGGTACACCGCCCGGTCAGCCTCCCTGCCCGGTGCCCGGGCCGGCCTTGTCGCCGGGGACGCCGGACGGGCCGGACGCCTTCACCGCGTGCCCGCCGAACTGCTGGCGCAGCGCCGCGACCGCCTTCATCGCCGGGGACTCGTCCTGCCGGGACGAGAACCGGGCGAACAGCGCCGCCGAGATCACCGGCAGCGGGACGGCGTGGTCGATGGCCTCCTCGATCGTCCAGCGGCCCTCGCCGGAGTCGTCGACCCAGCCCTCGATGCCGGCGAGCCCCGGGTCGTCCTTGAGCGCGTCGACCAGCAGGTCGAGCAGCCAGGACCGGACGACGGTGCCCCGCGACCAGGCCTGGATCACGCCGGGCACGTCGGTGATCAGCTTGCTGGCCTGCATGAGCTCGAAGCCCTCGGCGTAGGCCTGCATGAGGCCGTACTCGATGCCGTTGTGGACCATCTTCGCGAAGTGGCCGGCGCCGACCGGGCCGGCGTGGGCGAAGCCCTCCTCGCGCAGCCCCTCCGGCCGGAGCGCGTCGAAGATCGGCATCGCGCGTTCGATGTGCTCGCGCTCGCCGCCCGCCATGAGGCCGTAGCCGTTGTCCCGGCCCCAGATCCCACCGGAGACGCCGCAGTCGACGTAGCCGATGTCGTGCGCCTCGAGCAGGGCCGCGTTGGGCGCGTCGTCGGTGTAGCGCGAGTTGCCGCCCTCGATGACGAGGTCGCCCGCCTCGAGGGTGGTGGCCAGGGTGGCGATCGTGTTCCGGGTCGGCTCACCGGACGGGACCATCACCCACACCGTGCGCGGTGCCTCGAGCGCGTCGGCGAGCTCCCGGAGCGACGCGACGTCGCTGACCTCCGGCCGGGGGTCGTACCCGACGACCTCGTGCCCGGCCGCGCGCAGCCGCTCACGCATGTTGCCACCCATGCGGCCCAGGCCGATCAGACCAATCTGCACTGCGGTGCCCCCTTCGAGTCGCGTGTCGCCGGCCCGCACGCGCGCGGACCGCGGCGACGTTCGTCGATCACGCCGGGGGCGAGTCTTCCCCTCCGGCACCGGGTGCGCCCGGCGGGGTCCGCTCCGGGCCGTGGCCCGGCCCGCGACCCGCCGGACGGGCGCGGTCAGCCGGGCAGGCGCACGGGCATCAGCAGGTGCAGGTAGCCGGCCTTCTCCGGGGTGGGTGCCTCGGCCGCGTCGTCGGTGGCGGGCTTCGGCACCGGCCGGACCAGCGCGGGCCGGTTCGGCGTGGTGAACGTCAGCTGCGCGCGGTCGGTGTGCAGCGCGCCGAGCGCGTCGAGCAGGTAGCCCGGGTTGAACGCGATGGTCAGCGGGTTGCCGTCCAGCGCGCAGGGCAGCTCCTCCTCCGCGGACCCGACGTCGTCGCCACCGGCGGCCAGGCGCAGCCCGTCCTCGCCGAACTCCATCCGGATCTGGGCGACCCGGTCGGCCACGAGCGACACGCGCTTGATCGCCTCGACGAGCATCGCGACGTCGAGCTCGACCGCCGTCGTGTGCTCGGCCGGGATGAGCTGCCGGAACCGCGGGAACTCCGCGTCGAGCAGCCGGCTCGTCGAGCGGCGGCCGCCGCCGGTCAGGCCGAGCATGCCGTCACCGGCCGACAGCGCGATCTCCACCGTGCCGGAGCCGGCGAGGGTCTTGGCGACCTCGGCGAGGGTCTTCGCCGGGATGAGCACCGCGGTCGAGATCGAGGCGTCCTCCGGGGACCACTCGAGCTCGCGGACGGCCAGCCGGAACCGGTCGGTCGCGGCGAGGGTCAGCTGGGAGCCCTCGATCTCGAGCCGGATACCGGTCAGCATCGGCAGCGTGTCGTCCCGGCCGGACGCCACGGCCACCTGGGCGACGGCGGCGGCCAGCGCGTCGGCCGCGACGGTGCCCGCCTTCTGCGGCATCTCCGGCAGCTGCGGGTAGTCCTCGACCGGCATCGTCGGGAGGCTGAACCGGCTGTTGCCGCAGTTGATCGTGGCCCGGGCACCGTCGACGACCAGGTCGACCGGCTTGGACGGGAGGGCCCGGGTGATGTCGGCGAGCAGCCGGCCCGACACGAGGGTCCGGCCCGGCTCGCCGACGGTCGCGTCGAGCTCGACCCGCGCCGAGGTCTCGTAGTCGAAACCGGAGACGGTCAGCTTCTCGCCGGCATCGGCGTCGGACTGGATGAGCACCCCGCCGAGCACGGGCACGGGTGGGCGCGCCGGAAGGCTGCGCGCCACCCAGGCGGCCGCGTCCGCGAGGACGTCGCGTTCGACCCGGAACTTCATCAAGGACCTTCCCCGGTAGCGCCCGGCCCCGGCCGGGGCCGTGGCGGGACGGCGATGCGGTGTTGCGTGTGGTGTGCGGCGGCCCCCGGATCCCTCCCCGGTGACGGCCGGGCCGGACGCCCGGAGCGGGCGGCGGCGGATCGGCCGGAACGAGATCGGAATCCCGGGTTCGCCGGGACCGCTCACGGTAGAGCCTCGCCCCGACAGTTTCCACGCCCACCCCGGGCGGTGATCGGCTCCCGTCCGGCGACGCCGCGTGCCCGGATCGTGGGCCCCCTCGTGTCCCCTCCACACACCTTGTCTTGGGGAAGAAGTAAGAGAAAGAGAAGACCAGTCGTAGAGACAGGTGCTGTGCACAGTGTGGATGGACGCCATCGGTGCTGGTCAGCAGGCCGCGTCGACTGGGGACGTGACCGTGGGGGCGTCGGTTGACAGCTCGGGCCGGCGGTGGACGGGTGGCGTCGACGGCCGTCCGTCCCCGATTCATCCCGGGTTCACCACAGAGTTGTCCACGGATCGCGGGCCGTCCGTCCACGGGCCCGGCGCCGTCCATCCACAGAGTTGTCCCCAGATGTGGGTGGAAACGTGGTGGATCGGAGACCCAGGGTGAGCGGGATCGCGCCGCGGACTGCGTCGGCGCGTCCCACGAACAACCCACATGCGTCTCACGCGTCTCGTGGTCGTCGACGGAGGGTGACGGCAATCCGGCCGCGGATGATCGATCGTCCGGGTCGCGCTGCGCCGAACGCCCGTTACCGGACGACGAGCGGGACGTCCGGGAGCGACACGCGGAGCGCGCCACGCCGAACCCGATCGGGATCCGCCGTCCCGCCGGTGAGGCGGAGCAGCCCGGCCGGAGAGCGGGGTCGCGGGGGTCCCGACCATCCCCGGTCGGCCTCGATCGCGCCGCAGAAGGGATCTGAGCGGCGTTGTCCGTGTGGGTGCGGCGGAATCGGTACCGGTGCGGGACGTGACGGGGGCTGCCCGGGCCGGGTGCGCCCCGGACCGGGGCGGCGGGCTGTGGAGAACCGGTCGCGGGCGTGGACAACTCCGTGACCGGCACGTCCGTGCCCCGCCCGGGGCGTGCTGATCGATCCGGGCGAGCCGGTGAACGACAGCTTCCGGTCGCACGCTGCTGCGTCAGGCCGCCGAGCGCGGCATGTCGTCACCCGGAGAGGGCGGGACGGTGCTGGTCGAGTCCGGCGCGGTGTTCGAGTTGCCCGTGGTCGCCCTTGATCTGGGCGACGACGTGCGGAGCGCCCCGGGTGCGGTGTTCGAGCTGCACCTTCTCGCCCCGCCAACGGCATGAACGTGCTGATCGACTCGAGCGCATCCGCCGAGACGCACGTTGTCGCCGTGCCGGGGGCCGGAGTGTGCTGATCGAGTTGGGGGCGTGCGGCGAGGTGCACGTTGTCGCCCCGCCCGAGGCAGGAACGTGCTGATCGACCCGCGACCGACGCTCGACGTGTGCGTTGTCGCCCCGGCCGGGGCGACAACGCGCTGATCGATCCGGGCGTGGCGGGTGAGGTGCCCGTTGTCGTCCTGGAGTGGGCGGCAGGGTGTTGATCGATCTGGGTGCGGGGCTCGAGTTGCGCGTTGTCGCCCTCCTCGGGGCGACAGCGTGTTGGTCGATCTCGGCGCGGCGTTCGAGTTGCGCGTTCGCGCCCTGCCCGGGACAGGAGCGCGCTGATCGATCCCGGCGCGGGGCTCGGCACGCACCTTCTCGCCCTTCCAGCGACGGAAGAGTGCAGATCGATCCTGCCGCAGGGATCGATAAGCACGTTGTCGCCGTGCCTGGGGCGGGAGGGTGCTGCTCGACACTTGGTGCGGGCTCGATGCGCGCGTTGTCGCCCTGCCTGGGGCGGGAGCGTGCTGCTCGACGCCGGCGCGGGGCTCGGCACGCACGTTCTCGCCCTTCCAGCGGCGGAAGGGTGCTGCTCGACACTTGGTGCGGGCTCGATGCGCGCGTTGTCGCCGTGCCGGGGCGGAAGGGTGCTGCTCGATGCCGGCGCGACGCCGATACGCACGTTGTCGCCCGGCCCTCGGCGCGATCGTGCCGATCGCGGGGCGCAGGCGCCGGGCTGTGGATCACCCGGCGCACGGTGTGGATCAGTGCCGGGCGCGCAGCTTGATCCGCGCGGTCAGCTCCTGCACCTGCTCGAAGGTCTTCCGCCGGAGCGAGATCTCGTTGCGGATCTTCTTGTCGGCGTGCATGACGGTCGTGTGGTCCCGCCCGCCGAAGGTCTGCCCGATCCGCGGCAGCGACAGGTCGGTGAGCTCGCGGCACAGGTACATCGCGATCTGCCGGGCCTGGGCGAGCGCCTTGGTCTTCCCGGGCCCGGAGAGGTCGTCGAGCGTCACGCCGAAGAACTCGGCGGTGACCGCCATGATCGTCGGAGCGGTGATCTCGGAGGCCGCCGAGTCCGGGATCAGGTCGCGCAGCACGATCTCGGCGAGCTGGGTGTCGACGGCCTGCCGGTTCAGCGACGCGAACGCGGTGACCCGGATCAGCGCGCCCTCGAGCTCGCGGATGTTGCGCTCGATCCGCTCCGCGATGAACTCCAGCACCTCGCCGGGGACGGCGAGCCGGTCCTGCGCGGCCTTCTTCCGCAGGATGGCGATCCGGGTCTCCAGCTCGGGCGGCTGGATGTCGGTGATCAGGCCCCACTCGAACCGGGTGCGCATCCGGTCCTCGAGGGTCTCCAGGCGCTTCGGCGGCCGGTCCGAGGAGACGACGATCTGCTTGTTCGCGTTGTGGAGGGTGTTGAAGGTGTGGAAGAACTCCTCCTGGGTCCCCTCCTTGCCCTCCAGGAACTGGATGTCGTCGACGAGCAGGACGTCGACGTCCCGGTAGCGCCGCTGGAACGCGACCTTGCGGTCGTCGCGCAGGGAGTTGATGAAGTCGTTCGTGAACTCCTCGGTGCTGACGTAGCGCACCCGCATCCCGGGGAACAGCCGCTGGGCGTAGTGCCCGACGGCGTGCAGCAGGTGGGTCTTCCCCAGCCCGGACTCGCCCCAGATGAACAGCGGGTTGTACGCCCGCGCCGGCGCCTCGGAGACCGCGACCGCGGCCGCGTGGCTGAACCGGTTCGACGCGCCGATGACGAAGGTGTCGAACGTGTAGCGCTCGTTGAGCCGGGTCTGCGACCGCGGCGCGACCGGGTCACCGGCCTGCGGGGCGGTGTAGGCGGGCCACGAGGTGCCGCCGCCGTTGTCCCGGGACGCGGGTTCCGGCGTCGCGGACGGGGTGGGCGCCCACCCCCCGGTCGACGCCGGCGCCGGCTCGGCCGGGTAGCTGCGCTCCGGGCCGGGATCCGGGGCTACGTCGGGGGTCTCGTCGTCGGGGGCGGTGTCCGCCTCGACGTCCGCGGGGCTCGCGGCCGGGTCCACGCCGCCGTCGAGCGCGGTGGACCCGCCGACCTCGACGGTGCGGCCGCTGCCGGTGTCCCGGGCGCTGTCCCCGGCGGTCGCGACCCGCGGCAGGCCGAACCCGGGCGGGTCGGGCACCTCGGTGCCGCCCGAGGCGGCGGAGGCGTCGACGACCACGGCCAGGTTGACGGCGACGCCGAGGTGCCGGCCCAGCGCGTCGCTGATCGGCCGCCGCAGGATGCGCTCGATGGCGTCCTTGGCGAACTCGCTCGGTGCGGCGAGCAGCGCGGTGCCGTCCAGGAGGCCGAGCGGCCGGGTGAGACGGAGGAACGCCCGCTGCTGCGGGGACAGCGACGGTGTCCCGGATTCCGCCGACGATCCCGACAGGTCGGCGATGACCCGGTTCCAGACCGCGCCGAGATCGCCCGGCTGGTCGGTCATCCGCCGTTCCCCCTCCCGCTCGACCGCGGTCCGCGGCAGTTCTCCCGCGGAGCACGCCGCGCTCTCCGTCCGGACGCGTCCGCTACTACCGGGGGTCGAAGCATCCCCAGAGTTGTCCACACTTGTGCGTAAAGGTACGCAGCCGCGTCCGCCCGGCGCGCGGTGGGGCGGCCGGGCGGGATCGTGTGTGGCGTCGGTCGTGGTGCGGACGGTCACCCGCCCGCCGGTGACGGGCGGCCCGGCGACGCTAGCAGCACCGGCCGGGCCGGCCGGGCGCCGGGGAGGTGCCGCACGGAGGGGCGGATCGACGAGGGCGGGGGCGGTTTGACCCTCTCGAAACGCGCTGCGTACCCTTGACGACCGGACACTGGTCGGAAGGGCGTGTCGCGCCCGGCCGCCACGGCCTCGTGCTCGCACGCGGGGCCGGTGCGACGACCGGTGACCCACGAACCCCGTGCCAGTGACCGCAGAGATCTCGGCGTCGCAGGGTGCCTGCGAGCCGCCGACCAGGAGAGCCGACCGTGAGCAAGCGTACTTTCCAGCCGAACAACCGCCGCCGGGCCAAGACGCACGGCTTCCGGCTGCGCATGCGCACCCGTGCCGGCCGCGCGATTCTCGCCGCGCGCCGCCGCAAGGGGCGCACCAACCTCTCGGCCTGACCGGCCGGCGCCCCCACCGGCCCGCGCCGTGCTGCCGGCACGCGCCCGGCTCACCCGCCGGCCCGAGTTCGCCTCGACGATCCGGCGTGGCCGGCGCGCCGGCCGGCCGAGGCTGGTGGTGCATCTCGACCTGACCCGCCCCGGCGGCGTGCCCGAGCACGCCTCGCCGCGGGCGGGTTTCGTCGTGAGCAAGGCCGTGGGCAACGCGGTCGTCCGGCACCGGGTGACCCGCCGCCTGCGGCACCTGGTGGCCGACCGGCTGGACACGCTCCCGGCCGGGGCGGAGCTCGTCGTCCGGGCGCTGCCGGCGGCGGCGGACGCCACCTCGGTCGAGCTCGGCGCGGATCTCGACTCGGCACTGCGGGCGGCCCGCCGGCCGCGCCGGCCGAAGCCGGCCACGGACGGCGCGCGATGAGCGCGCCCGACGCGGACGTCGTGGAGGAGGACCCGGTGGACGACCCGACGCCACCCCGGACGCTCGGTGCCCGGGCCGCGGTCGCGGCCGTCCGCTGGTACCAGGTCTGGATCTCTCCCAACCTGCTGCCCAGCTGCCGCTTCCATCCGAGCTGCAGCGCGTACGCCGTCGAGGCGTTCACCGTCCACGGGCTGGTCCGCGGCGCGGGTCTGACCGTGTGGCGACTCCTGCGCTGCGCACCGTGGCACCCTGGCGGGTGGGACCCGGTGCCACCACGGGGCGGCCGGAGACGCCGCGGGTCCGCGCCCGCCGGCGTGGACCCGGACGCGGCACCCACCGACCCGCCCCGAACCGAAGGCCTCTAGAACGGCGCGCGGACCGACCTGACGACCCCGAGGAGCAACACACCCGTGCTGGACTTCATCTACTACCCCGTCAGCTTCATCATGTGGGTCTGGCACAAGGTGTTCGGCTTCGTGCTGGGCGAGGCGAGCGGCTTCGCCTGGGCCCTGTCGGTCGTCTTCCTGGTCTTCACCCTCCGGCTGATCCTCTACAAGCCGTTCGTCAGCCAGGTCCGCTCCATGCGCAAGATGCAGGAGATGGCGCCGGAGATGCAGAAGCTCCGGAAGAAGTACGCCAACGACCGGCAGAAGCTCGCCACGGAGATGCAGAAGCTCCAGCAGCAGAACGGCGCCAACCCGCTGATGGGCTGCCTGCCGATCCTGGTGCAGATCCCGGTCTTCATCGGCCTGTTCCACGTGCTGCGGGAGTTCAAGCCGGGCAAGACCGAGAACTACTTCTTCAACGCGCAGGAGAACGCGTCGTTCGTCGACTCGAGCCTGTTCGGCTCGAAGCTCGGCTCCGCGATCTGGCCGCTGCAGAACACCGCGTCGGTCGAGGCACTCGGCGGCAACTACGTCTCGCAGTGGCTCGTCATGATCCCGCTGATGATCATGGCCGGCATCTTCACGCACATCACCGCCCGCCACTCGGTGGCCCGCCAGCAGGCGCAGGTCGCGGCCGGCACCGTCGCGTCCAACCCGCAGACCGAGATCATGCAGAAGCTGATGCTCTACGTGTTCCCGATCGGCGTCGTCGTCGGTGCCCCGTTCCTGCCGCTGGCCGTCCTCGTCTACTGGGTCTCCAACAACCTGTGGACGCTGTGGCAGCAGCACCACGTCTACAAGAAGATCGACGCCGAGGACGCGGAGAAGCAGGAGAAGGCCGCCGAGTCGGCCCGCGCGCTCGCGCCGCGGCCCGGCCAGAAGCCGGTCCGCAAGAACGACACCCCGCCGGCGAAGAGCGACGCAGGGAAGACCGACGAGCCGCAGGACGGCGACGGGACCGCGACCGGCTCCGACGGCGCCTCCGCGGGCACGCCAGGTGCGAGCGGCCCGAGCAGCGCGAACGGCGCGACCCCCGCGGCGGGTCCGGCCCGGAACGGATCCAAGAACGGTGCCAAGAAGCCGGGGGCGAAGCCGGTGCAGCGCCGTTCGGGAACCAAGTCCAAGCGCGGCAAGCGCCGCTGAGCCACGCCGAGTCAGACTCGGGCGCCACGAGGCCGCCGGCGGACCCCGACCGCCGCGCCGCCCGGGTGCCGCGAACCCGCGTTCCGCAAGGGAGAGGAGATGCCCGTGCCCGCCACTGCGAAGGGCCCTGCAGAGGGTGCAGACGTGCAGGACAAGCCGTCCGGTGAGGACCTGCTGATCCAGGAGGGCGATGTCGCAGGCGACTACCTGGAGCGCCTGCTCGACATCCTGGACTACGACGGCGACATCGATCTCGACGTCGAGGGCGGCCGTGCCGTCGTCAGCATCGAGGGCAGTGAGAACGACGCGGACCTGCAGAAGCTGGTCGGTGAGAAGGGCGCCGTCCTGGAGAGCCTGCAGGAGCTGGCCCGGCTCGCCGTCCAGCAGCAGCTCGGCTCCCGCAGCCGGCTGATGCTGGACATCGGGGGCTGGCGGCGGCGTCGCCGGGACGAGCTCACCGAGCTCGGGTTGGAGACGGCCAAGGAGGTCAAGGCCTCCGGCGAGGCGGTCCGGCTCCGTCCGATGACGCCGTTCGAGCGCAAGGTCGTCCACGACGCCGTCGCGACGGTGAAGGGCGTGGTGAGCGAGAGCGAGGGCGAGGAGCCGCGCCGCCAGGTCGTCGTGCACAAGAAGTGAGCGGCCCCGACCAGCTCCCGACCCCGGAGGTCGCGCGGAAGGTCTTCGGCGAGCGGACCGAGCCGGCCGCCCGCTACGTCGAGCACCTCGCGACCTCCGGGATCGAGCGCGGCCTCATCGGGCCGCGCGAGCGGGACCGTCTGTGGGACCGGCACGTCCTCAACTGCGCGGTGCTCGCCGAGGTGGTACCGCCCGACGCGAAGGTCGTCGATGTCGGCTCGGGCGCGGGCCTGCCCGGGATACCGTTGGCCCTGGCCCGCCCGGACCTGCGGATCGTGCTGATCGAGCCGCTGGCCCGGCGGGTGGACTGGCTGGACGAGGTGCTCGACGACCTCGCCCTCGACGTCACCGTCGAGCGGGGGCGCGCCGAGGAGCCCGCCGTTCTGCGACGATGGGAGGGCGCGGACGTGGTCACCGCCCGGGCCGTCGGGCCGCTCGCCCGGCTCGCGGGGCTCTGCCTGCCCCTGCTGCGGCCCGGAGGTGCGATGCTGGTGCTCAAGGGTGCCTCCGCGCCGGACGAGATCGCGCGTGACGCCGCGGCGGTCCGGACGCTCGGTGGCGGTGAGGCCCGGATCCACGAGGTGGGTGCCGGAGTCGTCGAACCCCTGACCACGGTGGTCGAGATCCCGCGCATCGGCGTGCCCCGCCGTCGAGGGAGGAAGGAACGGCGATGATGAGCAGGACACCGTCCTCGGCTGTTCCACGTGAAACATCGACGGAGAGAGGGTCGCGCGTGAGTCTCGGATGGACCCCCATCGCGGACGAGGCCGAGAGGGCCGCCCGCGTGCTGCACCCTGATCGTCACGGCATGCCACGACCCGCCGAACGACGTGTCCTGACCGTCGCCAACCAGAAGGGCGGCGTCGGCAAGACCACCAGCACCGTCAACCTGGCCGCGGCACTCGCGATGCACGGCATCCGGGTGCTCGTCATCGACCTCGACCCGCAGGGCAACGCCAGCACCGCGCTGGGCGTCGAGCACCGGACCGGGACACCGTCGGTGTACGAGGTGATGCTCGGTGAGATCCCGCTCGAGGAGGCGGCCGTCGCGAGCACCGCCTCGCCGAACCTCCTCTGCGTCCCGGCCACGATCGACCTGGCCGGCGCCGAGATCGAGCTGGTGAGCATGGTGGCCCGCGAGTCGCGGCTGTCCCAGGCGCTGAACGACGAGACGCTCGCGAACCTCGACCTCGACTACGTCCTCATCGACTGCCCGCCCTCCCTCGGGCTGCTGACGGTGAACGCGCTGGTGGCAGCCTCCGAGGTGCTGATCCCGATCCAGTGCGAGTACTACGCGCTGGAGGGCCTCGGCCAGCTACTGTCCAACATCGACCTGGTCCGGTCGCACCTGAACACGTCGCTGCACGTGTCGACGATCCTGCTGACCATGTACGACGGTCGCACCAAGCTGGCCGACCAGGTCACGTCCGAGGTCCGCCAGCACTTCGGACCGACGGTGCTGCGTACCGTCATCCCCCGCAGCGTGAAGGTTTCCGAGGCACCCGGCTACAGCCAGACGGTGCTCGCCTACGACCCCGGGTCACGTGGGGCGATGAGCTACATCGACGCCGCCCGGGAGATCGCCGAGCACGGCGCGACCGGGGCGTATCGCGCGGGTGGGCGCTGACATGGCGGAGCGCAAGGGTGGCCTCGGCCGTGGCCTCGCTGCGTTGATCCCGACCGCGCCGCCCGAGCCCGAGCCGGAGGCGCCGCCGGCCGCCGAGAGCGGCAACGGTGCCCCGCAGCACCGGCCGGTGGCGTCGGTCCGGCGCGCGGATCCCGAGTTCGAGACCCCGGTTGTCGACGGCGGTGCGGAGTACCGCGAGATCCCGCTGAAGCGGATCGTCCCCAACCCGAAACAGCCGCGGACCCAGTTCGACGAGGAGCAGCTCGCCGAGCTCGAGCACTCGATCCGCGAGTTCGGCTTGCTGCAGCCGATCGTCGTCCGGCGGGCCGGCCGCGACTACGAGCTCATCATGGGTGAGCGCCGGTGGCGAGCCGCCCAGCGGGCCGGGCTCGAGACCCTGCCCGCGATCGTCCGGCACACCACGGACGACGTGATGCTCCGGGACGCGCTGCTCGAGAACATCCACCGCGTCCAGCTCAACCCGCTCGAGGAGGCGGCCGCCTACGAGCAGCTGCTCGACGAGTTCGGCGTGACGCACTCGGAGCTCGCCGACCGGCTGGGCCGGAGCCGCCCGGTCGTCACGAACATGATCCGGTTGCTGAAGCTGCCGGTGACCGTGCAGCGCCGGGTCGCTGCGGGTGTCCTGTCCGCCGGGCACGCGCGCGCGTTGCTCGGGCTGGAGGACGCCGGGCAGCAGGAGGAGCTCGCCACCCGGATCGTCGCGGAGGGCATGTCGGTGCGGGCGACCGAGGAGGCCGTCGTGCTCGCCCGGCAGGAGGGGCCGGCCCGGGAGCGGCGTGCCCGCCGCCGGGCCGAGCAGCGCCCGGAGTTCACGGAGATGGCCGACCGGCTGTCCGACACCTTCGACACCCGGGTGAAGGTGGAGATGGGGCAGCGGAAGGGCCGGATCGTCGTCGAGTTCGGTTCGGTCGAGGACCTGGAGCGGATCACCGGGATGATGGGGCTCGACGGGCAACGCTGACCCTCCCCTCCCCTGCGGCCGCCGTCACTCCGGAGACGGCGGCCGTTGCCGTACCCGGGCCCCGGGTCCGGTGCGCCGGGCGGAACGGCAGAGGCGATCTGAGGGCGCTCTGAGAGCGCCGCTGACGGGGTGAACCTCCATCGGTGGTGCGTGTGGCCGGAGGCCCGTTCAGGCGAGGTCTCCGGGCCGATGAGGCCCGCTCCTCCGCTACTTGATCGTGTCAGTCCGCGGTGGACCGGTTTCACGTGGAACATGTTTCGGTGCATCAGGTCGGCGATGGCCAACCGGTCGCGCCGGGCTCGGTGGTCCCGGTGCGCGGCCGCGGCCGCCTGACTGTGCTGATCACGGATCGGGAGCAGATGCGGCCATCGTTGGCCGGATCGCCTCCCGATCCGTGATCAGCGCGGGGCTGGTTCGCGCATGCCCGGCGCGAGACGGTGTCCAGCGGGGCCGGTCCCGGAGCTCGGCCGGCAATCCGTCGGGACATCGAGCCGGCGCTGCCCGCCGTCTCGATGACGACGGCGGGCTCACGGCGGCGTTCAGGACCCGGCTCGTGCCTCGCCGACCCGGCGTGTGGTCCGTCCCGAGCCTGCTGCCGCCGAGCCCTGCCCTCGGCGACGAGGCCTTCGGGGCTCCCAGCCCACGGCACCGCCGAGGACGAACGCGAGTGCCACCCCGGCAGTGCCCGCAGCGGTCACTAGCTGAGTCGAGCGCGGTTCGGATCTCGCCCGTGCGGTCGGCCGGTCTAGCTCACGTTGCCGGTGTCCTCGTGGTCCGCGGTCGCCGCTCTCTCGCGGCGTCCGGTGCGCCGCGGACGGAGTGAGGGGCGCCCGCGTGCCGAGGCGAGATCCGCCCGGAGCTCGGCCGGCGCAGTATGCGCTCGATGGCCCGAGGTGGCCTCCGCCGCCGGCGGCCGCCCCGAGCACCCAGAGCTGTCGCGAACGGGCGAACGGCGTCCCGTGCGGGACCGAGAGATCGTGTCCTCCCGCGTCATCGGGTGGGGGCTGCTTCACATGGAACCCGGCAGCGCTTCCGAGGCGAACGCGCCGGTTTCACGTGAAACGGCACCGGGTGCGCCGACGGCCGTGCCGAGGCCGAGGCCACCACCCGCAGCTGCCCGCGTGCAGCGTGAACCCGGTTTGGGCACGCCCCCGGACGCTCGGTGCCACGGACGCGCGGCCGGTGTCATCGTTCCGTGCCGCCCGCCGCGGTGGGCGGTAGGTCCGTCCTGCGACCTCGCTGATCGGGACAGCGAAGTCGTGACCCCGGCAGTTCCCCCGCGATCCCCGGCCCCGCCGGTCCTCTGGTCCGGTCGGTGACCATCGGACGGTCCGGCGGGTCCCGCCGCCCGTCCGGGGTGGCACCGCGCGGGTTTCACGTGAAACGAGGCTCGCCGGGCTGCGGCTGCGTCGACGGCCGGCGCCGGCGACGGTTCCGCGGTGAGTGTCGCGCCGGCGGTGCCGATGGTTCCCGCGCCGGCGCTCGCCCCCGACCGAGTTTCGTGTTTCACGTGGAACACGCGCGCCGATCGCGGGAGCATCGTCCGATGCTGACCGATGCGGACCGCGCCGCCCGCACGCAGTCCGCCGTCGACGCGGCGGTCGGTGCGGCGCGCAGGCTCGGGTACTCCCCCGGGACCCCGGAGGTCCTGCACGACCTGTTCTCGGTCGTCGTCGCGCTCGACCCGGAACCGGTTGTGGTCCGGGTGCCGACGGTTCTCCCGCCCGGTCACGACCCGGAGCGGCAGCGGGCCCAGCAGCGCCGGGAGGTGGCCGTGTGCCGCTGGCTCGCCACGTCGGGACACCCGGTCGTGGCGCCGATCTTCTCGGACCAGCCCGTGGCCGAGGGCGGGTTCTCGATGACCTTCTGGACCCGCGTGCACACGCTCCCGCCCCCGGAGCCGTCGCCGGCTGCGGCCGGTGCCGGCATCGCCGCGATCCATACCGCACTCCGGTCCTGCCCGCTCGAGCTGAACTGGATGCAGCCGATGGACGACACGATCCCGGCGATGCTCGACGCGCTCCGCGCCGACCCGGCCTACGTCTCCCCTGACGACCGCGAGCGTGCCGTGCGGGAGTGGGATGCGCTCGCCCCGGTGCTCGGGGACCGGGCGGGTTTCGTGTCCCGGTTCCCCCGGGCACACCTGCAACCGCTGCACGGGGACGCGCCGGCGCACAACGTCCTCACGACGCCCACCGGTCCCGTCGACTCGGACTTCGAGCACGTCTCGCACGGACCGGTGGAGTGGGACCTGACCTTCGTCGGTCCGGAGGTCGTCTCCGCCTACGAGGACGCCGCCGGACACGCGGTCGAGCCGGAGGTGCTCGCGCTCTGCGAGGCGGCCCGGCTGGTGCAGCTCGTCGCGTGGTTCGCGATGGTGCCGCAGCAGCCGTCGCTCGGTGAGGGCATGCGGCCGCTCCTGGAGCAATGGCGGGACTCCCCGCCGTGCGGCGGCGTCCTCGACGAATGATGTTCCACGTGAAACCGCGCCCCTACCGGGCGGCCGCGCGCTTCACGAGGGCCTGGTAGACGGTAGCGAGATCCGTGCCGTCGGCGGCGACCGCCGTCGGCAGCAGCGACGTGTCGGTCAGTCCCGGTGACACGTTCATCTCCAGGACGTGCACCGCACCGGCCGGGTCGACGATGGCGTCCATCCGGGAGACGTCCCGCATGCCGAGCAGCTGGTGCGCGGCGAGCGCCGTGTCCGCCAGGACCGCCAGCACGTCGTCCGGTAGCCGGGCCGGGCAGTGGAACGCCGCGGCGCCCGGGGTGTAGCGGCAGGTGTAGTCGTAGAAGCCGGACGGCACCTCGACCTCGACCGGCGGCAGGGCGCGCGGCTCGCTGTCGCTCCCGCCGTCGTGCACGATCGAGACCGCGACCTCGGTGCCCTCGACGAAGCGCTCGACGAGGACGGTCTCGGCGTAGGCGAAGCTGCTGACCATCGCGGCCGGCAGGTCCTCGGCGCTGCGGACGACCTGCACGCCGAGCGCCGACCCGCCCTGGTCGGGCTTCAGCACCAGCGGGAGGCCGAGCCGGTCGACGATGGCGCGCAGCACCCCCTGCGCGCCCAGCTCGCGGAACGTCGAGTGCGGCAACGCCACCCAGTCCGGCGTCGTGAGCCCGGCCCGTACCAGCTCGGCCTTCACGCTCGGCTTGTCCCAGGCCCGACGGCACGCACCGGAGGGGGTCCCGATGAACGGGATCCCCAGCAGCTCGAGGACCTGCTGCACGGCCCCGTTCTCGCCCTCGCCGCCGTGCAGCGCGACCGCGACGACGTCCGGCCGGTCGGTGTGCAGCCGATCCAGCAGGGCGCTGTCGACGTCCCACTCCCGGACGTCGACACCGTTCGCACGCAGCGCGCCCGCCAGGCGTCGCCCGGATCGCAGCGACACCTCGCGTTCGTGGGACAGGCCTCCGGCCAGCACGGCCACCGTTCGATCGCTCACCCGGGCATTCTGCGGCATGCCCGGAGACGGGAACGCCCCGGACCGTCCGGCCCGGGGCGTTCCACGTGAAACATGCGTCGATCAGGTGGTGTCCGGCGACGGCGTCTGCGGTCCCCGCGCCAGCTCGGTGCGCGCCGACGTGCCGAAGGTCCGGACGACGTCGAGCTCGGCCTCCAGCACCGCCGCGAGCCGCCGCACGCCCTCGGTGATCCGCTCCGGGGTCGGGTAGCAGAACGAGAGCCGCAGCTGCCGGCTGCCGAACCCGTCGGCGTAGAACCCGGTCCCGGACGCGTACGCCACCCGCGCGGTTACCGCGCGCGGCAGCATCGCCTTGGTGTCGACGCCCTCCGGCACCGTGAGCCAGACGAAGAACCCGCCGTCCGGCACGGTCCAGCTGCACCCCTCGGGCAGGTAGGTCTCCAGCGCGGCGAGCATCGCGTCCCGGCGCTCCCGGTAGTTCTCGCTGAACGTCTTGATCTGGCTGCGCCAGTCGTGGTGCGACAGGTACCGCGACACCAGCATCTGCGTGAACGACGGCGGGCACAGCGTCGCCGACTCCGCGGCGAGCACGAGCCGGTCCCGCACCAGCGGCGGCACGAGCGCCCAGCCGACCCGCAGCCCCGAGGCGAACGTCTTCGAGAACGACCCGAGGTAGATGACGTCGGCGTCGTACGACCGCAGCGCCGGATGCACCTCCCCGGTGAACCCGAGCATCCCGTACGGGTTGTCCTCGATCACCATGACGCCGTAGCGGCGGCACAGGTCGAGGATCCGCGGGCGCCGTTCGTGGGCCAGCGTCACGCCGGCCGGGTTGTGGAAGTTCGGGATCGTGTAGAGGAACTTCGGGGTGATTCCCTTGCGGGCCAGCGAGTCCAGCGCCTCGTGCAGCCGCTCCGGCACCAGTCCGCGGGAGTCCATGGCGACATGCACGACGCGCGCCTGGTAGGCGGCGAAGCTGCCGAGCGCGCCGACGTACGACGGGCCCTCGGCCAGCACGACGTCACCCGGGTCGACGAAGATCCGGGTCAGCAGGTCGAGCGCCATCTGCGAGCCGACGGTCACGACGACGTCGTTCGGGTCGCCCTCGATCCCCTCCTCCCGCATGACCTCGCAGATCTGCTCGCGCAGCTGCGGGACACCCTGGGCCGAGCCGTACTGCAGCGCGGTCATGCCGTCGACACCGACCAGCTCGGCGACCTCGGAGGCCAGCGACTGCAACGGCAGCGCCGCCAGGTTCGGCATCCCACCCGCCAGCGAGACGACCTCGGGCCGGCTGGCGACCGCGAACAGCGCCCGGATCTCCGACGCCGTCATCCCGGCCGTGCGGGTGGCGAACCGCTCGGTCGGGGGCAGCAGGGCCGGATCGATGCCCTCCCCTGCCGCTGCGGCCGCCGCCCCGGCCGCGGTGCGGCGGGCGTCGGGCTGCTGCGGGCGGTCGGGCGAGGCCATCGGCGTGCTCCCCTTCGACGAGATCAATGGTGCTGCGAGTGTAACCGCGCCGGGTGATCGCCCTGCCCTTCGTCGTGACGAACGTACCGGTGAGCCGTTCCGGGGTGACGCAATTGCGGGAACGCGCCTACGCTCGGACCCAGGCGGGGCGAGATCATGGGGTGCCGTTCCGCGCACGTGCGCGTCTCCCGCGCGACTACGACAGCCGGAGGTCGGTGTTCGTGTCCTGGCATGTGGCCGCGCTCAATCTGGACAACCTGGGCGATCTTCCCAAACGGTGCCGGAACTGCGTCTACTGGGAGCTGTCGCCTGCGCTGGCCGAGCAGGCCGACGGCTACGGCACGACCGACCTGGAGAAGGAGGCGTGGCTCTCCGAGGTGCTCCTCGAGTGGGGCTCCTGCGGCCGGGTGGTCTACGTCGGCGGCGCGCCAGCCGGGTACGTGCTGTTCGCCCCGCCGGCGTCCGTCCCCCGGGCCGCGGAGATGCCGACCGGGCCGGTCAGCGCGGACGCCGTCCTCCTGACCACCATGCAGGTGCTTCCGGAGTTCGCCGGTGAAGGGCTCGGCCGGGCACTGGCCCAGGCCGTCGTCAAGGAGCTCATCCGGCGCGGGGTGAAGGCCGTCGAGGCGTTCGGTGACGCCCGACCGGGCACCGAGGCCGACTGCGTGGTCCCGGCCGACTTCCTGCGCTCGGTCGGGTTCAAGACCGTGCGGCCGCACCACCGCTGGCCGCGGTTGCGGATGGAGCTGCGTTCCGGGCTGGAGTGGAAGTCGGACGTCGAGGCCGCGCTCGAACAGCTGTTCAACACGGTGACGATCCCCATGCAGAACCCGGCCCCGCTCCCGACCGCCACCCCGGCCCGCGCCGGCCGGTGCCAGGGTGCGGGCGCGCCGGTGGCGGAGCACAGCGGCGATCTCAGGGCGCCCTGAGCGGGTCGATGATCGACTGGGAGACCGGGTCCCGGGTGCGGGGCCCGGGACCCCCGGAACCGGCCTAGACGGCCCGGATGTGGTCCCGGCCGTACTCCCGGGCCAGCACGTCGTTGAACGTGAACGTGCCGGTGGGCTGGTCGTCCTGCCCGAGCAGGTACAGCCGCTTGACGGCGACGAGGATGCCCTCGGCGACGACGTCCCGGAAGCCCGGGTCGAGCAGCTTGCCGCGGTCCCCGAGGTGGGTCAGGTAGCCGGTCTCGACCCGCACCGCCGGCATCCGCGTGCGACGCACCAGCTCCCAGGTGCACGGCTGGCTGCGGCAGTCGAGCATCGACGTCCGGGTGAGCAGCTCGCGCTGGATCAGGCCGGCGAGCGCCTCGCCCACGTTCGAGGTGGTGCCCGAGCCGTTGCCGAAGTAGTAGGTCGCGAGGCCCTGAGCGTGCGGGCTGAAGCTGGCGTCGGTGTGCAGCGACACGACGAGGTCGGCGCCGACGTCGTTCGCGAACTGGGCGCGCTCGGTGTCCGGCGGGTTCCCGGCCTCCGGGCGGGACAGCAGCGCCTCCATGCCGGTGGCGGACATCCGCCCGACCAGGCGGCGGGCCAGGTCCCACATCAGGTCGGCCTCGGTGACGCCGGCGACCTCGACACCGCGGTCGGCGCCGCCGTGCCCGGGGTCGATGACGATCCGCTTGCCCCGCATCCGGGGGCCGGCGCGGCGGAGCAGCTCCTCCTCGCGCAGCAGGTGCGGGCGGCCGCCGGTGACCTTGCGGCCCAGCTGGCGCAGCGCGCGCAGCGTCTCCGGGCCGCACACACCGTCCGGGACCATCCCGTAGTCCCGCTGGAACCGCATCAGCGCCTGCTCGGTCTGCTGGTCGAACAGCCCGCTCGGGCGGCCCGGGTTGTAGCCGAGCTCGAGCAGCCGCTCCTGCAGGGTCGCGACGTCGTCACCGGTGGTCGGGGTGGACAGCGTGAACGACAGCATCCGGTCGCCCAGCGACCAGCCCGCCTCGCGGAGAGCGCGGGCGGTGTCCGGGCCGACGATGCCGTCGGTGATGAGCCCCCGGCCCTGCTGGAAGACGCGGACGGCGTGGTCCACCTCGTCGTCGAACACGGGCCGCTCCGGACCGCCCGCAGGCATTTCCGGCAGCAGACCGAGCTGCCGCAGCGTCGCTCGGACCTCGCGTACGGCAGGACCGGAGTCCCCGCGCCGGAGCAGCTGCATGCACCCCTCGCTCGCAGTCGACAGGCGCCGCGGGCGCCCGGTGATCGGTCGGTCCACTCGGTGACCCGAGCGGGTGGCCGGGTCCCATTGTGCCCTGCTGAGCTCACGGCGCAGTGCAGCGGGGCAGACACGCGCGTGTCCCGGCTGTGATCAACCGGGACACGCAGCGTGATCTCGGTGCGCTATCCGCGCACGAGCGAGGGGATCAGAGGTGGTCGGCGAGGTCCGCCAGCAGCGCGGCCTTCGGCTTGGCACCGACGATCTGCTTCACCGGCTTGCCACCGCTGAACAGGATCATGGTCGGGACCGACATCACCTGGTAGTCGCGAGCGACCTCCGGGTTCGCGTCGATGTCGAGCTTGGCGACGGTGAGCTTGTCGGGGTTCTCGCCCGCGATCTCGTCGAGCACCGGGGCGACCATCTTGCAGGGGCCGCACCAGGTGGCCCAGAAGTCGACCAGAACCGGCTTCTCGCTCTTCAGGACGTCCTTGTCGAACGAGCTGCTGGTGACGTCGATGGTGTTGGCCATGGGTTCTCCTTCGGGTGCGAAGTCCGGGGGACGGTCAGTGCGCGGCCTGGGCGACCTCGGCCACGGGGGCGTCCCCGTACCCGCCGCCGGCCAGCTCGGAGCTCACCGGGTGCCCGGCGAGCCACCGCTCGGCGTCGATCGCGGCCGAGCAGCCCGAGCCGGCCGCCGTGATCGCCTGCCGGTAGGTGTGGTCGACGAGGTCGCCGCAGGCGAAGACGCCGGGGAGGTTGGTGTAGGTGCTGCGGTCGGTGACCTGCACGTAGCCCTCGTCGTCCAGCTCGACCTGGCCGCGGACGAGCTCGCTGCGCGGGTCGTGTCCGATCGCGACGAACATCCCGGTGACGTCGAGGGTGTCGGTCGCGCCGGTGACGGTGTCCCGCAGCTGCAGCTGCTTGACCGCGCCCTCGCCGACCACCTCGGTGACCTCGGCGTTGGTGCGCCAGCGCATCTTCGGGTCGTTCTGCGCGCGCTCCAGCATGATCTTCGACGCCCGGAACTCGTCGCGGCGGTGGATGATCGTGACGGTCTCGGCGAAGCGGGTGAGGAAGGTGGCCTCCTCCATGGCCGAGTCGCCGCCGCCCACGACCGCGATGTGCTGGTCACGGAAGAAGAACCCGTCACAGGTCGCGCACGAGCTGACGCCGCGGCCGAGCAGCTCCTGCTCGCCGGGGACGTGCAGGTAGCGGGGCGCGGCACCCATCGCGAGGATCACGGCACGGGCGCGGAACGTCTCCCGCCCGACGCGGACCTCCTTGATCTCGCCGTCGAGCCGGACCTCGTCGACGTCCTGCGGGCGGAGGTCGGCGCCGAAGCGCTGGGCCTGGCCGCGCATCTGCTCCATGAGCTCCGGGCCCATGATGCCGTCGGTGAAGCCCGGGTAGTTCTCCACGTCGGTCGTGGTCATCAGGGCGCCGCCGAACTGGCTGCCCTCGAACACGAGCGGGGCGAGCTGGGCCCGTGCGGCGTAGACCGCCGCGGTGTAGCCCGCGGGCCCGGACCCGATGATGATCACGTTGTGCACCGTGTCGTCGGTGGTCACCAGTACTGATCCCTCCTGGCGCGACCCGGTCGACGGGCGCGATGACGGGGCAGGTGCGGGCCCGGCCGGGCGGCCGGCCCGCATCGTGGCTGTCGTAAGGCTCGAACGCGATCCTAGACAGCGGCATTCCCGGCCGCCCCCGCGCCGGACGCGCGCTGCGTCACCTCCGGTGGCAGCCGGGCCCCGTCACGGGACGGTGGTCTCGGCGAGGACGCGGCCACACCCCGCCGCGACGACGACGACCCGGTAGCGGCCGGTCTGCGGTGTCCCGAGGACGAGCAGGACGCCCGGCTCCCCCGCCACCGGGTACGGGCGGGACGCGACGAGCGGGGCCGCCGCGCCGGGGTCCCGGGCGGTGGTCAGGCAGGCCCGCACCCGGTCCGGATCGGCGGCCGCGCCGTCGGCGACGGCCCCGGCGGCCGCGGCGCGCAGGGCGTCCGGAGTCGTGGCGGCGATCGGTGCGGGTCCGGGCTCGGGACGCCCCAGCACCGGGAGCGCGACGAGGGCGCCGACGACGGCCGCCGCGGCCAGGACGACGCCCGCGCGCCGGGCCCGGTGCGGGATCCGGGCCGGGGCGGACGCGTTGCGGCCGCCGCACGACCGGCTCGCGTTCCGGTCGGCCGCGGTCCTTGTCGCGGCGTGTGCGGTCCGGTCCGGGTGGGCGCTCCCCGCGAGCGCCGCGGCGAGCTGCGCGCGGAGCCGGGCCGAGACGTCCGCGGGCATGGGGACCGGGGCGAGCGCGGCGGCGACGGCCTCCCGGAGCTCGTCCGGCGGGGCGCCGGCAGGGGTCGGTCCGGTGTCTCCGGCCGGGGCCCGGCCGGATCCGGCGCCAGGGTGGCCCGTGCGCGCCGGATGGATCCCCGTCGCATTATCGTCAGAGATACTGTTATTGGTTTCCCCAGGTCTCCGCCTATTGCCGTCAGTTTCACGAGAACCTGCTGAGTTGTTCTCGTCATTCGGACAGGAACCGTTCACCGCGCCTCCTCCCGGAGCGGACCGAGTTCCCGGGCCAGCCGCGACCGCCCGCGGGCGCAGCGGCTCTTCACCGTCCCGGCCGGCACCCCGACGATCTCGGCCACCTCCGTGACCGGGTAGCCGAGACCGTCCACCAGCACCACCGCGACCCGCTGCTCGACGGGCAACCGGGCGAGCGCGTCGCCGACCGCCAGCCGGGTCACCAGCCGTCCCGCCGGGTCGGCGGTGACCGTCGGGCCGGCGGGGCGGGCGTGGCCGCGCCGGCGTCCCGCGGCCCGCATCCGGTCCACGCAGCCGTTCACCAGGATCCGGTGCAGCCACGTCCCGGCGGCGGCGTCCCCGCGGAAACCCGGTGACCGCAGCGCGGCGAGGAAGGCCTCCTGGACGGCGTCCTCGGCCTCGGCGGGGTCGCCCAGCATGCGCAGCGCGACCGACCAGAGCCGGTCCGCGTGCAGCCGGAAGACCTCGTCGAGGTCGGGCGGCCGGGCGCGCAGGCTCCGGTCGAGGGCGGTCACCGGCGCACGGTAGGCCGGCCGCTGGGCCGGCCGCGGGCGTTCCGGGCGTGCCGGACGCGATCGCGAACGCCGGCCTACTGGACGGCGCGCTCGAAGGAGATCTCGCCGATCCGGCTCTGGTTGTTCGGGCCCAGGGTGGTGATCCAGAGCAGCACGTGCTCGGTCGGCCGCGCGGCGTCCAGCGGGACGACCGTCCGGCCGTCCTGCACGGTCACGGTGGTGATCGGGCTGGTCTGCGCGAGGCCTGCGTCCGCCGAGGGGGCCGAGCGGACCTCGACGACGGTGCCGGGCGTCGCCCCGGCGATCGTGAGCCGGTTGACCGGCTGCGGGGAGCCGAACGACGCCATGACCCCGATCCCCGGCTTGAGCGCGGGGAACGGCTGGAAGTACCGGCTGGTGCTCCAGGCCGTGGCCGGGTCGCCGTCGACGACCTGACCGACGCTGTCGGCGTTGTCAGCGTCGCCCGACGGGTCGAAGACCTGCACCGACACGTCCGGGACGGGAGCGGCGGCGGCCGGCGGGGGCGCCTGCGGGCTCGGCGGGGCCGTCGCGGCCGGCGGGAGCACCACGGGAGGAGCACCGGTGCCGCCGAACAGGGCACCCACCTGGACGCCGAGGTAGCCGAGGACGATCAGCACCCCGACCGCGAGCACGGACAGCCCGATCCGGAGGTTGCGCCGGCGCTGCGGGTCGTTGCGGGTGTCGGGCAGCCGGTCGGAGTCCTGCCAGACGTCGTCCGGGTCGGCGGGGGCGCCGTCGCGTGCCGGTGGGAAGAACGCGTGCTCGGCGTCCTCGGCGAGGATGTCGGCCAGCATCCGGTGCAGCGCCGCGGCGGTGTGCACCCGGCCCAGGCCGTCCCCGGCCTGGCCGAGCGCGCCCATGCACACGGTGTCCAGCTCCAGCGGAACCCCGGGACGCAACTGGGCCGGCGAGCGCAGCCGGCCGGCGGGCGTCCGCTCGGCGGCGACCAGACCGGCGCGCGCGGCGTCGGCGACCGACAGCGGCCAGCGGCGGGTCAGCAGGCAGTACAGCAGCCCGCCGAGGCCACGGACGTCGTCCGCGGCGGACACCGACGGCCGCGGCAGCAGGAACGCGAGCATCGCGCGGCCGTCCGGCGTGATCCGGACACGCTGCGGGTGGTCGCAGCCGAGCACGAGGCCCTGCTGGTGCGCCTCGGTCGCCGCGGCGGCCAGGTTCGCGACGGCCTTCGCCGCCCGGTGCGCCCGCACCGGTCCCTCGGCGACGGTCTCGGCGAGCGAGCGCCCGGGCACCCACTCGGCGACGGCGGCGCCCAGCACGTCACCGGGCAGACCGTGCGAGCCGGGTGAGAGCACGTCCAGCAGCCGTGCGCTGCCGGCGTGCTCGAAGCACCCGGACCGCAACGCGCGGACGATCATCTCGCCGGCCCGGGCCGTGCCCTCGGGGTCGTCCGAACGGTCGTCGGCGGGAAGCCTGCGGAGCAGCGTGACACCGACCGGACGGCGCAACACGGTGTCCTCGGCGCGCCAGAACTCGGCACCGGCCGACGTGTCGGAGCCGATCCGCTGACGCAGCACGTAGCGGTCGGTGAGCTGGGATCCGGCGGCCGTGCCCATCGCACCCTGCGGTGCGGGGAGTCGCTCGGTCGGCCGGCTCTGAGCGGGCACCCGCGAGGTGACCTGCTCGGTCGGCGGCTGGTCGGACGGCTCGGCCGGGTCGAACGACGGGTGCGGTCCGGCCGCAGCCGGCTGCGAGGCGGGGTGGACGTCGGTCCGGGCAGCGCGCTGGTCGATCTGCCCGCTCAACAGCCTCGCCCTCCCCCTTGGCGCTGGTGTCAGTCGATCCCCAGCCTACGTCACCCGGTTGATCCGGACGACCCGAGGAGCCGGGGTCACACCTGACCTTGTTGTGATCGACCACGGGCCCAGTAGGGTTTACCTCGGAGCGGCCGGGATCGCCCAACGGTCGATTTCGTGCGACGAGCGGTCGAAATCCGGCGGAGAGTGGAACCCAGTCGTGTCATCGCCGGTCGCCGACCGGTCGGGTCGGCAGTCCGCCGGTGGGTCCGGCCGGTGGCGCGCCGCCCGGCCCGTGCGGCCCGTCCCGCCCGTCCGGGTCGTCCGGCCCGGCCGGGCCACCGGGGCGGTCCGGGCCGCTCGGCCCGCCGCGCCCCGGCCCTGCGGAGGCCGATCGGGCGGCCCGGATCCGGCGGACGACCCGGCGCACGACGAGCACCACCAGCACCGCACCGGCGATCGCCGTCAGCCACACGGTGACCGTCCCGTAGACCGTCGAGCGGACCCGCAGCCGCGTGTCCGGGCCGAGGTCCGCGCCGTCCGGCGTGCGCAGGCCCGCATCGACGCTGAACTGGCCGGACCGGGTCACCTGCGTGTTCACCCGCACCTGGACCCGGCCCAGCGGCGGCACGGCCTGGACCGGGATCGGGTCGACCCGCAGCCCGGTCGTGCTCGACAGCACGACCCTGACGTTCATCGTCACGGGCAGCCCGTTCGCCACCGTGACGAGCAGGGGGGCGTTGCTCGTGCCCAGCGAGTACGGGCTGGGCGGCTGGACCACCCGCACCGAGGAGCGGATCTGGTCGATCCGCCCGGTGACGACGCCCGCCTCCCACACCGCCCGGGCCGGGTCGCCCCGCCACCACGAGGACGCGGCCCGCAACGTCCCGCGGACCAGCGGGTCGAACACCTCGGTGGGGGTGGCGCCGATACCGGTGCGGGCCTCGGCGGCCCCCCGCAGGCCCTCGATCGACCGGACCTGGTCGGCGATCGTCGCCACCACCTCGCGGGGGATCTCCGCGCCGCCCGCCTCGGGCGGGTAGAACAGCTGCGCCGACTCCTCCGGGGCGGTGGCGGCACCGGGCAGGCCGACCGGCCGGAGCCGGCCGTCGCCGATCAACGCCGACAGCGCGGACAGGACGCCCGCGGCCGCGTCGCCGCCGGCCGTCCACCGGTGGGGCGGCGCGACGAGCAGCGGCCCGGCGCCGTCCCCGCCTTCGGCGGCCCGGAACGCCAGCGCGGCGGCGAGGTTCTGCCCGGCCAGTCCCCCGGGCGGTGGCGCGGCCCCCCGGCCGGGCGCGACCTCGGTCAGGAGCGGGTCGGCGAGCACGGCCCGGGCCGGGTCGGCCTCGTCGCCGAGCGCGACGACGCCCGAGTCCCTGCCGGCGCTCACGCCGTCCGCCGACAGCAGCAGGCGGGTGCCGCCACCCAGGGCCTGGAGCGTCGGCTCGTCGAGCACGCCGTCGGCGGGCCAGACGACGTCGTCCAGCACCGGGGTGCCCAGCTGCTCGGCGAGCGCCTCGCGGCCCTGCTGGAGCGTCCGGCGTGCGAGGTCGGCCTCGCCGCCGCGGACCAGCGCGACGAGGTCGGCGTCCGAGGGCGGCAGGGCGATCACGCAGGTGCCCCGGGCCACCGCCTGCAGCGCGGTCAGCCACTGGCCCGCCGCCTCGGCGCCCCGCCCGGGGGCCGTCGCACCGTCCGGGCCGGTGACGACCTCGTAGCCGCCCCGCATCGCGACCGCGGTCGCGACGAGCTCCGGGTCGACGGCCAGGCAGACGGCCGACCGGGCCGGCGACCCGGCCGGGGCACCGGCGCCCAGGGCGTCCACCAGGCCGCGGAGCCGCCCGCCCGCCGCGAACGACGCCGCCAGGTCGTCGTCGGTGAGGACCGGGACCTGGCCGGGGACCGGCGGGATGCGGCGGGGCGCATCGGTGATCGGGTAGAGCATCGACACCGGTGTCGCGGCGGCCGGTTCCGCCGGCGGGCCGCCCGGGAGCGCGGACACCGGCAGCACGGTGCGGATCCCGGCGAGGCGGGACACGGTGCCGCCCACGTTGCCGTTGAGGTTCACCAGCAGCGGGTAGGAACCCGGGCCGGGCAGCGCCAGCGAGGTCCCCGGCGGGCCGGTCAGCGGCACCACGTACCGGAACGGCACCGACGCCCCCGGCGCGAGCGGGCCCAGCTCGACGAACGGCGGGACGGCGTCGTCGACGGCGGCCTCCCCGTCGAACGCGCTCCGCAGGCCTGCCTCCCCCGAGACGGCCGCACCGCGCTGCACGCGCAACGAGAGCGCGTCGACCGGGTCCGGGCCCGTGTTGGTGACCGTGCCGGTGACGACGAGCTCCGGCGCGCCGGCCGCGGTGACCACCTGCGGTGACATGGCGGCGACGTCGAGCCGGACGGGGCCCGGGGCCGGCTCCTGGGCGGCCGCGGGCACCGGGAACGCCGCCGGGGCGAGCGTCCCCGCCAGGGTGACCAGCAGGATCGCGACCAGGGCCGCGACCCGTCTCACGCCGTCTCCTCCAGGAGGTTCGCCGCGTGCCGGATCAGCCGGCGTTCGTCGGCGTAGGCGAGCCTGCTCTCCAGCTCGCCCAGCGGCACCCAGGCCACCTCGGCGACCTCGACGTCGGCGTCGGAGAGCTCGCCGCCGAGCGCGCGCATGAGGTAGTGGTGCACGGTCTTGTGCACGCGGCGGTCCTCGGCGACGAACCAGAAGTCGATGGTGCCCAGTGGTGCCAGCACCTCACCGATGATGCCGGTCTCCTCCTCGACCTCGCGCACCGCCGCCTGCTCCGCGGTCTCACCGGCCTCGATGTGCCCCTTGGGAAGTGACCACAGCAGGCGTCCCCGGCGGTCGAGGCGTCCGATCAGCGCGGCCGCGCCGGTGACCGGGTGCACGACGAGCCCGCCGGCGGACGTCTCGTCCACCGTGCGCAGGCGGCGGCGCCGGTCCGGGGAGCGTCGCGCCCGTCCCGCGCTCCGCCCGGCGGAGGAGCGGCCGCGGGAGGTGGACATGTGGCGATGGTAACGAGGAGGTGGCGCCTCGGGGCGGTGACGAGCCGTCGCGGTCGGGTCCGTCGTCCGGGAGGTCCGGGGGTGATCTGCGGCGGGGTTCCGGGCGATCGCACCGTGCCCGGGGCCCGGCCCGGGCGCGTTGCCTACACTGGCCGGTCGTGTCCTCGCCGTCCGCGATCTCCCGACCGCACCGACCCGCGCCCCGGACCTCCGTGGCCGGACCGGACCCGGACGAGCTGCAGCGCTCCCAGGAGAACGCCGTGGTCCAGATGCTCGACGTGCCCGCCGTCGCCGACGAGCTGGCGGCCCGGTTCGCCGCGCGCGGCCACCGGCTCTACCTGGTCGGCGGCAGCGTCCGTGACGCGGTGCTGCGCGGGACCGGCGCGTCCGACCGCGACGCGGGCGATCTCGACTTCACCACCGACGCCCGGCCGGAGACGATCCTGCAGATCGTCAAGGGCTGGGCCGACGCCGTCTGGGACACGGGCATCGCGTTCGGCACCGTCGGGCTGCGCCGGGGAGACCACGTCCTCGAGGTGACGACGTTCCGCGCCGACACCTACGACGGCGCCTCCCGCAACCCCGAGGTCCGCTTCGGCGACACCGTCGAGGGTGACGTGGTGCGCCGGGACTTCACGGTGAACGCGATGGCGGTCGAGCTCACCGGCTCGGAACGGCGCTTCGTGGACCCGCACGGCGGGTTCGCCGCGCTGGCCCAGGGCGTCCTCGACACCCCGGACCTGCCGGAGCGCTCGTTCGCCGACGACCCGCTGCGGATGCTGCGCGCGGCCCGGTTCGTCTCCCAGCTCGGGTTCACCCCCGCCGAACGGGTGACGGCCGCGATGACCGAGATGGCCGGCGAGCTGGCCCGGATCACCGCGGAACGGGTGCAGGCCGAGTTCACGAAGCTGATGCTCGGTGCCCACCCGCGGCGCGCGATCGAGCTGCTCTGCGACACCGGCCTGGCGAAGCACGTCGTGCCCGAGGTGCCGGCGATGCAGCTGGAGACCGACGAGCACATGCAGCACAAGGACGTGTACACGCACTCGCTGGTCGTCATGGAGCAGGCGATCGAGCGGGAGACGGACGGCCCGGACCTCACGCTGCGGCTGGCGGCGCTGCTGCACGACATCGGCAAGCCCGCGACCCGGCGCAAGGAGCCGGACGGGCGGGTCTCGTTCCACCACCACGAGGTGGTGGGCGCGAAGATGACCCGCAAGCGGATGCGCGCGCTGAAGTACCCGAAGGCGCTGATCGACGACGTGTCCCAGCTCGTCTACCTGCACCTGCGGTTCCACGGGTACGGCAAGGGCGAGTGGACCGACTCCGCGGTGCGCCGCTACGTGACCGACGCCGGCCCGCTGCTCGACCGGCTGCACAAGCTCGTCCGGTCCGACTGCACCACCCGCAACCGCCGCCGGGCCGCGGCGTTGCAGCGCAACTACGACGGGCTGGAGGAGCGGATCGCCGCCCTGCGCGAGCAGGAGGAGCTCGACGCGATCCGGCCGGACCTGGACGGCAACCAGATCATGGAGCTGCTCGGCATCGGGCCGGGGCCCGCGGTCGGGAAGGCCTACAAGCACCTGCTCGCGCTGCGGATGGAGCAGGGCCCGCTCGGACCGGAGCGGGCCGAGGCGGAGCTGCGTGCCTGGGCGGCGGAGAACCTCTGACGGACGGATGTCCTGGACGGACGTATGAACCCGTCGTCGTTCAGGTGACGGCCGGCTCGGACGTCCGTACAGGACGCACGTTCAGGTAGGCGGTGTGCGCGAGCAGCCCGGCGGCGTAGATCCCGGCGGCGAGCCCCAGCAGCCCGGGTGACCAGCCGTCGGTCGGCCCGGCCACCGCGGCGAGGGTCACGGCGGCGACGTAGCAGACGCTGAACACGGCGTCGAACAGGGCGAACACCCGGCCGCGGACGTCGTCGCCGGCCGCGGCCTGCACGCCGGCGTCGGCGCACAGCTTCACGACCTGCCCGAGCACGCCCAGCAGGAACGCGCTCACCAGCACGGTCGGCAGCGCCAGCCAGAGCGCGACCGCCGCCTGGGCCAGCACCGCGCCACCCAGCGCGAGCCGCACCGCCCGGACCGTCCCGACCCACCGGACCAGCGCCGGCGTCACCAGAGCGGCGACGGCCAGCCCGGCTGCCGTCAGCCCGGCCACCACGCCGACACCGGGCAGACCGCCCGCGCCGGGGGTGCCGTCCGGGGTGAACACGTACCGGAACAGCATGAGCAGCAGCAGCGTGTTGATCCCGAACGCGAGCCGGTGTGCGACCAGGCCGAGGAACGGCGCGCAGACCGCCGGGGTCGTCACGGTCGCGCGGGCCCCGGCAGCGAACCCGCCGAGCACGTCGCGGAGCACCGGAGGGTGCCCGGCCGCCTGCGGTGTGCGCCGCTCGCCGGGGCCGGGCGGGTGCCCCGCGCCGGGGACGCCCGGCTCCGGGCCGGGCCGGCCGGGGTGCGCGGCCGGCCGCCCGGTCGGGACGTCGCGGGCATCGACCGGGGCGTCCGTGGCGGGGGCGTCCGTGGCCGAGGCGTCCGGCGCCGGGTCCGGCCCGAGCGCGCCCCGGCCGAACCGCGCCGCCAGCAACGCGGCCACCAGCGAGCCCAGTGCGGCGAACAGGACGGTCGTGGCCGAGCCGGTGTCGCCGTCACCGAAGACGGCCCGCAGCCCGACCGCGCAGCCGGCGCCGACCGCGGCCACGCCCGCGCCGACCGTCACCGACAGCGTGTTGGACGGGACCAGCCGCGCGATGCCCGGCACGACGTGCGGCAACGCCGCCGACAGCCCGGTCAGCACGAACCGGTTCACCCCGGTCACCGCGAGGGCCAGCACGAACAGCGGGGTGCCCGCCCAGCCGGCGGCGATCGCCGCCGCGACGCCCAGGACCAGGCCGGCCCGCAGGAGGCTCGCCCAGGCCAGCACGCGCCGCCGGTCCCAGCGGTCGAGCAGGGAGCCCGCGAACGGCCCGAGGATCGAGTACGGCAGCAGCAGCACCGCGAGTCCGGACGCGACGAGGAGCGGGTCCGCCTCGCGTTCCGGGTTGAACAGCACCGCCCCGCCGAGCGCGGCCTGGAACAGCCCGTCGGCCCACTGCGCGGACAGCCGTACGGAGAACAGCCGGGCGAACGGCGCCCGGCGCAGCAACGCGATTGCGGCACCCAGCCCAGCGCTCTCGCCCGGCCGTGCGGGGGCGGCGGTCCGGCTCGGAGTACTGGGCACGGGTACCGAGCCTACGTCCGACAGGCAGGTGCGAACATGGGGTCGTGCGGGATCACCGCGCCACCCGAGGCGCCGCTCTTCCCCCGGTCACACCGGGGAGCCTGCTCGTCGCCGCTCCTGCTCTGGGCGACCCGAACTTCGCCCGGACGGTCGTCTACATGATCGAACACCGGCCGCACGGCAGCCTCGGAGTCGTGCTGAACCGGCCCGGGTCGGCGGCCGTCCGTGACGTGCTGCCGCGGTGGGCCGGGGTGACGAGCGATCCGGGGACGATGTTCGTCGGCGGGCCGGTGGAGGAACGGACCGCGCTGTGCCTGGCCGCGCTGCGGACCGGCGAGTCGGGACACGGGCTGCCCGGCCTCATGCCGGTCCGGCCCCCGGTCCAGCTGGTCGATCTCGACTCCGACCCGGCCGCACTCGCGCCGCGGCTGCGCGGCCTGCGGATCTTCGCCGGGTACTCGGGATGGGACGCCGGCCAGCTCGACGGGGAGATCGCCCGCGGGGACTGGTTCGTGGTTCCCGGCCTGCCGGACGACCTGCTGACGGTCGCGCACGAGCGGCTCTGGGAACGGGTGCTGCGCCGGCAGGGCATCCCGCTGGCCCTGCTCGCGACCTTCCCGCTGGATCCGGCCTACAACTGACCGCGATCCCGGCCGCGGTGGGGCGGGATCGTGCAGCGTCGGCCTCGTGTTCGCGCTCGAGGTGCACGATGTCGCCCGTACCGGGGCGGGGTCGCGCTGGTCGACTTGTGCCCGGTCCCCGAGGCGCGCGGTGTCGCCCGTGTCGGGGCGACGCCGTAGCTGATCGACGTGGGCCCTGTGCTCGAGAGGCGCGTTGTTGCCCGTCCTGGGGCGGATTCGTGTTGATCGAACCTTGCCCGGTCCTCGGGATGCGCGGTGTCGCCCCTTCCCGGGCGGATTTCGTGCTGATCGACATCGGGCCGGTGCTCGAGGTGCGCGTTCTGGCCGGAGCCGGGGCGGATTAGTGCTGATCGACCCGGATCCTGTGCTCGGGAAGCGCGTTATCGCCTTCCCGTGGGCGGATTCGTGTTGATCGACGTCGAGCGGGTGTTCGAGGTGCGCGTTCTGGCCGTTCGAAGGGCGGGATCGTGCTGATCGACCCGCCGTCGGCGCCCGAGGCGCACGATGTCGCCGTGCGGGGGCGGGATGGTGCTGATCGAGTTGTGCCCGGTCCCCGAGGCGCACGATTTCGCCCGTGCCGGGGCGACGCCGTGCTGATCGACGTGGGCCCTGTGCTCGAGAGGCGCGTTGTTGCCCGTCCTGGGGCGGATTCGTGTTGATCAACACCGGGCCGGTGTTCGAGGTGCGCGTTCTGGCCGTTCGTGGGGCGGGATCGTGCTGATCGACCCGCCGTCGGCGCCCGAGGCGCACGATGTCGCCCGTGCGGGGGCGGGATCGTGCTGATCGAGTTGTGCCCGGTCCCCGAGGCGCACGATGTCGGCCGTGCCGGGGCGGGATCGTGCTGATCGACCCGGTGCCTCAGCCCGCGGCGGCGTCCTCGTTGCGCGTCCCCGGCGCGGTGCCGGTCGAGTCCCGGCAGCCCGCGATCAGGTCGCACCCGCTGCAGACCCCGCCGCAGGTCGCCTCCGGGGCCGGGGTCTGCTCGGCGATCGTGACCTGCGCCGCGCGGGCACCGAGCGAGCCGCCGAGGCCGGCCAGCACGACCGTCCCCACGAGCGCGATCACGCCGAGCACCCACGGCAGCGCGCCACCGCGGTCGCCGAACACCAGCGCCGTCCCTCCGGCCAGCCCGACCAGGCCCGCGGCGCCGAGCGGGGCGGCGGCGACCCGGTTGGCCAGCACGAACGCGTCGGCGGTGCGGAGGCTGTCCGGGGTGCGCACGCCGACGAACCGGTTGCGTGGCAAGCGGCCGGTCGCGCCGAGCACGGCGAGCACGACGAGCGCCGTTCCGGCCAGCAGGAGGAGGGCGGCGAGGATCAGGCGCACGGTGGTGGGCACGTGACCAGGGTAGAACCCGGCTGAGACGGACCGCCCGCCCCGGCTACCCTGGTCACATGTGCACGGCCCGGCGGCCGCTGCCCCACTGGCAGCACCGACTTCCCGGCGCCGCGCCGCGGTGACTCCGCCGGCGAGCGGATCTTCGGCGGTGCGGCGACGACCCCTCCTGCTCCTCGGCGGAGGGGTCGCAGCGTGTTCCGGGCCCTCGACACGGGCCGTCGCGACAGGTTTCCCGAGGTGAGACGGACATGAGCACCGAGACCAGCACCGCCCCCGAGACCAACGGGGAGCGCGCTGCGTCGGCAGACCGGCCGGCGTTCCGCTACGACGCCGAGATGGCCGGCCGGATCGAGCGCAAGTGGCAGGACCACTGGGAGGCCGAGCAGACCTTCCACGCCCCGAACCCGGGTGAGCCCGGCTCGGAGAAGCCGAAGTTCTACCTGATGGACATGTTCCCGTACCCGTCCGGGGCGGGCCTGCACGTCGGGCACCCGCTGGGCTTCATCGGCACCGACGTGCTGGGCCGCTACCTGCGCATGACGGGCCACAACGTGCTGCACCCGATGGGCTTCGACGCCTTCGGCCTGCCCGCCGAGCAGTACGCCGTCCAGACCGGGACGCACCCGCGAACGACCACCGAGGCGAACATCGAGCGGTACCGGGCACAGCTGCGCCAGCTGGGCCTGGGCCACGACCCGCGCCGCTCGGTGTCGACCACCGACATCCCGTTCTACCGCTGGACCCAGTGGATCTTCCGGGAGATCTTCGAGGCCTGGTACGACGCCGACGCCGGCCGGGCCCGCCCGGTCGCCGAGCTGCGGGCCGAGTTCGAGAACGGCACCCGCACCACTCCGGACGGCCGCCCCTGGGCGGAGCTGTCCGAGGGCGAGCGCCGGGCGCTGATCGACGGCCACCGCCTGGCCTACATCTCCGAGGCCCCGGTGAACTGGTGCCCCGGCCTGGGCACCGTGCTGGCGAACGAGGAGGTCACCCCCGAGGGGCGCTCCGAGCGCGGCAACTTCCCGGTGTTCCGCCGCAACCTGAAGCAGTGGATGATGCGGATCACCGCCTACGCCGACCGGCTGGCCGACGACCTGGACCGGGTCGACTGGCCCGAGTCGGTCAAGGCGATGCAGCGGAACTGGATCGGGCGCTCCGAGGGCGCCCGGGTCCGGTTCCCGGTCGCCGAGAGCAGCGGAGGCGGAACGAGCATCAGCGCCGCCGGCGCCGGCGAGATCGACGTCTTCACCACCCGCCCGGACACGCTGTTCGGCGCCACCTACATGGTCCTGGCCCCGGAGCACCCGCTGGTCGACGAGATCGTCCCGGCCGCATGGCCCGCGGGTGTCGACGGGCGCTGGACCGGCGGCGCCGCGACCCCGGCCGATGCGGTCGCGTCCTACCGGGCCGAGGCCGCCCGGAAGTCCGAGCTGGACCGGCAGGAGAGCAGGGACAAGACCGGCGTCTTCACCGGCGCCCACGCCGTCAACCCGGTGAACGGCCAGGAGATCCCGGTCTTCGTCGCCGACTACGTCCTGATGGGCTACGGCACCGGCGCGATCATGGCGGTGCCCGGCCAGGACCAGCGTGACTGGGACTTCGCGACGGCGTTCGGGCTGCCGATCGTGCGCACCGTCGACCCGGGCGAGGGTTTCGAGGGCGAGGCGTTCACCGGCGACGGGCCGGCGATCAACTCCGCCAACGACGAGGTCAGCCTGAACGGGCTGGGCGTCGAGGACGCCAAGCGGACGATCACCGACTGGCTGGCGTCGAAGGGCGCCGGCGAGGGTGTGGTCCAGTACAAGCTGCGGGACTGGCTGTTCTCCCGGCAGCGGTACTGGGGCGAGCCGTTCCCGATCGTCTGGGACGAGCACGGCCCGGTCGCGCTGCCCGCCGACCAGCTGCCGGTCGAGCTGCCCGAGGTCGACGACTACTCGCCGAAGACCTACGACCCGGACGACGCGAACACCGAGCCGGAGCCGCCGCTGTCCCGGGCGACGGACTGGGTGAACGTCGAGCTGGACCTGGGCGACGGTCCGAAGGCGTACCGCCGCGAGACGAACACGATGCCGCAGTGGGCCGGGTCCTGCTGGTACTACCTGCGCTACCTGGACCCGGAGAACGACGACCGGTTCGTGTCGGCCGAGGCCGAGCAGTACTGGCTGGGCAAGGACCCGGCGCAGGCGGCCGACGACCCGGGCGGCGTCGACCTGTACGTCGGCGGCGTCGAGCACGCCGTGCTGCACCTGCTGTACTCCCGGTTCTGGCACAAGGTGCTGTTCGACCTGGGCCACGTGAGCAGCGAGGAGCCGTTCCGCAGGCTGTTCAACCAGGGCTACATCCAGGCCTTCGCCTACACCGACGCCCGCGGCACCTACGTGCCGGCCGAGGAGGTCGTCGAGACCCCGGACGGTTTCACGTGGAACGGCGAGCCCGTCACCCAGGAGTACGGGAAGATGGGCAAGTCGCTGAAGAACGTGGTGACACCCGACGAGATGTGCGAGCGCTACGGCGCGGACACCTTCCGGCTGTACGAGATGTCGACCGGGCCGATGGACGCGTCGCGGCCGTGGTCCACCCGGGACGCGGTCGGCTCGCAGCGGTTCCTGCAGCGGGTCTGGCGCAACCTGGTCGACGAGGAGACCGGTGAGACCACCGTCGTCGACGGCGAGGCGGGCGAGGAGATCCGGCGGGCCCTGCACAAGGCGGTCGCCGGCGTCCGCGAGGACGTGTCGGCGCTGCACTACAACACCGCCGCGGCGAAGCTGATCGAGCTGAACAACGCGCTGACCAAGCGCGGTGCCCCGGTCGAGCGCGAGATCGCGGAGCCGCTGGTGCTGATGCTGGCCCCGTTGGCCCCGCACATCGCCGAGGAGCTGTGGCAGAAGCTGGGCCACGACGGCTCGCTGGCCTACGCGCCGTTCCCGGAGGCCGACGAGCGCTACCTGGTCGCCGACACCGTCGAGTACCCGATCCAGGTCAACGGCAAGGTCCGGTCCCGGATCACCGTCGCCGCCGACGCCGGGCAGGACGAGATCCGCACGGCCGCCCTGGCCGACGAGAAGATCGCCGCGGTCCTGGACGGCGGCGAGCCGAAGAAGGTCATCGTCGTGCCGGGCCGCCTGGTCAACGTGGTGCGCTGACGCCCCGTGAGTGGTTCGGAGGGCTCGGGCCCTCCCGACCACTCACGGGCGCTCGTCGCCCCAGAACAGCTGGGCGACGAGGATCGCGCCCCAGATCCCGATCGGGAAGACCGGCCAGAAGAACGGCCAGCCGTCGTCCGAGGCGATCGCCGTGACCAGCCAGATCCCGGTCAGCAGGACCGCCACGCCGGCCCAGGAGCGCCACTCGCCGAGGTACTCCGCCTTCTTGACCTCGGCGGTCTCGGCGCGCACCGTGGGCAGCGCCGACCGCGGCACCGCCGGAAGGTCGGCGACCAGCGCGTCGAGCTCGCTGCGGACGGTGGCGGCGTAGGCGTCCTGCAGCCGCTGGTCGTACTCGATCAGTGACAGCCGGCCCTCGTCGTGCGCCAGCTTCAGCCGTTCCGCGGTTTCCTGGCGTTCGGCGTCGGACACCCGGACCAAGGCCGGGCCGTCGCCCGCCTCGTTCTGCTCCCCCATGTCATCCGAGAGTAGCCACTCAGCGGCCCGCGGGGATCCGACTTCCGACCGATGCCGGCGTGGCCGCCCGGGGCCGGGTGGCCACGGCGACGCCGGCCAGGCAGAGCGCCCCGCCGGCCAGCGCGAGCAGCGCCGGGACCTCGCCGAGCAGCAGCCAGGACAGCAGCACGACGATCGGCGGGGCGGCGTAGGTGGCGGAGGCCAGCCGGCCGGCCGTCGTCCGGGACAGGGCGTAGCCCCAGGTCAGGAACGCGATCGCGGTCGGGAAGACGCCGAGGTAGGCGGTGCCGGCGACGGCCGTCACCGGTGCGGTGGCCAGCTCGGCCAGCAGCGACGGCAGGTACGGCAGCAGCGCGACCGTGCCGGCGACCGCGCCGATCCAGGTGACGGTCAGCGCGTCGACCCGGACCAGCAACCGCTTCTGGGCGACGGCGGCCCCGGCGTAGACCAGTGCCGCCAGCAGGCCCAGGAGCACTCCCGACACGTCGGTGCCGCCGGCCGACGTGGTCGTCGCGATGAGGACGACGCCGGTGAAGGCGATCGCCATCCCGGCCAGCAGCCGGGCCGGGAACCCCTCCCCGAGCAGCAGCCCGGCCAGCACCGCGACGATCACCGGCGCGACGTTCACCAGCAGTGCGGTGGTCCCGGCGTCGATGTGCCGCTCGGCCGCGTTCAGCGCCAGGTTGTAGAGCCCGAACCAGGCCGCACCCCACAGCGCGACGGCACCCAGCAGCCGCCCGCGCGGAAGCCGGGGCCCGCCCCGACGGGCCCGCACGACCAGCACGATCGCGGTCAGCGTGAGCGCGCCGACCAGCATCCGCCCGAGCGCCAGCGCGCCGGGCGAGAGGTCGTGCCCGACGGCCCGGATGCCGACGAACGCCGACGCCCAGAGCACGACGGTGGTCATCGCGGCGGCGAGCGGGAGGAGCGAGCGGGAGGTCTGCGTGCCGGTCACGACACCAGCTTGTCCGTGACGGACGGTTCAGCACCAGTGATTTCCGCTACGCCAGGATTCAGTACGGCTGTATGGTCGGGTCGTGCTGGACACCCACCGCCTGCGCATCTTCCGTTCCGTCGTCGCCAGTGGGTCGGTCCAGGCCGCCGCGGCGAACCTCGGGTACACGCCGTCGGCGGTGAGCCAGCACGTGACCGCGCTGCAGCGCGAGACCGGCCTGGCGCTGTTCGAGCGGGCCGGCCGGGGGCTGCGCGCGACGGCGGCCGGCCTGGTCCTGGCCGAGCAGGCCGACGCGATCCTCAACCGGCTCGGTGAGGCCGAGTCCCTCGTCGCGGACCTGCGGGCCGGCCGGACGGGTGCGCTGTCGCTGTCGTACTTCGCCTCGGTCGGCGCGGCCTGGCTGCCCCGGGTGGTGCGCCGGCTGACCGGTGAGTTCCCCGGTGTGCGGCTCGACCTGGCGTTGCGCGAGTGGCTCCCCGACGACCCGGCCGAGCGCTCGGACGTGCAGATCGCCGTCGCGGGTGGCGCCGGACGGACGGGCCACGAGGCCTGGCCCGGGTTCACCGCGCACCACCTCCTCGACGACCCGTACGTCGCCGTGCTCCCGCAGGGGCACCCGCTGGCCGACCGGGACGAGATCGAGCTGGCCGAGCTGGCGGGCGAGCGCTGGGTGGACAACGACTTCGCCCGCGGCTGGTGCCGGCGCAACCTGGTCGAGGCGTGCACCGCGGCCGGGTTCCGGCCGCCGTTCCACGTCGAGGCGCACGACTACCCGACCGCGCTGGCGTTCGTGGCGGCCGGGATCGGGATCACCGTGCTGCCCGAGCTCGGGGCCGCCCGCCTCCCGCCCGGGACGTGCGCGGTGCCGGTCGTGCGGCCGGTGCCGGTGCGGTCGATCGTGGCCGTGGTGCGGGACGCCGTCGCCGACACGCCGCCGGTGGTCGCGACGCTGGCCGAGCTGCGCGCGGCCGCGGCGCTCAGCCCCGCGGCCGGAGGACGATCTCGGTGAGGTGCGCGTCCGGGGTGGTGGTCAGGGCGGCCTGCACCGCGGCCGCGACCGACTCCGGCCGCAGGAACCGGGAGCCGTCGTACTCGCCACCGCTGAGGCCGATGCTCGCTCCGCCTGCGCTCCGCTCGTGCGCGACGACCCGCTGCTGCATGTCGGTGTCGACCCGGCCCGGGTGGACGGAGGTGACCCGGATGCCGTGGCCGGCCTCCTCGGCGCGCAGCGCGTCGCCGAAGGCCCGCAGCGCGAACTTGCTCGCCGCGTAGGACCCCCACCCGGCCCGCGCGGTGATCCCGGATCCGGAGTTGACCAGCACGACGTCCGCACCGGTGTCGGCACCGGCGCCCCGCAGCGCCGGTAGCAGCAGCCGGGTCAGCTCCGCGACGGCGACGACGTTGACGTCGAACTGCCGCCGCCAGGTGGCGGCGGGGGTCTCCTCGACGGTGCCGAGCTCGCCGATGCCGGCCGAGTGCACCAGCGCGTCGAGCCGGTCGATCCCGGAGACCGCCTCCGCGAGCGCGGCGTCGTCGGTGAGCTCCACCGGCAGCAGCTCTGCGCGCAGCGGGCCGGCGGCCGCCAGCTCGTCGCGCAGGGCGGCCAGCAGCTGCTCGTCGCGGCCGCCGAGGATCAGGTCGTGGGTGGACGCGAGCCGCCGCGCGACGGCGGCGCCGATGCCCCGGGAGGCGCCGGTGATCAGGGCCGTGGGTCGGTCGGGAGCGTTCATGTGCGCGAACCTACGACGCCCGGCCCCGTCCCGCGGGGGCGGGACGGGGCCGGGTGCCGGGGAGCGACGGCCGGGCGGCACGTCGGTCGGGGGGTGCGCCGCTCGGCCGGGCCGGTCTCGGGTCAGACGCGGCGGGCGGAGTTGAACGGCATCGCGTCGACGGCGGAGACCTTGACCGGCTCACCGCTGGTGGACGCGTGCACGATCTTGCCGCCGCCGATGTAGATGCCGACGTGGCTGACCGGGCTGTAGAAGAAGACCAGGTCACCGGGCCGCAGGTCGGACTTCGCGACCTTGGTGCCGACGGTCGCCTGGGCACGGCTGGTGCGCGGGACGTCCTTGCCGGCCTTCGAGTAGGCGTAGCTGATCAGCCCGGAGCAGTCGAAGGCGCTCGGGCCGGTCGCGCCCCAGCGGTAGGGCTTGCCGAGCTGGGCCATGGCGGTGGACAGCGCGCTGCTGCGCACGGCCGCGGCCTGGGCGGCCGGTGCGGCGGCCCGCGCGGCGTCGGCGGCGGTCTGCGCGGCCGGGCCGGGAGCGGCGGGGAGGACGTTGGCGGAGGGCACGACGTCCCGGGTCACGGTCGTGGCGGGGGCCGGGGCGTCCGCGGCGGGCGCCGCGATGGCGGCGGGGAGCGCGGACAGGGCTGCGGCCGCGGCGGCGGTGGCCACGACGGCGACGCGGAGCGCCGGAGCGGTGGGACGCTGGGGCACGGGTTGTTCCTCGGGGTCGCACCGCCGGGATCGCAGTGGGGGCGGGTGCGGGCCTCGTGCTGGGGAGTTCGCGCGTCGCGGGGACGACGTGCCGGCCGTTCCACCCGCCCGCGTCGTCGCCCGGCGGAGACCCTGCGCCCGACACCCCGGATGGGCGGCGGTCGCGCAAGGCCGTACGGCACATTACGAACAGATATCGAGGAGATAAATGACCCAGCGCACATTCAATGCATGACTGCGCTCACGGGAAATTCCGAGAAGATTCCGGATCGGGAACTTCCTGGTCCGGAAAGCACGACGGCCCGGCGGTGACCTGGGTGGTCACCGGCCGGGCCGGCGGTCGTCGGGCGGAAGGTCAGTGGTCGATCTCGCCGCGAATGAACGCCTCCACCTTGTCCCGCGCCTCGGAGTCGCGGTACTGCTCCGGCGGGGACTTCATGAAGTAGCTCGACGCCGACAGGATCGGCCCGCCGATACCGCGGTCCTTGGCGATCTTGGCGGCGCGGACGGCGTCGATGATGATCCCGGCCGAGTTGGGCGAGTCCCAGACCTCGAGCTTGTACTCCAGGTTCAGCGGCACGTCGCCGAACGCGCGGCCCTCCAGCCGCACGTAGGCCCACTTGCGGTCGTCCAGCCAGGACACGTAGTCCGACGGGCCGATGTGCACGTTGCCCCGCCCCATGTCCCGCTCCACCTGGGAGGTCACCGACTGGGTCTTCGAGACCCGCTTGGACTCGAGGCGCTCCAGCTCCTTCATGTTCAGGAAGTCCATGTTCCCGCCCACGTTGAGCTGCATCGTCCGGTCCAGCTGCACGCCGCGGTCCTCGAACAGCTTCGCGAGCACCCGGTGCGTGATGGTCGCGCCGACCTGGGACTTGATGTCGTCCCCGACGATCGGGACGCCGGCGGCCCGGAACTTCTCCGCCCACTCCGGGTCCGAGGCGATGAACACCGGCAGGGCGTTGACGAACGCGACCCCGGCGTCGATCGCGGCCTGGGCGTAGTACCGGTCCGCGTCCTCGCTGCCGACCGGCAGGTAGGAGACCAGCACGTCGGCGCCCGAGTCGCGCAGCGCCTGCGCGACGTCGACCGGCTCGTCGTCGGACTCGGTGATCGTCTCGCGGTAGAACCGCCCGAGCCCGTCGAGTGTCGGCCCGCGCTGCACGGTCACCCCGAGCGGCGGCACGTCCGCGATCTTGATCGTGTTGTTCTCGCTGGCCGCGATGGCGTCGGCGAGATCGTGGCCGACCTTCTTGGCGTCGACGTCGAACGCGGCCACGAACGTCACGTCCCGGACGTGGTAGCCGCCGAAGTCCACGTGCATCAGGCCGGGGACCTGGGCCGACGGGTCGGCGTCCGCGTAGTAGTGGACGCCCTGGACCAGCGACGCCGCGCAGTTGCCCACGCCGACGACCGCGACCCGAACCTGGCTCATGTCAGGCTCCTCCTGTTGTCTCGTGTCGTTCCCGGTGTCCCGGGTCTTGAGTCCGTTCCGGCCTCGTCGCCGGCGGTGTCCGGTCCTGGCTTCCGGTGTCCGCGGCGTTCTCGGCCGCGATCAGCTCGTTCAGCCAGCGCACCTCGCGCTCGGAGCTCTCCAGCCCGAGCCGGTGCAGCTCTCGGGTGTAGCGGTCGATCTGCTCGCCGGTCCGGGCCAGCACGCTGCGGAACCCGTCCCGGCGTTCCTCCACGGTCCGCCTGCGGCCCTCGAGGATCCGGATCCGGATCTCGGCCGGGGTCCGGGAGAAGAACGCCAGGTGGACGCCGAAGCTGCCGTCCTCCCAGGCCTGCGGGCCGGCGTCGGCAAGCATCTCGGCGAACCGCTCCTTGCCCTCGGCCGTGATCCGGTATACCCGCCTGCCGCGTCGCGACCAGCCCGTGCCCGGGAGATCGTGGTCGGTGGTCTCGGCGATGAGCCCCGCCCGGACCAGGCGCCGCAGTGCCGGGTACAGCGAGCCGTAGGAGCACGCCCGGAGGCCACCCAGTCGACGGCCGAGCTGTTTGCGCAGCTCGTAGCCGTGCAGCGGGGCCTCCTGGAGCAGGCCGAGCACGGCGAACTCCAGCACGGGCGCACCTCCTCGTCACCGTGGCCCGGACCGCCGGACAGGTCCGTCGCAGCATATCGCTCCGATACATCGGGCGCGCGACGAATGATGGTGATCACAGGGTCGCGGCGCCCGGCCGGCGATCCCCGCCCGGGACGGCCATGGGTGCGGGTCGCGCTCGTGCGTACCCTGGAACGGTGCTCAACCCGCGACAGGTGGTGGACTACGCCCTGCAGCGCCGCGCGTTGCTGGCCGATGTCCGCACCGGTCGGGTCGGCCCGGACGAGGTGTGCGACGCGGGTGCGTACCTGCACCGCGCCGCCCGGTTCCACGGCACGACCGTCGACGAGCCCTGTCCGATGTGCCGCAAGGAACCGCTCGCCCAGGTCTCCTGGGTGTTCGGTGAATCCCTGCGGCACGTTTCCGGTTCCGCCCGGTCCGCGGCGGATCTGGAGCAGCTGGCCGGCCACCACCCCGAGTTCACGGTGCACGTGGTCGAAGTGTGCCGGACCTGTGGCTGGAACCATCTGGTCCGGTCGTACGTCCTCGGCACCGGCCGCCGCCCGCGCCGCGGACGCAGGACCGCCGGTGGATGAGCCCGCCCCCGAACCTCGCCACGATCCGGGCCGTTCCGGCGGCACCGGAGGGCGAACGGACCCCCGCCGCTCCGGGCATCCCCGGCCCGGTCCCCGGCGGACCAGCGAGACCGCACCCCACGGAGCCGCCCGGTGAACGACGAGCGTGACCCCCGGCGCACCCCGCCCCCCGGCCCCCCTCCGCCCCCCGGCCGCCCGCTCCCCCCGCCGGCACCCCGCCCCGGCGGCGCGGGTCCGCGGCGGCCCGGCCCGCCCCCGCCGCCCCCGGGGCAGGGGGACGGCCGTACGGTCCCGAACCCGCCGCCGGGTCCCCCGCGGCCGGTCCCGCAGTCGCCGCCGCCGCTGCTGACCCACGAGGAGTCCGGCGTCGGCCACTTCGGACCGGTCCGGCAGGCGCAGCAGCCCGGTGCCCCGCAGCGGCGCGGTGACAACCGGACGGACACCCGGACGGTGCGCGCGCCCGCCGACCCGGACCGGCCGCGTCCCGCCGGCGGCGGACCGCCCGGTCCACCCGGCCGCACCGACGGACGGCGTCCCGGCGGTGGAGACGGCGGTGACGGCGGCGACGGGCACCCTCGGGCGTCGCGCCGCCGGCGGATCCGGAAGTGGGTCCTCGGCGCCGCCGGGGTCGCCGTGCTCGGCCCGCTGATCGCGTTCGCGATCGGCTGGCTGGTGTTCCCGGTGCCCAGCGCCGACGACATCGCGGTCACCCAGGTCGCGACGTTCAGCTACGCCGACGGCAGTCCACTCGCGACCGTCCGGCCGGACAACGTCAACCGCACCAGCGTCTCGCTGGACCAGGTGCCGCTGCCGGTCCAGCAGGCGGTGCTGTCCGCGGAGGACCGGACGTTCTACTCCAACCCCGGCTTCGACATCACCGGCATCGGCCGCGCCGTGGTCAACCAGCTCACCGGCGGCATCGGCGGCGGCTCGACGATCACCCAGCAGTACATCAAGGTGACGACCGGCAACGACCAGTACTCGCTGTTCCGGAAGTTCCGCGAGGTCGTGCTCGCGGCGAAGATCTCCAAGGAGATGACCAAGGAACAGATCCTGGAGAACTACCTCAACGCCATCTACCTCGGCCGCGGCGCCTACGGCGTGCAGGCCGCCAGCCAGGCGTACTTCGGCAAGAACGTCTCGGACCTCGGCCCGTCCGAGGGCGCGGTGCTCGCCGGGCTGATCCAGTCGCCGTCGCGCTGGGACCCGGCGAAGAACCTCGAGATGTCCCAGCAGCGCTGGAACTTCGTGCTCGACGGCATGGTGGCGCAGGGCTGGATGTCGCCGGCCGAGCGGGCGCAGCAGCGGTTCCCGCAGTGGCGGGAGGGCACGGCGAACGAGGGCGGCGGGATCCCCGGTGACGACCGGGCCCACGTCTACAAGGCCGCCCGTGCCGAGCTGGAGAAGCTGGGCATCTCCGAGACCGAGATCAACACCCAGGGGCTGACCGTCACGACGACGATCGACCCGAAGGCCCAGGAGCAGGCCGCCGAGGCGGTCCGGAAGGCCATGGAGAGCGAGCCGGAGAACCTGCGCTCGTCGCTGGTGTCGGTGAACCCGAAGACCGGCGCGGTGCTCGCCTACTACGGCGGCGAGAACGGCGTCGGACTGGACTACGCGTCGGTGCTCAAGCAGCCCGGGTCGTCGTTCAAGCCGTTCGTGCTGGCCGCAGGCCTGCAGGCGCCCGAGCCGATCGGGCTGGGCGCGACCTACGACGGGTCGTCCCCGCAGATGCTGGCCGGCACCAGGGTCGCCAACTCCGAGGGCCCCGGCTGCGACCGCTGCTCGGTGAAGGAGGCCATGACGAAGTCGGTCAACACCGTCTTCTACAAGATGGGCCTCGACATCGGGCCGCACAAGGTCGCCGAGGCCGCGCACCAGGCCGGCATCCCCGCCGACCTGCTCCCGAACCCGACCGGCGGCATCTCGCTGGGTGACCGGGAGGTGCACCCCGAGGACATGGCGGGCGCCTACGCGACCTTCGCCGCGGACGGCATGCGGCGCGAGCCGTTCCTCGTCGCCAAGGTCACCGCCAGCGACGGCCGGGTCATCTACGACCGCGGCAGCACCGACAACGGCCAGCAGGTCATGGACCCCCAGGTCGCGCGGAACGTCACCGAGTCGATGACCGACGTCGCGGACTCGGCCCGGATCGGCCTGAACGGAGGCCGCCCGGTCGCCGCCAAGACCGGCACCGTGCAGAGCGGCATCGAGGGGCAGAACAACGACGCCTGGACCGTCGGGTACACGCCGTCGGTGTCCACGGCCGTCTGGGTCGGGACCGACGACAACACCCCGATCCAGGACTCGTCGGGCAACCCGATCTACGGCCGGATGCTGCCCGGTTCGATCTGGCAGTCGTTCATGAACGACGTGTTGCGCGGTACCCCGGTCGAGCAGTTCTCCGACTTCGAGCCGATCGGCCAGGCGCCGGCCCGCGAGGTCTCCAACGCCGGCCAGGCGCCCCCGACGCCGGCGAGCACGCCGAACCCCGAGCCGAGCCGCCGACCCGAGGAGGACCGGGGCGGCGACTCCGGCGGTGAGGGCGACCGCGGGAACTCCGGCGGCGACGACCGCTCGGGCGGTGACGACCGTTCCGGCGGCGACGGCGGTGGCGACAGGTCGTCCGGCGGGGACGGCGGGTCGCTGCTCGGCAACGACGGCGGCAACTCCGACGGCGACGGCAACCCCGACGGCGGCGGCAACTCCGACGGCGGGGGCAACGACGCCGGCAACCCGGACGAGGGGGGCAACTGACCGCAGCCGGCCGTTCCCGCGGCGTCTCCCGCGCCGAGCCGCCGCCCGGGGACGGCCCGACCGGACGGGTCGTCCCGACCTGGACCGAGCCGCTCGCCCGCTCGGCCAGCGGGGTGATCGGCGGCCCGCTCGGCCGGCACGCGCTGGTCGGCCGCGCCCGCTACTGGACCCCGCTGCGGGTCGTGCTGCTGTTCGCGGTCGCCGTCCTGGTGCTGGCCTGGCTCGGCAAGGCCGCCTGCCTGCAGCAGTACCGCACCCAGGACGGTGTGCTCGCCCTCGACTGGCGCAACGACCGCCAGTACGTGGCGATGTGCTACTCCGACACGGTCCCGCTGTACGGGCTGGAGGGCCTCGCCGACGACGGCGTCCCCTACCGCGACGCCTGGTACGAGACCCGCTCGGACGGCTCCCGCGCGGAGCGGTTCATGGAGTACCCGGTGGTCACCGGGTTCTTCCAGTACCTGAACGCCCAGCTCACCGACGGCTGGCTGTGGCTGGCCGAGCGGTTGCCGCTGCCGACCGCGCTCGACGTCGTCGTCTACTTCGACGTGACGGCGTTCTGGCTGGCGGCCGCGTGGCTGACCGTCGTCTGGGCGGTCCTCGTGCTCCGTCCGGAACGCCCCTGGGACGCCGCGCTGGTCGCGCTGTCCCCGCTCGCGCTGGTGCACGTGTTCACCAACTTCGACGCGCTCGCCGTCGCGCTCGCCACCGGCGGGCTGCTGGCGCTGCGCCGGGACCGCCCCGGCTGGGCGGGGGTGCTGCTCGGGCTCGGTACCGCCGCGAAGCTCTACCCGGCGCTGTTGCTGCTGCCGATCGTGCTGATCGGCTGGCGACGGCGGTCGTCCGGCGGGCTGGTCCGTGCGGCGTGGGCGGCCGGGGCGGCGGTCGCGACCTGGCTGGCGGTGAACCTGCCCGTCGCGCTGGCCTGGCCGCGCGGCTGGTCGGAGTTCTTCCTGCTCAACCGGACGCGCCCGGCCGACCCGGACTCGATCTGGTACGCGCTGTCCTGGTTCACCGGCTGGGCCGGCTTCGACGGTCCGCTGGCGCCTGGCGCCGCCCCGACGGTCCTCAACGCCGTCACGTTCGTGCTGATGGCGCTGGCGTTCGCCGCGGTCGCCTGGCTCGCCCTGCGCGCGCCGCGCCCGCCGGCGGTCGCGGAGCTCGGGTTCCTGGCCGTCGCGGCGTTCCTGCTGGTCAACAAGGTGTGGAGCCCGCAGTACTCGCTGTGGCTGGTGCCGCTCGCGGTGCTGGCGCTCCCGCGGTGGCGGCTGCTGCTCGGCTGGATGGCGGTCGACGCGCTGGTCTGGGTGCCGCGGATGTACCAGTACCTGGGCGTGGCGGACAAGGGCCTGCCGATGGAGCCGTTCCTGATCACGGTGCTGGTCCGGGACGCCGTGGTCGTCGCGTTGTGCGTGCTCGTGGTCCGGCAGATCCTCCACCCGGAGCCCGAACCGGGGCGCGCCCCGGACCCGGTGTGGCCGCGCACCGCGCCGGCCCCCGTCGCCCGGCACGGGTGACGCGGGTCTCGGCCGGGCCCCGCCGGGCGCGGAGTGCGCGACGATCACCCCATGGGCGACGACGCGGTGGTCCCGGACGGCGTGCAGCAGCGGCTCCGGGAGCGGGTCCGGGCCGCCCTGTCCGTGCTCCCGGCGGAGCGGCGGCAGGCCGCGTCCGACGCCGACCGGGCCGGCAAGCGGGCCGCGGCCGTCACACTGACCCTCCTGCCGGTCCCCGGTGCCACCGGTGACGGCCCGCTCGCCGACGAGGTCGCGTTCGTCCTCACCCGGAGGGCCCGGTCGCTGCGGGCGCACTCCGGGCAGTGGGCGCTACCCGGTGGCCGGATCGACGCCGGCGAGACCGCCGAGCAGGCCGGCCGCCGCGAGGTCGCCGAGGAGATCGGGCTCGCCCTCGGCCCGGAGCGGGTCCTCGGCCTGCTCGACGACTACCCGACCCGCTCCGGCTACGTCATCACGCCGGTCGTGCTGTGGGCGGGCGGTGCCGGGGAGCCGGTGCCGAACCCCGACGAGGTGGCCGTGCTGCACCGCCCACCGCTCGCCGAGATCGACCGCGAGCCCCGGTTCCTGACCATCCCGGAATCCGAGGCCCCGGTGATCCAGGTGCCGTTGTTCGACCGCTACGTGCACGCCCCGACCGGTGCGGTGCTCTACCAGTTCCGGGAGGTCGTGCTGCACGGCCGGCCGACCCGGGTGGCGCACCTCGAGCAGCCGGTGTTCGCCTGGCGCTGAGCTACGGCGCGTGCTCGCGCAGGTAGGCGATGTCGCGGGCCTGCCCGTCCGCCGGTGTCTCGACCACGACCGGTGCCCCCGCCTCGGCGACGACCGCCGCCAGCTCGTCCGCCGGGATCGTGCCGGACTCGATGTTGGCGTGCCGGTCCCGCGCCGAGTCGAACGGGTCGCGGGAGTTGTTGAGGTGGATCAGGTCGATCCGTCCGGTGATCGCCTTCGCGCGCTCCACGATCCCGGCGAGCTCCTCGCCGCCGGCGTACGCGTGGCAGGTGTCCAGGCAGAACCCGACACCGAACTCGCCGACCGCGTCCCACAGCCGCGCGAGCGCGTCGAACCGGCGGGCCATCGCGTTGTCCCCGCCCGCGGTGTTCTCGATGAGGATCGGCACGTCGAACCCGTGCTCGCCGGCCTGCCGCTCGACGAACTTGCGCCAGTTGTCCACGCCGACCGCCGGGTCGTCGTCCTTCGTGACGTGCCCGCCGTGCACGACCAGGCCGAAGGCGCCGACCGCTGCCGCGCCCGCCATGTGCTGCTGCACGATCTTGCGGGACGGGATGCGGATCCGGTTGTTCGTCGACGCGACGTTCGCGGTGTACGGGGCGTGCACCACGACCGCGACGTCGGACGCCGACAGCTCCGCCGCCCGCGGGTGCGGCGGCGGCTTCTTCCAGCCCTGCGGGTCGGACAGGAAGATCTGGACCACCTCGGCGCCCACCTCGCCGGCCGCGGCCAGCGGGTCCTCGGCGTCGCGGACGTGCGCTCCGATCTGCATGCGGGAACGGTAGCGAGCACCCCCGACAGCGCGCCCCGGGGCCGGTCGGCCACCCGGCGATCCGGCCGGCGCGTACCCGCAGGTCGGACCCCGGATCGTCGTTGCTAGCCTGGGTCGGTCATCCCGCAGTTCTCCCGCCCGGCCGCCGGCCGGTGAACGCGAAACTGTCGGGGTGCGCTGAGAACCTCCTGTCACGGCCGTCCGGGCCGTGACCGTTTCGAGTCCATAGGAGGTGAGTGGTTCTCATGCGTCACTACGAGGTCATGGTCATCCTCGACGGCAGCCTGGACGAGCGCACCGTGCAGCCGTCCCTGGAGCAGTTCCTCTCCGTCGTGAAGAGCGACGGCGGATCGATCGAGAAGATCGAGGTCTGGGGCAAGCGCCGGCTGGCCTACGAGATCAAGAAGCAGGGCGAGGCCATCTACGCGGTCGTCGAGATCACCGCGGAGCCGGCCACCGTCGCCGAGCTGGACCGCCAGCTGGGCCTGAACGAGTCCGTGCTGCGCACCAAGGTGCTGCGCAAGGACATCACCCGCACGCCGGCGCCCGCCGCCGGCTGAGAGGGGCACTCATGGCCGGCGAGACCGTGATCACCGTCGTGGGCAACCTGACGGCGGATCCCGAGCTGCGGTTCACCCCCTCCGGCGCCGCGGTCGCCAACTTCACCGTCGCGTCGACGCCGCGCACCTTCGACCGCCAGACCGGCGAGTGGAAGGACGGCGAGGCGCTGTTCCTGCGCTGCAACATCTGGCGCCAGGCGGCGGAGAACGTCGCCGAGTCGCTGACCCGCGGTGCGCGGGTGGTGGTGCAGGGGCGCCTCCGGCAGCGGTCCTTCGAGACCCGCGAGGGTGAGAAGCGCACCGTCGTGGAGCTGGAGGTCGACGAGGTCGGCCCCTCGCTCCGGTACGCGACCGCCAAGGTCAACAAGGTCAGCCGGGGCGGTGGTTCCGGCGGCTTCGGTGGCGGTGGCGGCGGCTACGAGGGCGGTGGCGGCGGCTTCGGCGGCGGCCCCCAGAGCGGTGGTCCCGGCGGCGGCTCCGGCGGGGGCAACTCCGGCGGCGGCTATGACGACCCCTGGGGTTCGGCCCCGCCCGCGGGCAGCGGCGCGGCGTCCGACGACGAGCCCCCCTTCTGATCCACGTCCCCTCCGCCCACGACGGGCGGTAGACACTCCAGGAGCACCACCATGGCCAAGGCCATCGTGCGCAAGCCGAAGAAGAAGGTCTGCGCGTTCTGCAAGGACAAGGCCCAGCTGATCGACTACAAGGACACCGGTCTGCTGCGGAAGTTCATCTCCGACCGGGGCAAGATCCGTGCCCGCCGGGTGACCGGCAACTGCCGGCAGCACCAGCGGGACATCGCCGTCGCGGTGAAGAACTCCCGCGAGGTCGCACTGCTGCCCTACACCTCGACCGCGCGCTGACACGAGGAGGAGAACGCAGATGAAGCTCATCCTCAACGCCGACGTCCCGAACCTGGGCGCGCCGGGCGACATCGTCGAGGTCAAGGACGGCTACGGCCGCAACTACCTGCTGCCGCGCAAGCTCGCGGTCGTCGCCACCCGCGGTGCCGAGAAGCAGGTCGAGCAGATCCGCCGGGCGCAGAAGTCCCGCGCGATCCGCGACCTGAGCCACGCGCAGCAGGTCGACTCGCAGCTGCGGAACCTGAACGTGACGGTCCCGGCGAAGGCCGGCGCCAACGGCCGCCTGTTCGGGTCCGTCACCCCGGCCGCGGTCGTCGACGCCGTGAAGGCCGCCGGCGGGCCGGCGCTGGACAAGCGCTCCGTCGACGTCCCGGGGCACATCAAGACCCTCGGCAAGCACCAGGTGCAGGTCCGCCTGCACCCGGAGGTCACCACCGAGCTGCCGATCGCGGTCGTCGCGAGCTGAATACGTGACAGGTGGTCGCGCGACCACCGAGCGTAGTCAGGGCGGTGACCGGAGCCCCGTGCTCCGGTCACCGCCCTTTCGCATGTCCGGAGCCGGTCCGGGGAGCGGGACGAGCGCGCTCCGGAGTCGGGAGTGGACAGTGCGACCCGTTCGTGGGACCCGGTCGCGGGATGTGTTGTCACGCAGCCGACACGCCACCGGTGACGGCCCGCTCGTCGGGCGGACCTGTGGATGCGCCGAGCGGCGAACGGTCCCCCGGGCGGTCCGACACGCCGATCGCGGGCCTGCGCCGACACGCCCGAGCAAAGTTGTCCACACCCGTCCCCATGGCCCTGACCAGCGATTTCAGGGGGAATTGGGCGGTTGTCCCCAGGGTTTCCACAGCACGGTCCCGGGACGGACGGCGTTCGTGCACAGTTCATCCCCAGGTTGATCACCATGCCCGTTCGCGTGCGGGGCTCGCCCGGCCTAGCCTCGGCCGCACCGGCCCGGCGAGGGGCTCCCGTACGCACCCGCGCGAGGCGCGGTCCGGCGGGGTGCCGCCACGGCCGGAGATCACGGGAGATCCGCGCGGGTCGGCGAACCGCCACTCGCGCATCGAACGTGTGTTCGGGTATGCTGTCCATCGGGGGTGACGCTGCGTATGGCTCTGACAGACGACCGTCCAGCCGGACGGCCTCGGGCCGTTCGCGACGGCGACCAGGCCGGTGGATCCTCCGACGGCGCGAGCGGAGCCTTCGACCGGCAGCCTCCGCAGGACCTGACCGCGGAACAGTCGGTGCTCGGCGGGATGCTGCTGAGCAAGGACGCGATCGCCGACGTCGTCGAGGTGCTGCGGCCGGAGGACTTCTACCGGCCCGCGCACCAGACCGTCTACGAGACGATCCTGGACCTCTACGGCCGCGGTGAGCCGGCCGACGCGGTGACCGTGTCGGCGGAGCTGCAGCGGCGCGGCGAGCTGGTCCGGCTCGGCGGCGCCCCCTACCTGCACACGCTGATCGCGACGGTGCCGACTGCGGCGAACGCGGCGTACTACGCCGAGATCGTCGGTGAGAAGGCGATCCTGCGCCGGCTGGTCGAGGCCGGTACCCGGATCGTGCAGCTCGGCTACCACGGCAACGAGGGCGGCGAGGTCGACGAGGTCGTCGACCGGGCCCAGGCGGCCGTCTACGAGGTCACCGAGCGCACCACCACCGAGGACTACACCGTGCTGGAGGAGCTCCTCCAGCCGACGATGGACGAGATCGACGCGATCGCCTCCCGGGGCGGCCTCGCGGCGGGCGTCCCGACCGGGTTCGCCGACCTCGACGCCTGCACCAACGGACTGCACCCCGGGCAGATGGTCGTCGTGGCGGCGCGCCCGGGTCTGGGCAAATCGACCCTCGGTCTGGACTTCGCGCGCTCGTGCTCGATCAAGAACGGCATGACCAGCGCGTTCTTCTCGCTCGAGATGAGCAAGTCCGAGATCGTGATGCGCCTGCTGTCGGCGGAGGCGCGGATCCGGCTGGCCGACATGCGCGCGGGCCGGATGTCCGACGAGGACTGGACCCGGATGGCCCGCCGGATGTCGGAGATCTCCGAGGCTCCGCTCTACATCGACGACTCGCCGAACCTCACGCTGATGGAGATCCGGGCCAAGGCGCGCCGGATGAAGCAGCGCAACGACCTCAAGCTGATCATCCTGGACTACCTGCAGCTGATGACCTCGGGCCGCAAGGTCGAGTCCCGGCAGCAGGAAGTGTCGGAGTTCTCCCGGCAGATCAAGCTCCTCGCGAAGGAGCTCGAGGTGCCGGTGGTCGCGATGAGCCAGCTGAACCGTGGCCCGGAGCAGCGCACCGACAAGCGGCCGATGCTGTCGGACCTGCGCGAGTCCGGATCGATCGAGCAGGACGCCGACATGGTGATCCTGCTGCACCGCCCGGACGCGTTCGAGAACGACGACCCGCGGGCGGGCGAGGCGGACCTGATCCTGGCCAAGCACCGGAACGGGCCCACCACGACGATCACGGTCGCGCACCAGCTGCACTACAGCCGGTTCTCCGACCTCGCCCACGGGTAGGCCACCACCGCTCGCCGGGGCGGGGCGCGATCGCGCGGAGCCGCCCCCGGGAGCCGCCCGCGGCCCGGACGGGTGTGCGGGGCACCGGTCGGCCACCGGTACCCCGCACCCCACCCGTCAGCGGTCGCCGGGCGGGGTGAGCAGCGCTTCGAGGAAGCGGCGCTGCTCGGCGATGAGCCGGTCGACGAACTGGCGCTGCCCGGCCAGGAGCTGCTCGAACAGGTCGTAGCTGCCGCGGACGGCGGCACGGGCCGCCGCGGGGTCGGGTCCGAACGGGAGGGGCAGACGCCCGGCCTCCTTGCCGCTGCCGAACATCGCGAGGGTGGCGTCCTCGCCGGAGCGGACGACGCGCAGTACCGAGTCCTGGATCTGCCGGTAGCTCTCGGCGGTGGCCTCGCGGACGGTGTCGGTCATCGTCGCGGTCGCGGTGGCCGTGTCCTCGGTGCCGGGCTCGTCGGTCGCGTTGTTGCGGCTGCGCGGCTGGGCGTTGGACTGGGGCACGATCAGACCTCCGAAGTGGTGTGCGGACGGGAGCGGTATCGGAGGTCGCCACTCTGCGCGCGGCGGGTGCGAGCAACAACCGCCACCCGGGGCTCACTCGAATGGCGCCCCATCCGCCACCGGGGGGCAGCACCCGGACACGGCGTCTCGTGCCGTGCCGTGCGCCGACCGGATGTGCCAGGCTCCTCGGTGTGACATCCCCGGACGGTCTGCTGCCCGCCCTGACCTTCGGTGACGGCCCGCGGCTGGCCGTCGCGGTGCACGGCATCACGGCGTCGGCGATGGAGTGGCCGGCCGTCGCCCGGTGCCTGCCCGCGGACTGGACGCTCGTCGCGCCCGACCTGCGCGGGCGGGGCGCGGCGGCCGGCCTGCCGGGCCCGTACGGCCTGCAGCGGCACGTCGAGGACGTCTGCGCGCTCGTCCGGGCCCGCCGGCCCCGGGAAACCGTCCTGGTCGGGCACAGCATGGGTGCCTACGTCGCCCTGCTCGCCGCGGTCGCCGAGCCCGGCCTGTTCGACCGGCTCGTCCTCGTCGACGGCGGCCTGCCCCTGCCGCCGCCACCCGAGGGCGTGTCCGTCGACGAGGTCCTCCAGGCCACCCTCGGCCCGGCGATCGCCCGGCTGAGCCGGACGTTCGAGTCCGAGCAGGCCTACCTCGACTTCTTCCGCGCGCATCCCGCGCTCGCCGACGCCTGGAACGAGGACGTCGCCGGCTACGTGCGGTACGACCTCGCCGGCCCGTCGGGGGCGCAGCGCTCGCGGGTCGTCGAGGAGGCCGTGCGCGCCGACGGCCGCGACGTCCTGGTCCGGGCGGGGGACTTCGCGGCGGCGTGGGAGGCGCTCACCGTGCCGGGCGTGCTGCTGCGGGCGCCGCTGGGGCTGTTCGGGGAGGCGCCGGGCCTGCTCGGCGACGACGCCGTCGCGGAGGCGGGCCGGCGACGTCCCGACATCGTCGTGGACACCGTGGACGGCGCCAACCACTACACGATCGTGCTGGACGAGCAGTTCGCCGCGCGGGTCGCGCGCCGCATCGCCGGGGAGTGACGCCGGGCGGCCCACGCTTTGCGCTCCCGCCCCCGGTCGGCAATGGTCGGGGCGGGCGCGAACCGGTGCACGGCCCGCCCGCGACACGGTCCGAACAGGACGGGGGACCTCATGGATGTGCCGGCCGGGATCTGGTGGCTGACGATCGCCGCGATCGTCGGGTTGCTGGCGTTCGACTTCGTCTTCCACGTACGCAAGGCCCACGTGCCCACGCTCAAGGAGGCCGGCGTCTGGTCCGCGCTCTACATCGGTGTCGCGATCCTGTTCGGGATCGCCGTCCTGGTGTTCGGCGGGACCGACATGGGCGTCGAGTACTTCGCGGGCTACGTCACCGAGAAGGCGCTCTCGGTCGACAACCTGTTCGTCTTCCTGGTGATCATCTCCAGCTTCAAGGTACCCCGCGCGGACCAGCAGAAGGTGCTCCTGTTCGGGATCGTGTTCTCGCTGATCGCCCGGACCGGGTTCATCTTCGCGGGCGCAGGCTTGATCAACTCTTTCGCGTGGGTCTTCTACCTGTTCGGTCTCGTCCTGATCGTCACCGCCGGGCACCTGCTGAAGCCCGGTGACTCCGAGAGCCGGCCCGCGGACAACCTGGTGATCAGGCTCGCCCGCCGGATGTTCCGCACCTCCGACACCTACGACGGCGACAGGCTGTTCACCGTCCGGGACGGCCGGCGGGTCATGACCCCGATGCTCCTGGTCATGGTGGCCATCGGCGGGACGGACGTGATGTTCGCGCTCGACTCGATCCCGGCGATCTTCGGTCTGACCCAGAACGTGTACCTGGTGTTCACGGCGACCGCGTTCTCCCTGCTCGGGCTGCGCCAGCTCTACTTCCTCATCGACGGGCTCCTCGACCGGCTCGTCTACCTCAGCTACGGCCTCGCCGTCATCCTGGCGTTCATCGGCGTGAAGCTGATCCTGCACGCGTTGCACGAGAACAACGTGCCGATCATCAACGGTGGCGAGCCGGTGGAGGTGGTCGAGATCAGCACCGGTCTGTCCCTGGTGGTGATCCTCAGCGTGCTGGCGGTGACCGTCCTCGCGTCCGTGCTCAGCCCGCGCGGCCGCGGCCAGAACGCGGTCTCCGGCGCCCGGCGCCATGCTGCCGAGTACCTCGATGTCGAGACGGACCCGGAGCAGCGCGAGAGCATCTTCCGCAAGCTCCTCGCGGAGGAGGCGGTCATCCGGGGACTCCCCGAGAAGTACCGCGCGCGCATCCGCGAGGAGGACAAGCTCATGGACCTGCTCCGGCGTGCGCACGCGGCGCACGATGCCCGTGAGTCCCCGCCGGGTGGCGGCGCCGATGCGGCCCGGACGGCGCCGCCGCGCAGCTGACCCGCCCGCGTCCGCCCGCCGGTCAGGCGGTGTCGGGGCGGGAGCGTGAACCGACCGTCGCGGCCAGGCCCAGGGACACCGCGGCGAGCACGACGCCGGCGATCACGGTCGGGACGCTCACCGCGACAGCGCCGACCAGCAGTACCAGGAGGGAGAGTCCGAGCAGCAGGGAGTGCAGCGGCCCCGCGCCGTGCAACGGCCGTCCGGCACCATTCCGGCGCCGGTCCCCGGCCTGCAGCGCGGCGAAGCGCCGGACGAGGCGCGGGTCGGTCAGCCGCAGCTGCACCTCCATCTCGTGCAGCCGCCGGATCTCGCGTTCGCTGAGCACTCCCCTACCTCTCCACGGGTCTCGACCGGCACGGAGGCGGGCCGGCGGGGCCATCGGGGTGGCCGGACCGATTCCGACCTTACGTGATCGGATCGTGATGTTCGTGGTGTGGCGGACGGCGTCACACGTGCCGGTGCTCACGCGGGGTCACCGGAGCGCGGTGTGCGACGAGCACCGGCCCGGCCGGATCACCAGAGCGTGACACGGTCCCGCCGGGGGCCGGCCGGCGCGCCGAGCCGGGCGCACAGGGCCGCCCAGGACCGGTCGTCACCGGGGGTGCGGGTGCGGCGGGGACGCAGCCACCGGATCTTGAGGTCCGGATCGTCCGGGTCCGCGGTCCACCGCTCCCGCGTCGACCCCCGGTCCGCCGAACGCACCTCGACCAGCACGCCGTCCGTGACGGCCTGCACGCCGTAGAGGCACCCGGGAGGGACCAGGACCAGCTGCGGGCCGTCCAGCAGCGCCACCGCGAGCCGCCCGAACGTCTCGGTGCACGGCCGCGCGTCGATCACCACCGCGTAGCCGGTCCCCTGCGGCACACCGATCACGACGGTGCCGTCCGGGTCCCCGGCGAGGCCGTGGACGTCGTCGCGGGCGGGGCGGTACCGGCGCCGGACCGGGAAGGCGTCGAGATCGACGGCGGCCGGTGTCCCCGGCCCCGACGGCGTCACGGGGTCCAGCAGCAACGCGCCCGGCACCACGGTCCGCTGGACGTGCACCGGCGCTCCCCTCGTCACGACCGGTCACACCGTGCGACGAAGCGGCGGGCCGACCTGTGTCTCGTATCGGAAACGACAACGAGCGAGCCGGGTCGTGGTGACGCTGCGCGAGGCGATGCTGCTCCGAACGGGTTCACAGCATGTCCACAGCGGCGCTCACTACTATCGGCGATAGTGGATCCGCGAAGGGGGAGACGGATGGCGGAGGACATGCGCTGCCGCTCCTGCCGCGGTGGCCGGGGCACGACGATCCTGGACCTCGGTGAACAGCCCCCGTGGGACCGGATGCCGTGGGCCGGCACCCCGCTGCCCGACCCGGCGTTCCCGCTGCGCATGTGGCTGTGCGCGGACTGCGGTCTGGCCCAGCTGGAGACCGACGCCGAGGTCGCCGAGGAGCTCCCGGGCGTCGAGGCACGGGCGGTGGCCGAGCACAGCGACCGCGCCGTCGGCCGGCTCGCCCGGGAGGGCGTGGTCCGGCCGGGCGCGACCGTCGTCGAGTTCGGCAGCCCGCACGGCGAGTCCTGGCTCTCCCGGCTGACCGCCCGCGGCATGGCGGCGGCCGGGCACGACGCGCCGACGGGCCACGCCGACCTGGTGATCGACTTCTACGGCCTGCTGCACGAACCGGACCAGGACGCCGCGCTGCGGCGCCGGGCCGAGCTCCTGGCCCCCGGAGGGACGCTCGCGCTGCAGCTGCTGCCGCTGGGCACCCTGCTGCGCGACGGCCAGTGGTACGACCTGCGGCACGGCCACTACGCGTACTGGTCGCTGCCGGCCCTGGACGCCGCCCTCCGCCGGCACGGCCTGGGCGTCCACCGCGCGTGGTGGTACCCGATGGCCGGCGGCACGCTGCTCGTCACGGCCCGGGCCGGAGCCGAGCCGGACGGCGAGACCCGCCGGCTGCTGCGCGAGGAGGACGAGCTCGGCGTCACCGACCCGGCCCGGCTCGCCGGCCTGCAGGCCGCCGCCGACCGTGCCCACGACCTGCGGGACTGGCTGGGGGCCGAGCGCGCGGCCGGGCGGACCGTCGCCGGCTACGGGGCCGCGTCCCGGGCCGTGCCGCTGGTCTGCCACGCCGGGCTGCGGGCGGACCTGTTCGCAGCGGTCGGCGACGCCTCCCCCGCCAAGCAGGGCCGGCGGATGCCGGGCACCGACGTCCCGATCGTCTCGCCGGCCGAGCTGGCGGAGCTCCGGCCGGACCGGGTCGTGCTGTTCCTCGCCGAGCTGGCCGGCGAGGTCCGCGCCGCCCTACCGGAGATCGAGTCCGCCGGGGGCCGCTGGGTCGTGCTCGATCCCGGCCCGCGCCTCCTCACCCCGGAGCCCAGCCTGTCCACCGGGTGAGCCCGGCCCGGGGCGCATGGGGGGTTGCGGTCTGCCGTTACCCTCTGGTCCGGGAGGCAACATGCGAGGTCGACTCGGCGAGCTCGAGGCCGCCGTCATGGATGTGCTGTGGACCGGTGATACGCCGTGCCGGGTCCGGGACGTCCGCCGCCACCTCGCCCCGACCCGCCCGCTCGCCTACACGACCGTCATGACCGTGCTGGACAACCTGCACCGCAAGGGCTGGGTGCAGCGCGAGCTCGACGGCCGGGCCTACCTGTACCGCCCCGCCGCCAGCCGCGAGGAGGAGACCGCGCGGGCGCTGCGCGACCTGCTGGACGCCGCGGGCGACACCGAGGCCGTGCTGCTGCACTTCGCCCGGTCGGTGTCCGAGCGGGAGTCCGCGGTGCTGCGCGACGCGCTCGCCGGACCGGAAGCCGGGTGACCGCGGAGTGAGTCTCAGGCCGCCCGGTCCGGGCTGCGGCGGCGCGCCCGGAGCCGGGACGCGCGGTGCCGGACCGGCCCGTGGCCGGCCCGCTCGGCGGCCCGCGTGATCGAGCGGACCATCCCGCCGAACACGATCCCGTGGAACGGCGCGACCGACCACCAGTACAGCCGGCCGGCCACCCCGTGCGGGATGAACACGGCCCGCTGCCGGTAGGTCGAGCCGCCGCCCCGCGGTGCCACCGACATCTCCAGCCAGGCCCGCCCCGAAACCTTCATCTCCGCGCGCAACCGCAGCAGCCCCCAGGCCGGGGGCAGGTCGTCGGCCGGTGGCCGGTGCCCGCCCGGTTCGCGGACCCGTTCCACCCGCCACCAGTCCACGGCGTCCCCGGTGCGGACGGTGTCCGGGTCACGGCGGCCGCGGGTGAGCCCCACCCCGCCGGCGGCGCGGTCCATCCACCCGCGCACCGACCAGGCGAGCGGGAACGAGTACCAGCCGCGCTCGCCGCCGATCCCCGCCACGACCTGCCACAGCCGCTCGGGGGACGCCGCGCAGTCCCGGGCACGCTCGTCGAGGTAGACCGGTTCGCCGCCGAGGTCGGCGGGCAGCGGGTCGGACGGCACGCCCGGCGCCGTCGCGTCCGACCAGCGGGTCTCCACGTCGCCGTCGACCGTCCGGGCCAGCGCGAGCTCGACGGTGCGCCCGAAGCCGAGTAGCCCTCCGGGCGGGTCGGGCACCGCGGACCGGATGTCGTCCTCGGTGCAGACGGCCCCGCGCGCCGGCGGCTCGATCAGGGGACGCGCGACCGACGCCGGCACCGGCGACACCACGCCCGCCCAGTGCGCGGCCGGCGCCGGGGACCGTCCCGGCAGCGGCAGGACCCGGCGGGGCGGGAGACCGGCGACGGCCGCGTAGCGACGCATCATCTCGAGGTAGGTGAGGACGTCCGGGCCGCCGACGTCGAACGTCCGGTTCGGCTCCCCGGGAAGCTCCGCGGCCCCCACGAGGTAGTCCAGGACGTCCCGCACCGCGATCGGCTGGACCGGCCGGTCCGCCCACCCCGGTGCGAGCACCGGCAGCCGCTCGGTCAGGTGGCGCAGGATCTCGAAGCTCGCCGCACCCGGCCCGAGGACCATCGCGGCCCGCAGGACGACCGCCGGAACCTCGGCGCGCAGCAGCGTCTCGGCCACCGGCGCGGCACCGGGATGCAACCGTCCCAGGTGGACGATCCGGTGCACCCCGGCGTCCCGCGCGGCGCCCGCGACGATCGGCGCGGCCCGCGCGGTGACGGCCTCCGGGGCCAGGAGGTGCACGACGTCGACGTCCGCGCAGGCCGCCCGCACGCTCTCCGGGTCGAGCAGGTCACCCCGCACGATCTCCACGTCGTCGGCCCAGGCCCGGCCGGCGAGCGCGTCCGGGTAGCGCACGAGGCAGCGGACGTGCGTGGGACCGGTGTCCGGGGACGGTACGCGGCCGGTGTCCGGGCCGTGGCCCAGCAGCCGCGGGGCGAGCCGTCCGCCGATGTAGCCGGTCGCTCCGGTGACGAGGTGGCGCACGCCGGTGATCGTCCCACCGGCCGGCGCGCACGGCAGGGCTCACGGGCCGGCGGTGGCGTTCCCGTGGCGGGGGAGCAGCGGGTTCACCTGCCCGGGCGCCACCTCGTGCGGGGCGACCAGCGACCGGACCGCGGCGGTCACCACGGCCAGCAACGGCACGGCGAGCAGCGCACCGGTGATCCCGGCGATCACCACGCCGGCGGCGACGGCGAGCGCGATGGCGAGCGGGTGCAGCCGGACCGCCCGGCCCATCACCACGGGCTGCAGCACGTGGCTCTCCAGCTGCTGCACCCCCAGCACGATGCCGAGCACGATCAGCGCGGTCCCGAGCCCGTTCGCGACCAGCGCGATCAGCACGGCGACCGCACCGGTCAGCACCGCCCCGACGATCGGCACGAACGCGCCCACGAACACCAGCGCGGCCAGCGGCAACGCCAGCGGCACCCCGGTGATCGACAGGCCGAGGCCGACGCCGATCGCGTCGACGATCGCGACCAGGACCGTCGCCCGGACGTAGCCGACCAGCGACGCGAACGCCCGCCGTCCGGCGACGTCCACCCGTTCCCGGCGCTGCGCCGGCGCGAGCAGCCGCAGGAAGGCCCACAGCCGGCGGCCGTCGTACAGCATGAAGATCAGCGCGAACAGGCACAGCGCGAACCCGGCCAGCACCTCCCCGACCGTCGCCGCGGTGCTCACCGCCCCCGAGGTCAGCGTCTGCCGGTTCTCCTGCAGGGTCTGCAGCAGCTGGGTGCCGACCTGCTCGACGTCGACGTCGAACGGGGTCGCGTCCACGAGGCCCTGCAGCGACGCGACGCTGATCGTGAGCTGGCCGACCAGGTCGGCGGTGCCGTCGACCAGAGTGTTGATCACCAGTGTGAGCAGCCCGCCGAGCGCGGCGAGGCCGCCGACCATCACCAGCCCGGTCGCCAGGCCGCGCGGGACCCGCCGGTCGTGCAGCCACTGGACGAGCGGCGCGAGGAGCGCGGCCAGGAGCACCGCGATCGCGACCGGGATGACGACCACCCGGAGCTGGATCACGACGAAGATCATCAGTGCGACACCGGCCGCGATGACCAGCAGGCGGGCGCACACCTCGGACGCGATCCGCAGCGGGGCGGGGACCTCGGAGCGCACGACAGGCCGGCGGCGGGGGACGCGGGTTCCGCTGCCGTCCGCCGCGGGCGGGCGGCCGGTCCCGCCCGGGACCGGGGCGCGACCGGCGGAGGCCGCACCGATCGCGGTGGCGTCGTCGGTGGCCGGGCTGTCGCCCTCCGGAACCGGCGTGCCGCCGTCCGGGTGGCCCGCCGGGGTCGGGACACGGCCGTCCGTGGCGTCCGGCGCGGGCCGGGGCGCCGGCGTGTCCTCCGGGGGCGACACGCCGTCGGGCTCGTCCGGCGGCCGGCCCTCCCCCGATGCCGGGACGCCCGCCGCCCCGCTCCGCTCCGCCATGGAACCGACGCTAGCCGGGTCGGCCCCCGACGGCGCGTCGCCGGATCCGGGCCACCCCGACGACCCCTCGGACGGCCCAGCGCCGGGCGCGGACGGAGCAGCATCCGCCGCCGATGATCACGCATCGTCGAATGACACTCCTGTAGTGGACACCCTGTCGGCCGATCCGGCCACCAGCGGGTGGCCACGCCGTGACGGCATGCGCTCCGGCGGTCCGGACGTGCCGATCCCGGGCCGGCCACGGCAGGCCGCAGCGGCGGTCCCGGCGCGGTCCCGGGCCTTCCGCGTCAGGATGACGATTACTGAATGCTCCAGGAGGGCGTGAATCGTCACTGTGCGTCGATGACGCGGAGGGTGACGGCATGGCTACGCCACCCGTACGAGCGGACCTGCGAAGGCTGCTGTAACCGCCGTTTCCCCGCTCGTGTGTCACCCGTTGACCGGACGAGTGGGCCGCACGGCGGTACGCCGAGCACCAGGTCGGGTGAGACGCCGGAAGCCCGCGACGGACATGGGGAGCAGGAGGTACGGCGGGTGCACGAGTTCGATCACGCGTTCAGCAACGGCAGGGGCCTCGAGCCGTCGATCCGGCATCGGCGGGAGGCGGGGGCCGGCTGGCCGTTCCCCGGCCGGCACGAGTCGCACGCGGAGATCCGGGAGGAGACCCCGATCTTCCATGCGCTGACCGTCGGCGGGTGGCGCGAGCGGCAGCGCTCCGGCGGAGCCGGGGAGGGCGTCCGGCGGGTGCACCGCGGGACCGTCCGCACGACCCGCCGCACCGCCGACGCGGGCCCGCGTCGCGTTCCCGACGCGCTCGCCGGCCTGCACCACGGTGGCTCCGCACCGGTCCCGGAGCAGTCCGAGCCGGGCGACCGGTTCGACCGGAACGACCCGGACGCCGCCGCGACGGCGATCCTGCGCCGGCGCCGGGACGCCGCGCGGGCCGCGGACCGGGCCGCGATCGCGGGGCTCCTCGGCGGCTCCGGGCGGCACCGCCTGACCCGCAGCGCGTGACGGGCCGGGAGCAGGCAACCCGGAGGCGTCCCGGGCGTCGATGAAGGTGCGCGCAGCGCGCCACGCGAGGGGTGCGGCGGGTGGGGACCCGCCGCGACCCGCGGCCCGATCCGGTGGGGACCGGATCGTCGGGCCGACCTGATCGTCCCGTGGTGACCTCGGTGCCGCGGGATGGATGACGACCGGCTGGGGAGCGGGTCGTCAGCAGTGCACGGCGAGGGCCGGGCCGGGGGTCGGAGGGAGCCGACACCCGTCCCGGCCCTCGCGTGCGCGCACACGACCGGAGCGGTCGTGGTACCGGGTTGCGGTCGCGCCGGCACCCGGAGCCGTGGGGAGCGCGGTTCCGGGCAGGCGACCGTCGAGAGAGCGGGACGGCGTCGGCCCGGCCTCGGGTGGCGCAACGTGATCGCCACGGAGTGTGACCGTATCGGGCCGCCGTCCGGGTCACAAGGGGGCGACGCGGGCGAGTCACGCGCCACACGGAGCACCCCGGCCCCGCCGGCCCCGGCCGCACCGGTGTCGATCCGCACGGAATCGATCCGCACGGTGACGCTGCGCGCTCTACCCTGCATGTGATGAGCACCGATGCCGCGGCGACCGGTCCGCGTCGTACCGACCGCCCGCTGGACGAGGCCGGCGTGGTGACCGCCGTACGGCGGGCCGCCGAACGCGGTGCCACGGTGCGTCCGACCGGCACCGGGGCGGGCGCGCCGGGACCGCTCGTCCGGACCGACGACGTCCAGCTCGACGCCTCCGCCCTGACCGGGGTGGCCGAGATCGTCCACGACACCGTCCGGGTCCGCGGCGGGGAGACCGTCGCCGACCTGTGCACCGCGCTGGCCGCCGACGGGCGGGCGCTGGCCGTCGTCCCGGACGCCCCGCGCGCGACGATCGCCGGCGCCACCGGGCTCGGGATGTACGGCGGTGCGCCCGGCGAGGGATCGCTGTCCGACCAGGTCCTCGCCGTCCGGCTGGTCGACGGGGGCGGCCGGGTGCGTGAGGTCATCGGGCCGGACCTGGACGCCGCCCGCTGCGGGCTCGGCGCACTCGGCGTCATCACCGCGGTGGTGCTGCGCACGGTCCCGCTGCGCCGGCTGCGGGTGCACGAGGAGGCGATGCCGGTCGCGGAGGTGCTCGGCGCCGGCCGCCTGACCCGGCACGCCTGGACCGAGTGCGACGTCGCGGTCCACACCGGACAGGCGATCCTGCGGTGGGCCGACCCCGAGTCCGACGAGGACGTCCCGCCGGAGCCGGCGGGCTGGGGCCATGCGGTGTCCCGGCTCGCGTCGTCGTGGTGGTCGTCGCGGTCGTCCTGGCCGCCGCCGCAGCGCTGGGCACCCGGCACCGCGGGACCCCCGCACGAGGTGCTGCCGGACCCGCAGCCGTGGGACCCGGACCTGGCCGAGTGGGCGGTGCCCCGCGAGGGGCTCGGGACGGTGCTCCGCGAGCTGGGTGCGGCGGTGGCGGCCCGCGGGCACGAGCTCCGCCCGGTCCGGGTGCGAACCGGCCGCGCCGAGACCGGGTTCCTGCACCCGGCGTCCGGTCGGGACACGGCATACCTGCGGATCCGGACCCGGGGCCCGGCCGAGGAGCCGGTCCGGCGGCTCGCCTGCGCCGTCCTGGAGGACGCGGGCGGGCGCCCGTGCTGGACGACCCGGCACGAGTGGGGCCCGGACGAGCTCGCCGTCGCCTACCCGGGCTGGGCCGCGTTCGCCGAGGTCCGCGACCGGTTCGACCCGGACCGCCGGTTCACCGACCCCCACCTGGCCACGGTGCTCGGTCCCTAGGCCGCCAGGTCCCGGCGCAGCCGGGCGGAGATCGCGCGGACCGAGGCGAGCGCCTCCCGCCGGTCGGCCATCGTCGGCTCGCCACCGGCGACGACCTGCTCGCCGCCCACCCACACGTCGCGCACCAGCCGCGACCCGCCGGCCCAGACCAGGTTGGACACCAGCTGGGCGTCGTCCTCCGGGGCGACGAACGCGGTGTCGTCGGTGTCGACGTGCACCACGTCGGCCCGGCGGCCGGCCTCGAGCACGCCGAGGTCGTCGCGCCCGATCGCGTGCGCCGCGTCCGCGGTCGCCATCAGCAGCACGTCGGCGGCGGTGAGCGCGGCGGCGTCCCCGGCGCCGATCCGGGCCAGCAGCCCGGCCAGGCGGGCCTGGTGCCACAGGTCCAGGTCGTCGCAGGACGCCGGCCCGTCGGTCCCCAGCCCCACCGGCACCCCGGCACGGCGCAGGTCCAGCAGCCGCGCGGTGCCGGCGGCGAGCTTCGCGTTCGAGCCCGGGCAGTGCGCGACGGCCACGCCGTGCCGGGCGTAGGTGGTGATGTCGTCGTCGGACAGGTGCACCGAGTGCGCCGCCAGGAACCGCCCGCCCAGCGCGTCGCCCGCGGCCAGCATGGCCGGGACCGAGCCGTGCTCGGCCCGCAGCTGCTCGTCCTCGCCGCGGGACTCCGCGACGTGCGTGTGCACCAGCGCCCCCCGTTCCCGGGCGGCCGCGGCGATCGTCTCCAGCGCGCCGGGCGGCAGGGTGTACGCCGAGTGCGGCCCGTAGCCCAGCTCGATCCGGCCGTCGCCGTCCGGGAGCACGCCGTGCGCGTCGATCCGGGCCGAGACGTCGTCGCGCATCTGTTCCCAGGTGCCCAGCCGGTCCCAGCCGGGCGCGGCGATGATCCCCGGGGTGAGCACGGCGCGGGACCCGGCGGTGCGGACGGCGTCGATCAGGGCGTCGGTGAAGAAGTACATCTCGACGCTGGTGGTGCAGCCCGTCCGCAGCAGGTCGAGGCAGCCGGCGAGCATCCCGGCGTGCACGTCGGACTCGGTGAGCAGGCCCTCGGCCGGCCACATGACGTCGGTCAGCCACGGCATGAGCGGCAGGTCGCCGCCCATGCCGCGCAGCAGCGACATCGGGGTGTGGCAGTGCGTGTTGACCAGACCGGGAAGCAGCAGGCCGGGCAGCGGCCGGACGACGGCGTCGGTCGGCGGGGCCGCCGCGGCCGGCCCGAACCAGGCGATCCGGCCGGTGTCGTCGACGTCGAGCACCGCGTCCCGCACGATCGGGAAGCCCGGGGCACAGCTCAGCGCGACCGGGGCGGTGAGCCGCTGCAGCACCGTCATCAGCGGCGGTCCAGCAGGGAGCGCAGGGACCGGAACGGCGGCAGCCAGGCGCCCTCGTCGGGCAGCGTGTCGAGCGAGACCCGCGGCAGCGGCTCCCGGAACACGCCCTCGATGTCCTCGAGGTCCAGGAACGAGATGACCTCGGACGACAGCGCGAACCCGGCGTACTCCCGGAAGCCGATCACCGTGACGTCGGCGCCGTCCCCGATGAGCTTCTCCAGCGGCTCCTTGAACGCCCGCCCGTCCCCGGACGCGACGACCACGTGCCGCAACCGGCCCTCGCTCGCGCGGAGCTCGATGTGGGCGAGCATGTCGTCGTCGACGTCGGAGTCCTCGCTGGTCTTCGGCTTGGCGAAGACGGCGAAGCCGACGTTGCGCAGTGCCTCGACCCACGGGCGGACGATCTCGATGCTGCCCGGGGCGACGTTGGTGAACACGCAGGCCTCGGCCTCGGCGTCCGGGCCGGCGAGGTCCAGGAGCCAGCGGCCGACGGCGTCGAACCGGGGCCGGTAGGCCGAGGTCGGCCGGGCCCCCAGCAGCGAGCCGAGGCTCATGTCCATGTTCGGGGCGTCCCAGACCAGCAGGACCCGCTCCAGGGGACCCGTCGGCGCGCCCCGTGCGTGTTGCCCCGCGCCGCTGTTCATGGGGCGAGCCTAGGGCAGACCCTGTGAGTGGTAAGCGCGGCCTGAGCCGTGCTAACCACTCACAGGTGGACGAACAGCGGATCGCGGACGAGACGGCAGCGACGATGCGTGCGGGCGACCGGGCGGCGCGGTCCGCCGGCGTCGAGGTGACCGAGGTCGGTCCCGGCCGCGCCGTCGCGACGATGACCGTCGCCGAGGAGCACGCCAACGGGCACGGCGTCTGCCACGGCGGCTACCTGTTCCTGCTCGCCGATTCCGCGATGGCCTACGCGAGCAACTCGCACGGCATCTCCGCGCTGGCCACCGGCGCGGACATCGCGTTCCTGCAGCCGGCCCGGACGGGTGACGTGCTGCACGCCGAGGCGGTGGAGCGCTCCCTGGCCGGGCGGTCCGGGTTGTACGACGTCACCGTCCGGACCGGTGACGGCACGGTGGTCGCCGAGTTCCGCGGCCGGACGCGGCAGGTGCCGGGGCTGCGCCCCGTGAGTGGTGAGCAGGGTCAGGGCCCGCTTCACCACTCACGGGGCGGAGCCAGGAACGCCGGTCGCAGCGCCGGGTCCGGCTCGTCGTAGTAGCGGTGGAAGACGGGGGTCTGCGCGCCGGACATCGGCGGCACGATCCAGCTCCAGTCGGTCGGGCAGCTGCGCCCCGCGGCCTCCTCCCGCGCCAGGTGGCGCAGGAACCGCTCGGACTCGGTGTGGTGGTCGGCCATCGTGACGCCGTCGGCGTCGAACGAGTAGGTCACCGCGCGGACCAGCTCGACCAGCGCCCGGTCCCGCCACATGGTCCGCTCCGAGCGGGTGTCCAGGCCGAGCCGATCGGCGATCTCGGGGAGCAGGTCGTACCGGTCCCGGTCGGCGAGGTTGCGGGCGCCGATCTCGGTGTCGAGGTACCAGCCGTTGAACGGCGCGGCCGGGTACACCACGCCCCCGATCTCCAGCGGCATGTTGCTGATCGCCGGCACCGCGTGCCAGCGCAGCCCCAGCCGGGCGAACCAGGCGTGGTCCGGGTGCCGCAGCGGGACCTCGTGCACGGCGTCCGGCGGGACGTCGAAGAGCCGGGACCGGCCGTCCCCGCCGGTGATCAGCAGCGGCAGCACGTCGAACCGGCCCGGCGGCTGCGGCCGCGGCCAGCCCAGGCCGGCGACGCGGTCGGTGAAGTCGGCCTGTCCGGGGTCGCCGATGACCGAGCCGTCCGCGGCGCGGTGCCCGGCGTAGCGGACGAGCTGGTCGTTGCGGATCCGCGGGCCGGGCCGCCCGGGGGCGTCCGGGGCGAACACCGTCATCGTGGAACGGATCTTCCCGTCGCGGGTGGCGGCACGCAGGTGCGCGACGCACTCCTGGGCGACGTCCGCCGGGTCGTGCAGGTGCCGCAGGTCGCGGACCTGCAGCGACTGCCAGTACAGCCGTCCGATGCAGCGGGCGGAGTTCCGCCACGCGACCCGGGCCCCGAAGACTAGCTCGTGCGCGGTGTGCCGGTAGGTCCCGGACCGGTCGATCTCGGCCCGCACCTGGCGCAGTCGCTCGGCCAGCGGGGTCTCCGGCTCGGTCTCGGCGTACACCTGGTGCAGGAACTCCTCCGCGGCTGCCGGGTCGACCGGCTCCGGGCGGCGCTCGTCGGCGACACCGGGAGGCGGCGGGTGGCCTCCGGAGCGGCCGTACCCGGTGACCGGGCAGCCGGTCCGGGCCGCCGGGACGGCGGTCGTCGCGCCCGCCGCCTCGACCTGGTTGGCCACGGTGACCGGTTCGGGCCGCGGCACCGCGACCGTCAGCTTCTCCGGGCGTGGCGTGGCGACCGTGGCCTGCTCCCGGTGATCGTGAGCCGGCTGCGGCCGCTCGTCGACGGCGGCGCCGGCCTCGGCCCGACCGGCCGACGGGACGACGACGACCGCGCGGGTCGTGGGGTCCCGGCCCTCGGCCGGTGTGGGCGCGGTCCGGTCCGCGGGACCGCCCCCGGACGGCGGCGACGGCCGCCCCGGTGGGGCGCCGGTCCGCGGGCGGGGCGTCGGGCTGGGCCGGAAACCGGCCGGTCGCCGGACCGGCCGCGCGGGCGGGGCGGGGTGCGTGCCCGGGTCGTGCTCGGCCGTCGTCACGGGTGTCCTTCGGGGGTCACTCGGGCGGGGGTTCATCGACAGCGCTGTTCCGGCGGGGACGGTGGGCTCTCGGCGGGGCCGTGGTCGGCGACGTGGAGGAGGTCGCGCACCGGCCGCCCCTCCAGCTGGGCCCGGTCCTCGAACTTCGTGACCGGGCGCCAGGCGGGCCGCGGCTGCCAGCCGTCCGGCCCGACCGGGAAGGCGTCGTCCGGGCGCAGGGACGGCTCCGCGGTGACCACGCGGCGCATCTGCTCGGCGTAGTGCGGCCAGTCCGTGGCGAGGTGCAGGCGTCCCCCCTGGACGAGCCGGGACGCGGCCAGCCGGACGAAGTCGGGCTGGATCAGCCGCCGCTTGTGGTGCCGCCGCTTCGGCCACGGGTCCGGGAAGAAGATCCGGATGCCGTCGAGCGACCGGGGCGCGATCGCGCGTTCCAGCAGCTCGACGGCGTCACCGCGGAGCAGCCGCAGGTTGGTCAGCCCGGCCTGCTCGATCCGCATCAGCAGCTGCGCCAGCCCCGGCTCGTACACCTCGACGGCCAGGTGGTCGATCTCCGGCTCGGCCGCGGCCAGCAGCGCGGTCGTCTCGCCCATCCCGGAGCCGATCTCGAGGATCAGCGGGGCGGTCCGGCCGAACGCGGCGTGCGGGTCCCAGGACGGCTCGCCCTCGCCGGGCAGCAGGTCGGCGACCTCGCGGCCGAGTTCGGGCCACAGCCGGTGCCATGCCGACTCCTGGCCCTCGGAGAACCGGACGCGCTGGTGGACGTAGGAGCGGATCCGCCGGTCGCGGAGCTCAGGCACCGGGGGTGTTCGGGTCGGCCGCGGGCAGCCGGACGTGCGCGGTCGCGCCGGGGAGCCGGCCGCGGACGTACCCGGCGGCGGTCACGCCGAAGCAGGCGACGATGGCCGCGGCGGAGGCCGGGTTGCGGTCCTTCGCCTCCCGCAGGACCCCCTTGGGCAGCACCTTCATCGTGTAGCTGCTCTCGGTGGACAGCGAGTCCCCGGTGCCGACGACCTTGGAGACGGCCGCCTTGGAGATGCCCTCGGCCCAGCCGCGGCGCAGCAGGTAGCGCCACGAGACACGGTCGTCGGAGACGCGGTGGTCGACCGCGGCCTTCGGCTCGAACAGGATCCGGGGCGTCCGGCCGTCGGCGGTGTAGGCCTGCCGGGCCCGGATGCAGAGCTCGGTCTCCTCGCAGCCCAGCGGGTTCTTCCCGATCCGGCCCATGTCCTCGGCGAAGCCGCCGACCCGCTTGAACACCTCGGCGCGCAGCGACATGTTGCAGCCCATCAGGTTGCGCATCTCGGCGCGCTCGGTGGGCTGGCCGGTGTAGGTGCAGCCGACGACCCAGTCGAGCTCGCCGGTGGCGTCCGGGTCGGCGGGCGCGGCACCGGGCAGGGTGCGCGGACGGCCGTCCGGCCACTTCGGATGGGCGATTCCGCCGACGCCGATGACGTCCGGGTCCGCGTAGGGCGCCAGCAGCGCGGTCAGCCAGCCGGGACGCGCGGCGGCGTCGTCGTCGAGGAAGACGACGACCTCACCGGTGGCGGCGGCGACCGCGGTGTTGCGGGCCCCGGACAGGCCCTGGGTGCGCGCGTTGGCGAGGACCGTCACCCCGCGGGGGGCGAACTCGCGCTCGGCGCGCTCGCGCAGCGCCTCGTTGTGGTCGACGACGACGAACGTCTCGACCGGCGTGACGTCCTGGGCGGCCACCGACTCGACGGCGGCCTTGATGTCGTACCAGCGCTTCTCGGTGTAGACGCAGACGACCACGCTGGCGGTCGGCAGGGCGCTCACGGTGTACTCGCTCCTCGTGCCGGGATGTCGGGGGCGGTGCCGTCCCGCGGGCCGGGGTGCCTAGCGGGCGTACCCCGACGCCTTGCGGCGCTGCTCCATGCGACGGTGCTCGGCCATCAGGGTACGCAGCACCCGGGTGCCGTCCGCGAAGGTCCGCAGGTTGGTCTCGCCGAACATGCGCTCTCGCTCGACCGACGGGACCTCCTTGATGGTGAGGTCGGCCGCGGCGACCCGGCAGTTCAGCACGGTCTCGATCTCGAAGCCGTCGCCCCAGAGCATCGAACCGTCCTCCGGCTGCGGCGCGCCCGGGTCCGGGAGCTCGAGCTGCGGGAGCAGGTCGGCCCAGAAGGCGTTGTAGCCGTAGCAGAGGTCGGTGTAGTGGGTGCCGAACAGGCGGTTCGCCACACCGTTCAGGCCGGCGTTGCCGGTCTTGCGCAGCAGCGTGATGTCGTCCGAGCCGCCGCCCTTGCGGAACCGGCTGCCCTTGGCGAAGTCGGCGCCGGCGACCAGCGCCTCGACGAAGGCCGGGATCTCGTTCGGGTCGGCCGAGCCGTCGGCGTCGAACATGACCAGGACGTCGCCGGTGGCGGCGGTGAAGCCGCAGGCCATCGCGTTGCCCTTGCCCTTGCGGGTCTGGGTGATGACCCGGGCCCAGGGCAGCGTGCGGCGCGCGACGGCGACGGTGTTGTCGGTGGAGTTGCCGTCCACGACGATGACCTCGTGCACGGCCGGGCGCACCGCGGCGATGGCCGGCAGCACGATCTCCAGGTTCCGGGCCTCGTTGCGGGTCGGGACGATCACCGACACGGCCGGGTTCGGGCTGCGCCGCGGCGCGGGCCGCGGGCGCGGCCGCCGGAAGCCCTCGGGGCCCTCCGGCTGCGGGGCACGGGCGGACCCGTTCGTCGACCGGGCAGGGCTGGCCGGGAAGGGCGTCTGTCCCACGCCGGAGCCGGTCTGGTGCCCCGGGCGCGTAGGCGCGACGGCGTCCGGGTCGACGGCCGGGCGGGCGGGAGTAACGGCGCTCACACTTCCTCCATACAGGTCCGCTCTACACGTCCAACGACGGTGTCACGGTCTGGTTGCGGTTCTGGTGTCGGGCAGCTTCCTCGGCCCCGACAACGCAGACGCCCGGGACACCGTGGGGGTTGCCCCGGGTGGCGATCCGTCCGCATCCGGCGCCCGGGCCGGCCGGGCGGGCAGCCCCGGGCCGGCCGGTTTGCGCAGTCCTACGCATCCCTGCCCGGCCGGGCCCGCCGAGACTGGGTCCATGGGATCCGACGGCGCCGCGGGTGATCTTCGGTCGAGGCTGGTGCTGGCCGGGATGGACTGCGCGGAACGGCTGTCGTCGCAGGTGGACGGCGTGATCGAGCGCGCGCTGGTGTGCCCGGACCGGGTGGCCGACCCGGCCTGGTGGGCGGCGGCCCTGGAGGGCCCGGCACGCGAGTTCGACGACGGCTGGGACCGCCGCTGCGGGCCGGTGCTGCGCCGGACCGCCGCCACCCGGTCGTTGCTCCACCGGAGAATGATCGTGATGGAGATCACTCACGCTCCGTCACGGTCCGCGGGGCCGGTCCTCGCCGCCGCGGCCGCCGCCGCGCTGCCGCGGAGCGGTGCCCGGGCGCGCCGGTCCGCGTCCGGCCGGACCGCACCCGCTGCGAGCCGCATCCCGTACCCGACGGGGCCTCGCGCCCGCGCCGGACGTCGCGCCCGCGGGGCGGCTCGTCCTGCCCGGTCGGCGGGCGGCCGGGTGCCGGGCGCAGGGATCACCGGCGCAGTGGTCTCGGGAGCGGTGGTGCTGCCGGGCGGTCTCGCGTCCGGCCCGGTGCTGTCGGGGTCGGTGCTGTCGGGGTCGGTGCTGTCCGGCCTCGCCGGTGCCGGGCGGGTCCTGCCGGCCGCGGGGCCGGGCCTGCTGCTCGTGCTCGCGGGCCTGGTGCTGCTCGCCGGCGCCGGGATCGCGGCCCGGCTCCGGGCGGTCCGTGCGGCCCGGGCCCGGGCGATCGCCGTGCGGGTGCGGGCGGCGGTGCTGGCGGCCGCGGACCGCGAGCTGATCCGGCGGACCCTCGACGCCGAGCGCGCCGCCGGGACCGGCCGTGCGGGGTGACGGCGGCCGCCGGGCCCTCCATCCGCGCCCGATCCCCTACCCGCGCCCCGTCCGCTGGCCGTGGGGCGCGACCGGCACCGCCGCCGCGACGGCGGCGGCCGGGACGGAACCCTGGTGGCGGTCGGTGGCGGTCCCACGGGCGCGCCGGCCCGAGGACCTGCTCGGTGGAGGATCGGCCGTCCCGGTCACGGGGCCCGCCGCCCGGGACGGCGACGGCGACGGCGTGCCGGACACCCTGGTCGTCGACACCCCGGCCGGGACGTGGTTCTGGACCGACCTCGACGGCGACGGCCTCGCCGACCGCGTCGTCACTGCCGGGGATCCGGTGGACGACCTGCTCACGGCCGTGCTCGACGGCACCCGCTGACCTCCGGGGTCAGTCCCCCGGCTGCTCCGACGGCGCCCGCGGCTCCGGGTCCGGGGACCCGCCGCGGCGGAACCGGCCGGGCCCGCGCCGCTGCTCGGCGATCTTCTCGTCGATCTCGGCGGACACCGCCTGCTGGCGGCGCCGCTCGCGGATCCGCAGCAGCACCAGCATGGAGATGCCGTAGGCGATCCCCACGAGCAGCAGCACCACGCCCAGCTTGAACACGATGGTCTGCGCCGGCCCGGCGTTCTCCGGAACGTCGATGATCGAGATCATCCCGAGGACACCGAGCGTCAGCAGGTGGAACAGCACCACCAGCAGCCGGTTCACCGAGTGTGCACTCTCGTTGTTCCGGAAGACGTCCTCGAGGAACGGCTGCCCGGAGCGCAGCAGGATCTGTCCGACACCGACCGTGACCAGCACACCGATCACGACCAGCGTCAGGTAGGTGCCGGTTCCCTCCACAGTGGGCCCCTCCCCGTGCGTGAGCAGGGTTCGAGCCTACCCTGAGCAACCGGTTCGACGCGCTCTGCGCGGGACGGGTTCACCCGGCCCGGGAACGGGTACCGAGCAGCCCGGTCAGCCGGTCGTGCAGCTCCTCGGGGGACACGCCGCCGGTCAGCGGTGCACCGGTCAGCGTGCGCAGGTAGAGGCCGTCGCCCACGAGCTGCACCAGCCAGGCCAGCACCGGGTCGTCGATCTCCTCCCGGAGGGCGGCGAGCCCGTCGGCGTCGACCGCGGCGAGGGTGTCCCGCGCGTTCGTGCCGGCCGTGCTGCCGTCGGCGATCCGCAGCGTCGCCAGGTAGGTGCGGGTGAGCCCGGCCGGCGACTCGCCGCCGGGGACCGAGGTGCGCAGGTAGTAGGCCACCGGCCCGGCCGGGTCCGCGCGCATGAGCTCGGCGTCGCGCGTGCTGCGTTCCCGCAGCCGGTCGAGCAGCCCGGCGACGAGCGCCTCCTTCGAACCGAAGTGGTAGAGCAGCCCGCCCTTGGAGACCTCGGCGCGCGCGGCGACGGCGTCCAGCGTGGCGGCGCCGGGCCCGTGCTCGATCAGCACCGTCTCGTACGCGTCGAGCACCCGGTCGCGGGCCGACCGTCCTGCGTTCCGCTGCTCGGCCATCGACGCAGCCTACCGGCGGTGCTCGGTCTCACAGCCGCCCCCGGGAACGAACTGCACCGTCTGGACGGTACTAGAGGTGTACCGACCAGACGGTCAAGTTCCCCGCGGAGACGAAGGAGACGAGTGATGTCACGGCCCGAGGTCACCCACCGGGACGCGGCGCCGGCCCGGCCCGGGCCCCGCGCCTGGCTCGCACTTGCCGTGCTGGCGATCCCGACCGTGCTGGTCTCGATCGACAACACGGTGCTCGGCGTGGCGCTGCCCGAGCTGAGTGCCGCGCTCCGCCCGGACGCGGCGACGCTGCTGTGGGTGGTGGACGTCTATCCCCTGGTGCTGGCCGGGCTGCTGGTCACCATGGGCACGCTCGGCGACCGGGTCGGGCGCCGCAGGCTGCTGATGATCGGTGTCGCCGGGTTCGGTGCGGTCTCGCTGGCCGCGGCGTTCGCGACGTCGGCCGCCCAGCTCGTCGTCGCCCGTGCCCTGCTCGGGGTGTTCGGCGCGATGCTCATGCCCTCGACGCTGGCGCTCCTGCGCACCGTGTTCGTCGACCGCACCCACCGGCGGCTCGCGCTCGCGATCTGGGCGACCGGGTTCGCGGCCGGTGCCGCGCTCGGCCCGATCGTCGGCGGCCTGCTGCTCGAGTACTACTGGTGGGGCTCGGTCTTCCTGCTGAACGTGCTGCCGATGGCGCTGCTGCTGGTCGTCGCGCCGGTGCTGGTGCCCGAGTCGCGGTCCGAGCGGCCCGGACGGCCGGACCTCGCCGGCGTCGCCCTCTCGCTGCTGGCGATGGGGCCGCTGGTGCTGGCGGTCAAGCTGGTCGGCAGCGACGGGTTCACCTCGGCCGCCGGGCTCGCCGCGTCCGTGGGCACCGGCTCGGCCGTCGCCTTCGTCGTGCACACGCGGCGTCGCGCCCGGAGCGGGCGGGCCCCGCTGATCGACCTGGACCTCTTCTCCCGGCCGGTGCTGCGCCACAGCGCACTCGCCAACGCGACGACGATGTTCGGGCTGACCGGGCTGCTGTTCTTCTCGGCGCAGTACCTGCAGCTCGTCGGCGGGTTCTCGCCCCTGCAGGCCGGCCTGTTCCTGGTGCCGGGCTTCCTGGTGACGAGCGTGGCCGGGCTGGTCGCGGCCCGGCTCGCCCGGCGGTTCCCGCTGCACCGGCTCGTCGCGGCCGGGCTGGCCCTGGTCCTGGCCGGTTTCGTGACCGGCGGGTTCCTGCCGGCCGAGCCGGCGGTCGTGCTGCTGATGGCGGCCACGGTGCTGGTCGGTGCCGGCATCGGGCTCTCCGAGACGGTGACCAACGACGCCATCCTCGCGGCCGTCCCGCCGCAGAAGGCCGGGGCCGCCTCGGCCGTCTCCGAGACGGCCTACGAGGTCGGTGCGGTGCTCGGCACCGCGGTGGTCGGGGGCGTGCTGTCGGCGGTCTACCGGGCCGGGGTGTCCGTGCCCGAGGGAGCACCGCCCTCCGCCGGGGAGACGCCCGGCGGCGCGCTCGCCGCCGCACCCGGGCTCCCGGGCGGGGCCGGCGACGCGCTGGTCGCGTCGGCCCGGGAGGCGTTCGTGGCGGGGGTCGGCGCCGCCGCCGGGGTGGGCGCCGCCGTCGTCGCGGTGGTGCTCGTGGTCGCGGGTCGCGGGCTGCGGCGGGCCCACCGGGACGTGCCGGCCACCGGTGCGGCCCGGGTCCCGGCCCCGCGCCGTCCCTGACGCCCGCCGGCACCGGCCCACCCACGGCGACAACGTGCACCTGACCCGACAGCACGTGTCGATCAGCACCCTTCCGCCGATTCGAAGGCGGGAACGCGCACCTCGACCACCGTCCCGGGTCGGCCCCGCAGTCGATCAACACATTCTCGCCCCGCCCGGGGCGGGAACGCGCACATCGACCCGGCGATCCCGATCGACCCGCACGAATCCGCCCCACCCGCGGCGAGAACGTGCACCCCGAGCCGCCACCACCTGTCGATCAGCACCCTTCCGCCGAGTCGAAGGCGGGAACGCGCAGGTCGACTGCGGCGCGGGGCGGCTTCGCCGTCGACCAGCACACTTCCGCCCGAGCACGGCGACGACGTGCACCTCGACCGAGCCGCCCGGCCGTCGACCAGCGCACGTCCGCGGCGGTGGTCACCCGTCGTGGTGACGGGTGACCGTCCGCCCGCCCGGACGGGTGGTTCCGGCGACGCGCCGCCGTGGCGGATCCCCGATCGGCCGGGCCGGGGTCCCCCGGCTGGTTCACTACCGGTGACCGCGACGGTCCCGCCGGGCCGTCGGTGCCGATGTCACACGGGAGCGTGCCGTGCCCTACGAGGTGGTCAGCGCCTACACCCTGGTCCTCGGTGACGCGTGTGCGGACGACGGCAGCACGACCGGATCCCGGCCGGAGGTCTCCGTGCACTCCACCGCCGAGGACGCCTGGCGGGCGCTCGACGCCGGCATCCGTGCCCGGTGCGGGATGCGCCCGCGGCCGCGCCGCCGGGTCGACCCGGATGCCGTCGTCCGGCTCGCCGACGCCTGGCGGGCGGCGGACCCGACCGCGCGCTACTGGCAGGTCACCGCGCACCGGTTGCCGATCATGCTCCCGGAGCTCGCGCGGCCGGTCCCGCCCCCGGCCGTCGCGCCACGCGCCCCCTTCCGCACGGCGAATGCGTAAGGCCTTCCGAAAAGTACATTGGATCCGAGTGTTCCGGCCTGAGGGAGTGTTTCTCCGGCGCCGGCCCGCACATTTCCGGAGTATCGTCACCGGGCATCACCGAATCCGTCACCGCAGGCAGGTTGCGTTCGTGTGACAAGGCCGTCACCAGCGACGACGTCACACCGCGGGAAAGGTGTACTGGATCGATTTACCTGATCGGTGCTGTGCCTGACCTCTCAAGAAGGGCCATGGGTAGGCGCGATTTCCGCGGGTAGCCTCGGCGTACACCCTTTCCCGTCTGGGCCCGGGCCGCATCGGCCACGGGCTCGCAGTGGTTCCCCCGGGCGGCGGGCCGGGGCCGGCGAGGAGAACAGGACGACATGACTGCAGCGACCGTTCCGGGCACCGACCGCGCACCGACCACGAACCAGGGCGTCGTGGCCTGGGTTCAGGAGATCGCCGATCTGGCCGCCCCGGACCGCGTCGTGTGGTGCGACGGGTCGGAGGAGGAGTGGACCCGGCTGACCGACCAGCTGGTCGACGCCGGCACGCTCACGCGGCTGGACCCGGACAAGAAGCCCAACTCGTTCCACGCCGCCTCCGACCCGGACGACGTGGCGCGGGTCGAGGAGCGCACCTTCATCTGCACCGAGACCGAGCGCGGCGCCGGGCCGACCAACAACTGGATGGCCCCGGCCGAGATGAAGCAGACCATGACCGAGCTGTACCGCGGCTCGATGAGGGGCCGGACCATGTACGTGGTCCCGTTCTGCATGGGCCCGACCGACTCGGACGACCCGATGCTCGGTGTCGAGATCACCGACTCGGAGTACGTCGTGATCTCCATGAAGATCATGACCCGGATGGGCTCGCGCGTCGTCCCGCTGCTCGACGCCGCCGGTGACCGCTGGGTGAAGGCGCTGCACTCGATCGGTGCCCCGCTCGAGCCCGGCCAGGCCGACGTGCCGTGGCCGTGCAACGAGACCAAATACATCAGCCACTTCCCGGAGACCCGGGAGATCTGGAGCTTCGGCTCCGGCTACGGCGGCAACGCCCTGCTCGGCAAGAAGTGCTACGCCCTGCGGATCGCCTCGGCCATCGCCCACGACGAGGGCTGGCTCGCCGAGCACATGCTGATCCTCAAGCTCATCAGCCCGGAGGACAAGGCGTACTACGTGGCCGCCGCGTTCCCGAGCGCCTGCGGCAAGACCAACCTCGCCATGCTGCAGCCGACCATCCCGGGCTGGCGCGCCGAGACCGTCGGCGACGACATCGCGTGGATGCGGTTCGGCAAGGACGGCCGGCTCTACGCGATCAACCCCGAGTTCGGCTTCTTCGGTGTCGCGCCGGGCACCAACTGGAAGACCAACCCGAACGCGATGCGCACCATCGAGCAGGGCAACTCGCTGTTCACCAACGTGGCGCTGACCGACGACGGCGACGTCTGGTGGGAGGGCCTCGAGGGCGAGCCGGCCCACCTGACCGACTGGAAGGGCAACGACTGGACCCCCGAGTCCGGCGTGAACGCCGCCCACCCGAACTCCCGCTACACCACGCCGATCGCGCAGTGCCCGGTCGTCGCGCCGGAGTGGGACGACCCGAACGGCGTCCCGATCTCGGCGATCCTGTTCGGTGGCCGCCGCAAGACCACCATCCCGCTGGTCACCGAGGCCCGCGACTGGCAGCACGGCACGTTCATGGGCGCGACCATGTCCTCGGAGAAGACCGCGGCCGCGGCCGGCAAGGTCGGCGAGGTGCGCCGGGACCCGATGGCGATGCTGCCGTTCCTCGGCTACAACGTCGGCGACTACTTCGCGCACTGGGTGAACGTCGGCAAGAGCGCCGACGCCGGCAAGCTGCCGAAGATCTTCTACGTGAACTGGTTCCGCCGGGGCGACGACGGCCGGTTCCTGTGGCCGGGCTTCGGCGAGAACAGCCGGGTCCTGAAGTGGTGCATCGAGCGGATGGAGGGCAAGGCGGCCGCCGTCGAGACCCCGATCGGCTTCGTGCCCACCGCGGACCAGATCGACCTCGAGGGCGTCGACGCCGACCCGGCCGACGTCGCGGCGGCGCTGGCCGTCGACGTCGAGGAGTGGAAGGCCGAGATCCCGCTGATCGAGGAGTGGTTCACCACGATCGGCGACAACCTGCCGAGCTCGGTCCGCGACGAGTTCGAGGCCCTCAAGCAGCGTCTCGGCGCCTGACCGATCCCCGCGCGAGCCCCCGTCCCCGGCCCGGTGGCGGGGGCTCCGCCGTGTGGTGTCGAGACTCCATAACGTCACGCCCGGCGGCGGTGACAGGGCGGTTCGCCCGCCGTAACGTCCCCGTCCGGATCGGCACACCGGTGCCGGTCGCGCACGGTGCACGAAGCTGGGGGCGGGATGGTCACGACGGAGCGGCCGAAGGAACCCGAGGGACGCGGCGGAGGCCCGACCGCCCGCCGCCGGGACCCGAAACAGATCGCGCTCTGGGCCGCGGTCGCGGTGCTCGGCGCGGTGGCCTGGGGGATCGTCGCGTTCACCCGCGGCGAGCAGATCTCGGCGGCCTGGCTGGTGTTCGCCGCCGTCGCGTCGTACGCGATCGCCTACCGGTTCTACTCCCGCTTCATCGCCTACCGGGCCCTGCTGGTCGACGACACCCGGGCCACCCCGGCCGAGCGGCTCGACGACGGGCAGGACTACCAGCCGACCGACCGCCGGGTGCTGTTCGGGCACCACTTCGCCGCCATCGCCGGTGCGGGACCGCTCGTCGGTCCGGTGCTCGCCGCGCAGATGGGCTACCTGCCCGGGACGATCTGGATCATCGTCGGCGTGATCGTCGCCGGCGCGGTCCAGGACATGGTCACGCTGTTCTTCTCCACCCGCCGCGGCGGGCGCAGCCTCGGCCAGATGGCCCGCGAGGAGATCGGACCGGTCGGCGGCGTCGCGGCCATCATCGCCGTGCTGGCGATCATGATCATCCTGCTGGCGGTGCTGGCGCTGGTCGTGGTCCAGGCGCTCGCCGACTCGCCGTGGGGCACGTTCTCGCTCGCGATGACGATCCCGATCGCGCTGTTCATGGGCTTCTACCTGCGCTACATCCGGCCAGGGAAGATCATCGAGGGCTCGGCGATCGGTGTCGCGCTGCTGCTGCTCGCGATCGTCGCCGGTGGCTGGGTGCAGAACTCGTCCTGGGGCGAGGTGTTCCACCTGAGCGCGAACCAGCTGACGCTGGCGCTGGTGATCTACGGCTTCGCCGCCTCGGTGCTGCCGGTGTGGATGCTGCTGGCCCCGCGCGACTACCTGTCGTCGTTCATGAAGATCGGCGTGATCGTGCTGCTGGCCGCGTCGATCCTGCTGGCCTGGCCGACGCTGCAGATGGCGCCGCTGACCCGGTTCGCCTTCGACGGGCTCGGCCCGGTCGCGGCGGGCTCGCTGTTCCCGTTCGTGTTCATCACGATCGCCTGCGGTGCGCTGTCCGGCTTCCACGCCCTCGTCTCCTCGGGCACCACCCCGAAGCTGATCCAGAAGGAGTCGCAGGTCCGGGTGATCGGCTACGGCGCCATGCTCATGGAGTCGTTCGTGGCGGTCATGGCCATGGCCGCGGCCTGCATCCTGGACCCGGGCCTGTACTTCGCGATGAACATGCCGAGCACGGTGCTCGGCCCGACCGTCGAGTCGGCGTCGGCGGCCGTCCAGCAGATCGGGTTCACGATCTCCCCGGCCGACCTCACCGCCGCTGCGGCCGCGGTCGAGGAGCAGAGCCTGGTCGGCCGCTCCGGCGGCGCCCCCACCCTGGCCGTGGGGCTGTCGACGGTGTTCTCCGAGATCTTCGGCGGCGAGGCGATGCGGGCCTTCTGGTACCACTTCGCGATCATGTTCGAGGCGCTGTTCATCCTCACCACGGTGGACGCCGGCACCCGGGTCGGGCGCTTCATGCTGCAGGACACCGTCGGCAACATGTGGCCCCGCTTCAAGGACACGAGCTGGCGCCCGGCCGCCTGGACGGCCAGCGCCGTCATCGTCGGGGCCTGGGGCTACCTGCTCTACGCCGGCGTGAACGACCCGCTGGGCGGCATCTACCAGCTCTTCCCGCTGTTCGGCATCGCGAACCAGCTGCTCGCCGCGGTCGCGCTGGCCGTCTGCACCACCTTGCTGATCAAGACCGGCCGGGCCCGGTACGCGTGGATCACGCTGGTCCCGCTCGCGTTCGACGCGGCGGTCACGCTCACCGCGAGCTACCAGAAGATCTTCTCGGACAACCCGAAGCTGGGCTTCTGGGCGCAGCGCACCCAGTACCAGGAGGCGCTGGACGCGGGGAAGACCAGCCTCGGCACGGCGAAGTCGGTGGAGGACATGCAGCAGGTCGTGTTCAACACGACGCTCGACACCGCGCTGACCGCACTGTTCGCCATCCTGATCGTCATCGTGCTGCTCGACTCGATCCGGGTGTGGGTCGCGGCACTGCGCGGCCGTCCGCTCGGTGGCGGGTCGGAGGACCCCTACGTCGAGTCGCGGCTCTGGGCGCCGTCCGGGCTGATCCCCACGAAGGAGGAGCGCGCCAAGCAGCGCGAGCTCGCCGGCTCCGGGACGTCCGGATGACCCGGCTGCGGGCGGTCTGGCAGTTCCTGCGCGAGCTCGCGGGGGAACGGGACTACGAGCGCTACCTGCAGCACCGGGCCGCGCACCACCCCGGCGAGCCGGTGCTGTCCGAGCGTGAGTTCTGGCGGGAGCGGACCGACCGGCAGGACCGGCAGCCGTCCGCCCGGTGCTGCTGAGATCTCGGTTCCACTCCGATGGAGTAGTGCTGCCTGCCGGGTCGTCACTCAGGGTGGACGCCGGAGGTCGCCCGTGTGGCGTCGTTCCGCGATGCCGCGAGATCGGCCCAGCGTAGCGATGTGACGGGTAGCCTCCGAGGGGGACCGATCCGCCGCAGCCGAGTGCCCGTTCGGGACGAAGGTCGTCGCGCACCGTGAGGGAACGTGGTGTCGGCCGAACGGGGCACCGGAGTGGCGGCGGAACGCCGAGCGCGCCACGGCGATACACACCGTGGGCGCCGTCCCCGGTACGGCGTAGCTGGCACGGCGGAGGTGTAGGCGAGATGCTCGATGTACGGGTGTCCGAGGGCACGGACCCGGAGACGCTCGTCGGGTTCGTCGAGCGGCTGGCGGGCAGCGGCCGGGGCGGGCCGGCGACGCGTGCGGCCACGTCCCGGATCGTGGGTGACATCCGCGCCGGCCGGGTCCCGGCCGGGCTGCGCTCGCTGTCCGCGGCGCTGGAGTCACCGGCCCGCCGCCCCCGGCCCGGCGACGAACCGGAGACGCTGCCCGGCGTGGTGGCGGAGGAGCCGCTGGCCGTCCTGTCCGACACCGCCCCGGACGAGCTGGCCCGCGCGCTGGCCGAGCTGACCGGCTACGGCATGCGGATCCTGCTCACCGGTGCCACGACCGACCGGCTGGCGAGGGTGTGCGCGGCCCTGCCGGACGCCGTCGCGGGGAGGGTCGTCGACCACCTGCCCGAGCTGTCGCCCGCCGAGCTGCGCCGGCTGCGCAGGCTGCTGGCCACAGCCGGGGCCGACCGCTCCGCCCGCACCGACCAGGAACTGCCACCGGAGTCCGCGCTGCCGGCCCCGGCCTTCGTCGCCGGCTGCTGCGCGCGGGCCGGCCGCACGGTCGACGGCGCCGAGACCGGCGAGGCCCGGGTCGTCCCCGACCTGCTGCGTGACCTCGACGCCGACCGGCGCGCCGCCGTCACCCAGGTCGCCCGGTGCGTGCTCGGCAAGCTCGACGCGCTGGCCGAGGCCCCGGACGCCGACCGGCTGCGCACCCTGCTCGCCCGGCTGGTGCACGGCGGCCTGCGCACCGAGTTCGAGGCGCTGCAGGGCCTCGCCCCCCGCCAGCGGGACGACCGGGCGGCCCGGGCCGAGTCCGGCCCCCGGATCGAGGCCGTGGAGGCGCTGCCCCAGGGCGGCGCCGAGGCGATCCGGCGCTACCTGGACTTCCTGGACAACGGCGGCCGCAGCCGCTCCTACTTCAAGCCCCCGGAGCAGAAGGACGCCGAGCCGCTGCTGCGCGCGTTCCGGACCGACGGCGAGGTGCCGCAGACCTACGACGAGGTCCTCGCGGTCGCCCACCACCTGCACCTGGCCCAACGGGACGACGAGATCGCCCGCCTCTGCTCGGTGCTCGGCCTGCCGGTCCCGCGGTCCGAGCACGAGCTGCCCGCGCTGATCGACTCGCTGGACCGGGTCGCCGCGGCGGCGCGGTCGGTGGCCGGGCTGCGGCACGACGTGCTGTTCCTGCAGCACGACTCGCCGGTGTCGGTGCCCGACCTGGACGCGACCGAGCGGGTCGCCCGGGCGATCGTCGACTACGACGAGCACGGTGACCCGGCGGAGGCCGCCGACGAGCTCGAGCGGCTGGCGGCGGCGTGCGAGTCGTCCGTGCCGTTCGGTGCCGCGGGGCCGGAGCACACCGCGGCGGTCGCGGCCCTGCGGGCACACGACCCGGAGGCCTACGCCGGCGCGCTCGACGAGCTCGGCCGGGCCCGCCGCGAGGTGGCCGACCGCGCGGAGCTCGAGCGGCTCCTCGGCGAGCTGGCCCGGAACCACCCGGACCTGGCGCGGGCCTGGTCCGAGGACGCCGCGCGCGGCGTCCCGGGGTTCGGGCTGCTGCGGGTGATCGGGAGCGACGCCCTGCTGTCCGCGCTGCCGCCCGCCGACGCCGCGGACCTCGTCGTCGTCGTGGGCGCCGGGGCGCTGCAGGCCGACGCCCTGCTGCTGACCGCGGCCGCGCCGCGGATGGTGGCCGTCGTCGGGGACGAGCCGCGGGCCGCGTCGTCCGGGACGACGCTGATCGAGGTGCTGAACCAGGCGTCGGCCCGCTTCCTGCGCGGCACCGGCCTCCCGGAGAGCGTTCCGGAGAGCACGGGCCCGGACACCACCGCCGCCGAGCCCGCCGCCGAACCGGTGGTGCCCCCGGAGACCCCGGTCCCGGCCCAGGCCGGCCCGGTGGACGAGCCCGCACCCCCGGCGGCGCCCGCCACGTCCGGAGAAGCCACGTCCGCAGAACCCGCCGCGCCCGCGGTCCCCGCGCCGCGGACCGCGTCACCGGCCGCCGGCGAGGACGTCGACCGCCGCCCGGCGGCACCGTCGGCGATGGCTCCCGCCCGCGGCGCCCGCGAGAAGTAGGGCCGGGCTCAGCCGGAGCCCACCGCCCGGATGCCGTCCGCCACCCGTTCCAGCAGCACGAACGGGTCCTCGGCGGGCGGTGTCACGCGTTCCCACCGCGCGCCCGACTCGGGGGCGGCCGGGACGTAGAGCGTCCAGATGCCCTGGTCCGGATCGTCGGCGCGCAGCTGCGCCAGCGGCGTCGACGACCAGGCCGCGCCCAGCTCCGGGAACGACGGCGGGCGCCGGTCGAGGATCGTGACGGTGCGCCCGGCGGTCGTGTAGCCGATCCGGCGCCGGTCGCGTTCGGCTTCGGGCACGAGCTCCGCGCACCACGTCGCGAGCCGCTCGCGCACCTGCTCCGGGACTCCCATGCCGCGAGATGGTCCCGGATCCGGCCTGCCCCGCCAAGCCCGCAACGGGCTAACGTCGCGGCCATGGCAGAGCACGAGGTGAGCCGGTTCGGGCACGTCGATCTCGACGGGCTCCCGCCGGACCTGGCGGAGCGCATCGGGGCAATCGCCGAGAAGTCCGGGTTCGTCCCGAACGTCTTCCGGGCGCTCGGTCGCCGGCCCCGCGAGCTGCGGGCGTTCCTGGACTACCACGACGCGCTGATGGACTCCGACGACGGGCTGTCCAAGGCCGAGCGGGAGCTCGTCGTCGTCGCCACCTCGGGGGCGAACCACTGCACCTACTGCGTCGTCGCGCACGGCGCGATCCTGCGGATCCGGTACAAGGACCCGGAGATCGCCGAGAAGGTCGCCACGAACCCGTACGCGGTGGAGCTGTCGGAGCGCGAGCGGGCGATCGTCGATCTCGCCCTGCTGGTCGCCCGGCAGTCCGAGGCGCTGACCGAGGCCGACCTCGACGACGCCCGGGCCGCGGGCCTGACCGACGACGAGATCTGGGACGTCGGCGCGATCACCGCGCTGTTCGCGATGTCGAACCGGCTCGCGCACCTGACCGCGCTGCGACCCAACCCGGAGTTCTTCCTGATGGGCCGGCAGGCCCGGTAGCGGATCGCGTCCGACCTGCCCACCGACGGGGAACTCCCTGCCGGACCGGGTGCGTTCCCCTACCGTGGGTCCTTGCGACTCACGAGCTGCGGCTCACCGAGAAGCCGCGCACGTCACGGAGGTCCTCGACATGGCACACCTGTTCCGCCGGCTCACCGTCCTCGCCGGGGCGGTCGAGGCGGCCCGCCGCTACGCCAGGTCCAACCCGGACAAGGCCGGGAAGGTCCTGGACTCCGCCGCCCAGTTCGTCGACAAGCAGACGAAGGGCAAGTACACGAACCAGATCAGCGGTGCGGCCCGCAAGGCGAAGGACGCGGCCGGGATCCCCCAGCCCGGCTACGGCTACGGCACCCCCGGCACCACCCCGCCCACCCCCGGCCCGGCGACGGGCACCCCGCGGGGCGACGGCGGTCCGACCACGCCGAACACGCAGCAGCCGCCGGCGTTCCCGCCACCCCCGGGGACCCAGCAGGGCTCCTGAGGTCCCCGCCCGGCCCCGGTCCACGACCGGGCGCCGGGCGTCGCGTGTGGACACCGCGGCACTCGGCTGTCCGACCGCACGCCGGCGTGCCAGGATCGGCGTCGACGCACCGACGCGTCCCTGGCCCGCCCACCCGTGCGGGTCACGGCGGGACAACGCCCCGCGACCGCCACCCGGTCCGGGCGACACCGAGGAGGTACGCCGTGGACAAGCCGCAGGCATGGGTACCGACCGACCCGCGGTCGCGCCCCAGCCAGTCCCAGGTCGTCGCCGGCCTCAAGGGGGTGGACGCGGGAGGGCCCGAGCTCGTCCAGCTGCTGACCCCCGAGGGCGAGCGGGTCCCGGACGAGCGGTTCGACCGCTACGCCGACGTGTCCCTCGACGAGCTGAAGTCGCTGTACCGCGACCTGGTCCTGGTCCGCCGGGCCGACCGCGAGGGCAACTCGCTGCAGCGGCAGGGCGAGCTGGGCATCTGGGTGCCGCTGCTCGGGCAGGAGGCCGCCCAGGTCGGGTCCGGGCGTGCGCTGCGCCCCACCGACATGTGCTTCCCCAGCTACCGCGAGCACGGGGTCGCCTGGTGCCGCGGCGTCGACCCCGCCGAGCTGCTCGGGATCTTCCGCGGCACCGACCACGGGTCGTGGGACTTCACCGGGAAGCGGTTCCACCCGTACACGATCGTCATCGGCAACCAGTGCCTGAACGCGGCCGGCTACGCGATGGGGCAGCGCTTCGAGTCCAAGGTGGGCGACCCGGACACCGGCGAGGCCACCATCTGCTACTTCGGTGACGGCGCGACCAGCCAGGGCGACGTCCACGAGGGCTTCGTGTGGGCCGCTGCGTACGACGCGCCGCTGGTGTTCTTCTGCCAGAACAACCAGTGGGCGATCTCGGTGCCGCTGAACCGGCAGACCCGCGTTCCGCTCTACCAGCGGGCCCGCGGTTACGGCTTCCCCGGCGTCCGGGTGGACGGCAACGACGTGCTGGCCTGCCTGGCCGTCACCCGCTGGGCGCTCGAGGAGTGCCGGACCGGCAACGGGCCGGTCCTGATCGAGGCGTTCACCTACCGGATGGACGCCCACACCACCTCGGACGACGCCACCCGCTACCGGCTCGCCGGCGAGGTCGAGCTGTGGAAGCTGAAGGACCCGATCGAGCGGGTGCGGGTGCACCTCGCCCGGCGGCACGGCGTCGAGCCCGAGTTCTTCGACGGCGTGGAGGCCGAGGCGAACGAGCTCGGTGAGCGGTTGCGGGCGTTCTGCCGGGCGATGGCGCAGCCCGGCCCGGAACGGATGTTCTCCGAGGTCTACGCGGACCCGTCACCGCAGGTCGAGGCCGAGCGGGCGGAGTACCTCGCCTACCACGCGTCCTTCGTCGACGGGGAGGGCTGAGCCATGGCGACCACGCTGGCCAAGGCGCTCAACGACGGCCTGCGGGCCGCGATGGAGCGTGACCCGAAGGTCCTGGTCATGGGCGAGGACGTCGGTAGGCTCGGCGGCGTCTTCCGGATCACCGACGGGCTCCAGAAGGACTTCGGCGAGCAGCGCGTGCTGGACACGCCGCTGTCCGAGTCCGGGATCATCGGCGCCGCCGTCGGGCTGGCGGTGCGCGGCTTCCGGCCGGTCTGCGAGATCCAGTTCGACGGGTTCGTGTTCCCCGGCTTCGACCAGATCGTGTCCCAGCTGGCGAAGCTGCGGTACCGGACCCAGGGCGCGGTGCCGGTGCCGGTCGTCGTCCGGATCCCGTTCGGCGGCGGGATCGGCGCGGTCGAGCACCACTCCGAGTCCCCGGAGTCGCTGTTCGCGCACGTCGCCGGGTTGAAGGTGGTGGCGTGCTCGAACCCGGCCGACGCCTACTGGATGATCCAGCAGGCGATCCTCACCGACGACCCGGTGATCTTCTTCGAGCCGAAGCGGCGGTACTGGGAGAAGGGCGAGGTCGAGGCCGACCTGGATGCGGCGCCGCCGCTGCACAGCGCGCGGGTGGTGCGGGCGGGCTCGACGCTGACCGTCGCGACCTACGGCCCGATGGTGAAGACCTGCCTGGACGCGGCCACCGCGGCCGCCGAGGACGGTCACGAGCTCGAGGTCGTCGACCTGCGCTCGCTGTCCCCGCTGGATCTCGAGCCGGTCGCCGAGTCGGTGCGCCGCACCGGGCACCTGGTCGTGGTGTCCGAGGCGCCGTCCGAGGCGTCGATCACCGCCGAGGTCGCGGCGCGGATCCAGCAGGAGTGCTTCTTCTCCCTCGAGGCGCCGGTGCTGCGGGTGACCGGGTTCGACACCCCGTACCCGCCGTCCCGGCTCGAGGACGACTACCTGCCCGACCTGGACCGGGTGCTGGACGCCGTCGACCGATCACTGGCCTGGTGAGGACCTGTCAACATGCGTGAACTGTTCAAGCTGCCCGACGTGGGCGAGGGGCTGACCGAGGCCGAGATCGTCGCGTGGCGGGTGGGGCCGGGCGACACGGTCGCGGTCAACGACGTGATCGTCGAGATCGAGACGGCGAAGGCGGCGGTGGAGCTCCCCTCGCCGTGGGCCGGGACGGTCGGTGAGCTGCTGGCCGAGCCGGGCTCCACCGTCGAGGTCGGGACCCCGATCATCGCGATCGACACCGCCGGCTCCGGTGGTGGGGCGGCCGGCGAGGACGGCGGCGCGAAGATCGGTGAGGCCGGCAAGGACGGGCGGATCGCCACCCTCGTCGGCTACGGGCCCCGGCAGGGCCCGGTGAAGCGGAGGCCGCGTCGCGGGACGGCGGCCGGCGGCGGTGACGCCCCGGCGGCGCACGGTGCGACCGGCCCGTCCGGGGCGACCGGGTCGCCTGCGGGGACCGGCGCGGAGGGGCCGGCCGGGGTTGCTGCGGACGGGCCCGGCGCGACCGCCGCGGACGGGCCCGCCGGGGTTGCCGCGGCCGGCGCGGTGGGGCCCGCGGAGGCGGCCGAGGTGCGCACCGAGGTGCCCGGCCCCGCCCCGGGTGACGCCTCCCCCGACAGCCCGGCACCCGTCGACGCCTCCGGAGCCGGCGGCAGCCGCCGGAGCGCCGACACCAGCGGCGGGACCACCGGTGCGCCGGGGTCCGGGCCGGTCGGCGGGCTCGTCCCGCTCGCGCCGCCGCCGGTCCGGTTGCTGGCCCGGGAGCTCGGCGTCGACCTGCAGACCGTGACCGGGACCGGGGGGGACGGCCGGATCACCCGGGAGGACGTCCGGGCGGCGGCCGAGAGCGCGGCCGGGGCCGCGGGCACGCCGGCCCCCGCTGCGGGGTCCGTGGCATCGCCGAGTGCCGGTGGTGTGCCGGCGGGCGGCGCCGCCGGTGTTGCTGCCGCCGCAGGTGCTGCCGGTGCTGCGGGCGCGGCCGCGGGTCTCGCCGGTGGGGCCCCCGGGAGCAGCGCGGCGCCCGCCGCGGCCGCCGCGGGCCCGGCGACCGCCCGGCCGGCCGGGGACCGGCGGGAACCGATCCGCGGCGTCCGGAAGGCGACCGCGGCCGCCATGGTGTCCAGCGCGTTCACTGCACCGCACGTCACCGAGTTCCTCGACGTCGATGTCACCGCCACCATGGCGCTGCGGGACCGGCTGAAGGGTTCGCGGGAGTTCGCCGACGTCAAGCTGACCCCGCTCGCGTTCGTCGCGAAGGCGGTCTGCCTCGCCGCGGCCCGCACGCCCGCGGTGAACGCCAGCTGGGACGAACGGGCCGGCGAGATCGTCTACTACGAGCACGTGCAGCTCGGGATCGCCGCCGCCACCCCCCGCGGCCTGGTCGTCCCCAAGATCCGCGACGCCGACCGGCTCGGCCTGCACGAGCTGGCGGTCGCACTGGGCGAGCTCACCGAGACCGCCCGGGCCGGCCGGACGGCGCCCGCGGACCTCGTCGGCGGGACGCTCACGATCACCAACGTCGGCGTGTTCGGGGTCGACAGCGGCACCCCGATCCTGAACCCGGGCGAGTCGGCGATCCTCGCCGTCGGCTCGATCAAACCGGCGCCGTGGGTGGTGGACGGCGAGCTGGCCGTCCGCACGGTCTGCCGGCTCGCCCTCTCGTTCGACCACCGGGTGGTCGACGGGGCCGAGGGCTCCCGGTTCCTGGCCGACGTGGGCGCACTGTTGGAGGATCCGGGGGTCGCCTTCACCTGGTGAACGGGTGGCCAGCTGGTCGGTTGCGGGGAATTCGGTCGATCCGGGAGCAGAACGGCGTGCTCGCGCGTTCTCCCCACATGCCGTTCGTGCTGCTCTACGTCGTGCTCGAGGTGGCGGCGATCGCCGCGCTGGTCGCGTGGATCGGGCTGGGCTGGACCCTGCTGGTCCTGCTCGCCGGTTCGGTCCTCGGCCTGCTGCTGGCCCGCAGCGAGGGGGCCCGCGCCGCCCGCGCGCTCGCCACCGCGATGCAGCGCGGCAGGCTCGCGCACGAGGAGGCGACCGACGGCCTGCTGATCGCGATCGGCGGTGTCCTGATCTTCCTGCCGGGGCTGATCTCGGACGTGCTCGGGCTCGCGCTCGTGTTCCCGCCGACCCGGGGCATCGCCCGCCGCCGGATGGTGCGTGCCGCCGAGCGTGCCGCCCCCGGCCTGCGGACGGCGCGGATCCGGTACGGCGCGACCGTGGTGGACGGTGAGGCGGTCACCGAGCCGCGGCCCGGCTCCTCACCGTCCGGGCAGCCGCCGCTCATCACCGGATCGGGCGTGTCCGGGGCCGCGGGCCCGGCCGGCCGGGAGCGGCCCGGGCCCGGCGGCGGTGGCCCGGTGGTCGACGGCGAGGTCGTCGACGACCCGGACCGGCGCGACCGCTGAGCGGTCCCCCTCCGGAGCCCCGTCCGAGATCACCCGACCTGCGTCCGCGCTGCTGACCGGCGACCTGGGGCACCATCGTGCTGATCGATCTCGGTGCGGGGCTCGAGGTGCACGTTGTCGCCCGGTCCGGGGCACCATCGTGTTGATCGAACCCGGCGCGGTGGTCGAGGAGCACGTTGTCGTCCGGTCTGGGGCGGGATCGTGCTGATCGGGCGCGGCGCGAGGGTCGAGATGCGCGTTGTCGCCCGGGCTGGGGTGGGATCGTGTTGATCGATCTCGGCGCGGTGGTCGCCGTGCACGTTGTGGCCTCGTTCGCGGCGCCGACGTGCTGATCGACCTGGGCTCGGTGTGCCGATCCGTCCCGGGGGACGCGCTCGGTCGCGGCGACGGTGCGACCGAGCGCCGCGGACCGCGGGACGGGCGCGGCTGTGCCCCCGGAGCTCACCAGCCCGGGCGCGCCCCCGAGAGCAGGTTCCGCAGCCCCGCGCGGACTCCGCGACGCTGCGTGATCGGGCGCATGCGCAGCGTCGAGTGGTGCATCTCCGCGGCGCGATGCCGTCCACGGTGTCGGATCACGGCACTTCCTCCCGGGCGTCAGCGTCGACAGGGGTGCTTTCCGTGACGAAGTGTCGCTGGTCGATGCCGGTGGTGGAAGGAGAACCCGGCGAGGCCACCGGATCGTGACGACATCGATGTCATTCACCGCCGGGACGCGCACCGACCGTTCCCGGAGGTGCCGCGCGACCGTCCCCGACCCCGGGATCGCACCCGGAGGTCGCCACGCTCCGTGACGGCCCGCGCGGGTGCGCCGGTGGGGTCCGGGTCCCGCGGCCGGGGGTGCGGATCGTTGGGCCGGCCGGGTGGATCGCCGCGACACGCCGCGCCGCCGATACCGCCGTCTACGGAATCCGGAAGATCGCCGGATAGCGTCGTGGGCATGGATCCGGTGCGCAACCCGTTCGCCCCCGGCGCCGGGCAGCGCCCGCCCGAGCTTGCCGGGCGGGACCGCGAGGTGGATGCCTTCGAGATCGTCCTGGAACGCGTCGCGCGAGGCCGGCCGGAACGCAGCCTGGTGCTCACCGGCCTGCGCGGGGTCGGCAAGACCGTGCTGCTCGGCGAGCTGCGCTCGATGGCGATGCACGCCGGCTGGGGCGCGGGCAAGATCGAGGCCCGCCCGGACGCCGACCTCCGCCGCCCGCTGTCCGCCGCGCTGCACCGGGCGATCCGCGACCTCGCGGTCCGGCACCGCGCACCCGAGCGGATCGACGAGGTCCTCGGCGTGCTGAAGGCGTTCGCGCTGCGTTCCTCCCCGGACGGGACCAAGCTGCGGGACCGCTGGCAGCCCGGCATCGACGTCCCGGTGAAGAACGGGCGTGCCGACTCCGGGGACATCGAGATCGACCTCGTCGAGCTGTTCACCGAGGTCGCCGAGCTGGCCCAGGACGTCGGCTCCGGCGTCGCCCTGCTCGTCGACGAGATGCAGGACCTCAAGCCGGACGACGTCTCGGCGCTCTGCGCCGCCTGTCACGAGCTGTCCCAGGCGCGGGCGCCACTGGTCGTGGTCGGGGCCGGGCTGCCGCACCTGCCCGCCGTCCTGTCGGCGTCGAAGTCGTACTCGGAGCGGCTGTTCAAGTACTCGCGGATCGACCGGCTCGACCGCAAGGACGCGGACTTCGCCCTGCTCGCCCCGGCGGAACGCGAGGACGCGACGTTCGACCAGGACGCGCTCGACGACCTCTACGTCCGCTCGGGGGGCTACCCGTACTTCGTCCAGGCCTACGGCAAGGCGGCCTGGGACGCGGCGCCCACGAGCCCGATCGGCGCCCAGGACGTCGAGATGGCCGCGCCGGAGGCCGAGGCGGAGCTCGCCGTCGGATTCTTCGGGTCCCGCTACGAGCGGGCCACCCCCGCCGAGCGGGAGTACCTGCGGGCGATGGCAGAGCTCACCGACGGCGAGGACCTGCCCGTCGAGACCTCCGGCGTCGCCAAACACCTGGACCGACGGGCGTCGTCGCTGTCCCCGGCCCGGGACAGCCTCCTGAAGAAGGGACTGGTGTTCTCGGCCCAGCGGGGGCAGATCGCGTTCACGGTGCCGCACTTCGGGCGTTACCTGCTCGCCAACGCCTGAGTCCTGTCCCCCGGACGGGTGAAAACCGGTTGCGGTGTAACGGAACACCGTCCGTGCTCGACAGGCCGGTCGAGCCCCGCGACGCCACCGGACCCCCGACCTGGTGGTGGCGCGGGGCCTTCCACGTTCCGGGCGTGGTCGCGGGGCGCCGGGCGCTGCCGGAGGCGTCGTTCCCTGCCCGTAGCATCTGGCGGGTGGTCGAGCCCAAACTCGAGATCCAGATGCTCCACGACCGGGTCATGATCAAGAAGGTCGAGGGGGCCGGTGAGCGACGGAGCTCGGCCGGAATCGTGATCCCGGCAACCGCACAGGTCGCCAAGCGTCTGGTCTGGGGAGAGGTCGTGGGGGTGGGTCAGCACGTGCGAACGGTGAAGCCGGGCGACCGCGTCCTCCTCGCCCCCGAGGACCAGTACGAGGTCGAGATCGGCGGGGTCGGACACCTGGTGATGCGCGAGCGGGACCTGCACGCGGTAGCCACCGAGGCCACCCAGCACGGAACCGGTCTCTACCTCTGACCCCTGCCTGGCCCGCCGCCCGAGGGCGTGCGGCCCTCCAGGTCGACGGCAGTGCGGAAAGGAAGCCCCACGTCATGCCCGAGCGTCAGTCCCCGCCCGGCGAGGCCACCGAGCACGCGGTGACGCCTGCACCGGATCCGGGAACGGGAGACCGTGGCACCGCCGCCGGGGTCGACACGCCCCACGCGTCGCCGGGCCGCCCGGTGATGCCCGCCCGCCGCCCGTCGCCCGGCCCCCGGAGCGGTGACGCCGCGCCCGACGCCCGGCCCACGCCATCGCCGCGGCCCACCAGCCCGGCCGGGAGCGCCGACGCGCGCCCTGCTCCCTCGCCCCGGCCGACCGGGAACGCCGAGCAGGTCACCCGGCCCTCGGCCGCCGCGGGGAGCTCCGAGCAGGCCGCCACCCGGCCGGCCGGCCCCGGCGCGAGCTCCGAGCAGGCCTCCGCGACGAAGCAGACGACGCCGGTCGCGCGCAGCGAGCAGCCTCACGCCACCCGGCCGGTGGATCCGGGCGGGAACGGCGAGCAGGCGTCCGCCGCCGGGCAGGGGGTCGCGGTCGCGGGTGCGGGGCAGTCCTCGGCCACCCCACCGGCGCCCGGCGGCACCGCGCCCGCATCGGCGCCCGGTGGTACCTCGCCCGGATCCGCGTCCGGTGGCACCGCGCCCGCATCGGCGTCCGGTGGTGCGCCCGCATCCGCGCCCGGCGGTACCGCGCCCGCATCGGCGCCCGGCGCCACCGCGCCTGCATCGGCGCCCGGCGCCACCGCGCCTGCATCGGCGCCCGGTGGCGCCGCCCCGTTGAGCGAGCAGCGCACCCACGTCCTGCCGCGCGTCCCGCCGGTGTCCGCGCAGGGTGCCGGCAACCCCGCGGAGCGGACCGAGCGGATCCCGGCCGGTGGCCCCGCCGCGTTCGGTGGTGCCGCCGGTGCCACCGGGCCGGGCGGGCCCGGCGGACCGGGTGGCCCGGACGGCCCCGGCCCGGACGGCGGTGAGTCCGGAGGTGACGGAGGCGGCGAGGGTGGTTCCGGTCGCAAGCGGCCGACCGGCCTGATCGTCGCTGCCGCCGTGCTGGGCGTGCTCGTCCTCGCCTACGTCGGCGACCTGGTGCTCTCCTCCGGCAGCGTCCCGCGCGGGGTCACGGTCGCCGGTCAGGAGATCGGCGGCATGTCGCGCGCGGCGGCCACCGACAAGCTGAAGGCGGCCATCGAGCCGCGCTCCTCGGCACCGGTGCAGGTGCAGGCCGGTGAGGTCCACAGCCAGATCGACCCGAAGGCCGCCGGCCTCCAGGTCGACTACCGGCGCACCCTGGACGAGGCGGGCGAGCAGCCGCTGAACCCGATCACCCGCGTCTCGTCGTTCTTCACCCAGCGCGAGGTGCCGGTGGTCGACTCCGCCGACGACCGCGCCGTCCGCACCGCGCTGGAGCAGATGGCCCCGCTGGTGCTGCGGGAGCCCAAGGAGGGCTCGGTCGAGTTCCAGGACCTGAACCCGGTGCCGGTGGCACCGAAGCCCGGCCAGACGCTCGACGTCGACGCGGCCGTCGGCGTCGTGTCGCAGCAGTGGGCCACCGGCCGGCCCGTCCAGCTGCCGCTGATCGTCGAGCAGCCCGTCACCACCCCCGCCGACGTGCAGCAGGCCATCGACGAGGTCGCCCGCCCCGCGGTCTCCGCCCCGCTGACCGTCACCGGTGAGGGCGCGAACGCCACCATCGAGCCCGAGGACATCGCCAAGGCGCTCAGCTTCACCGCGGACCCGGAGGGCACCGCGAAGCTGAAGCCGGTCATCGCGAACAAGATCCTCGAGGAGGCGGCGAAGCCGCAGCTCGCGAGCACCGAGAAGCCCGGCATCGACGCCCGGCTGGACTTCGCGTCGACCCCGCCGAAGGTCATCCCGTCCCAGGACGGCCGCGGCATCGACTACAACGCGACGTTCGCGAACGTCCTGCCGGTCCTGACCGGCCCGGGCCCGCGCCAGGTCCCCGCTGTCTACGCGCAGAAGCCCGCGGAGATCAGCACCGCTGATCTGCAGTCCCTGGGCAACGCGGTCGAGATCGGCTCGTTCACGACCGGCGGGTTCGCCGCGGACTCCGGCCAGAACATCAAGCGGGCCGCCGAGGCGATCGACGGCGAGATCATCCAGCCGGGCGAGACGTTCAGCCTGAACGGGGTGACCAACCCGCGGAACCTGGCCAACGGCTACGTCGAGGCCGGAGTGATCGAGGACGGCCACCCGGCCCGCGGCGTCGGCGGCGGTGTCTCCCAGCTCGCGACGACGCTGTACAACGCGTCCTACTTCGCCGGCATGACCGACGTCGAGCACAAGGAACACAGCTACTACATCAGCCGCTACCCGGTCGCCCGCGAGGCGACCGTGTTCAACAACCTGATCGACGTCAAGTTCCGCAACGACGGCCCGACCGCGGTGCTGATCAAGACGTCCTGGACGCCCAGGAACGTCACGGTGAAGTTCCTCGGCCAGAAGATGTACGAGGTCTCGTCGTCGACCGGGCCGCGGACGAACCCGACCGAGCCCCAGGTCGTCAACATCCCGCCCGGCCAGCCGTGCAGCCCCAGCAAGGGCTCCCCCGGCTTCACCGCCACGGACACCCGGACGCTGCGCAACGTGCAGACCGGGGAGACCAAGAGCGAGACCCGCACGGTGAAGTACAACCCGCAACCGATCGTGCACTGCGGCGGCTGATTCGGTGATCATCGCGGTCAGGTACTGACGAGGCCTGCCTCACATTCGTACCCTGATCCCTCTGGCGGCGAGCGAGGGATCGGGGTACGCATGCGGATCGCGGACGTTCTCAAGGCCAAGGGAAGCGCGGTGACCACGGTGTCGCCGGCCGACCCGGTGACCGTGGTGCTGCGCTTCATCACCGAGGGGAACCTGGGTGCGCTGCCGGTCGTCGACGGCGACCGGCTGGTCGGCATCATCTCCGAGCGGGACGTGGTGCGCCGCCTGCACCAGCAGGGCAGCGCGCTGCTGAACGCCCCGGTGTCCGAGGTGATGACGGCGGACGTCGTCACCTGCTCGCCGGACGACAGCGTCGGCGACCTCGCGAAGGTCATGACCGAACGCCGCGTCCGGCACCTCCCGGTGCTGGTGAACGGCGCCCTGACCGGGATCGTCTCGATCGGCGACCTGGTCAAGGCCCGGATCGACATGCTGGAGGAGGAGCGCAAGCAGCTGGAGAGCTACATCGCCCAGTAGCACGAGCCCAGCGGCAGGAGAAGGCCCCGGGCGGGGAGTCCGCGCCCGGGGCCCATCGCGGGAGGATGGTCAGAACGCGGCCTCGTCGAGCTCCATCAGCGCGTTGTCGGCGTTCTCGATGATCGCCTTCTCCGAGGTGAGGCGCGGCAGCACGGCCTTCGCGAAGAACGACGCGACGCCGACCTTGCCCTCGTAGAAGCTGCGGTCCCTGGCGGGCACCCCGTCGCCGCCCAGCGCCTCGAGCGCAACCGTCGCCTGGCGCAGCAGCAGCCACCCCACGAGCAGGTCACCGACCGCCATCAGCAGCCGCACGGTGTGCTGGCCGACCTTGTAGAGGTTCGTGACGTCCTCGGCGGCGGTGTACAGGTAGCCGGTCAGCGAGCCGAGCATCCCCTGGACGTCGGTGAGCGCGGTCGCGAGCAGCGCGCGCTCCTCCTTCAGCCGGCCGTTGCCCGCGTCGGAGTCGAGGAACGCCTGGATCTCGCCGGCCACGTGCGCCAGCGCCTGGCCGTTGTCCCGGACGATCTTGCGGAACAGCAGGTCCAGGGACTGGATCGCGGTCGTGCCCTCGTACAGCGAGTCGATCTTCGCGTCCCGGATGTACTGCTCGATCGGGTAGTCCTGCAGGAAGCCCGAGCCGCCCAGGGTCTGCAGCGACTGGACCAGCTGCTCGGTGGCGCGCTCGGAGCCGACGCCCTTGACGATCGGCAGCAGCAGGTCGTTCACCTTGTCCGCGAGCTCCGCGTCCGCACCGCCGAGCCGCACCTTGTCCTGGAACGTGGCGGTGTAGGTGTAGACGGCGCGCAGGCCCTCCGCGTACGCCTTCTGCAGCATCAGGCTCCGGCGGACGTCCGGGTGGTGCGTGATCGTGACCCGGGGCGCGGTCTTGTCGGTCATCCGGGTCAGGTCGGCGCCCTGAACCCGCTCCTTGGCGAACTCCAGCGCGGTCAGGTAGCCCGCCGACAGCGTGCCGATGGCCTTGGTGCCGACCATCATGCGGGCGTACTCGATGACCTGGAACATCTGGGCGATGCCGTCGTGCACGTCGCCGAGGAGCCACCCCACCGCCGGGGTGCCGTGCTGGCCGAATGTCAGCTCGCAGGTCGTGGACGCCTTGAGACCCATCTTGTGCTCGACGTTGGTCACGAAGGCGCCGTTGCGCTCGCCGGGCTCGCCGGTCTCGGGGTCGAAGTGGAACTTCGGCACGAGGAACAGCGACAGGCCCTTGGTGCCCGGCTTCGCACCCTCGGGCCGGGCGAGCACCAGGTGCATGATGTTCTCGGTGAAGTCCTGCTCGGCCGAGGTGATGAACCGCTTGACGCCCTCGATGTGCCAGGTGCCGTCGTCCTGCTGGACGGCCTTGGTGCGGCCGGCGCCGACGTCGGACCCCGCGTCCGGCTCGGTCAGCACCATCGTGGCGCCCCAGCCGCGGTCGATCATGAGCTCGGCCCAGCGCTTCTGCTGCTCGGTGCCGTTGCGGTGCACGATCGAGGCGAAGTTCGGCCCCGCCATGTACATGAAGACCGCCGGGTTGGAGCCGAGGATCATCTCGGCGGCGGCCCACTGCACCGACGGCGGGATGCCGTAGCCGCCCAGCTCGGCGGGCAGGCCGAGCCGCCACCACTCGCCGTCCCACAGGACCTGGTAGGCGTCCTTGAGCTCCTGCGGGGTGGTGACCGAGAAGGTCGCGGGGTCGAAGAGCGGCGGGTTGCGGTCGATCGTCGCGTAGTGCTCGGCGAGCGGGCCGGTGCAGACCGCGGAGAGCTCGGACAGCACGCCCTTGGCGGTGTCGATGTCGACGCCCTCGAACGGGCCCGTGCCCAGGTGGTCCTGGATCCGGAAGACCTCGAACAGGTTGAACTCCAGGTCGCGCAGGTTGCTCTTGTAGTGGCCCATCTGCTCTTCACCGCCGTTCCTGCCAGGGCCGATCCGCTTACCGGCCGGTAACTGACTCCAGAGTATTACTCGTCGGTAACCAGGGCAAGGTGCGGTGTGCCGTCCGGCGCACCGACACCAACGGGTGACGCGCGATCCGGCGCGCCCGGATCGGGTGACCGCCGTCGGCAGCCGACAATGCGCGGTGACGCCAGTGGCGCACGAGGCGCATGTGGCTGGGGGGACGGCCGGGTACCGGTCGGAAGGGCAGGGCGGGCATGGGGGGACCGGGCAGCTGCTCCGGTACGGGAGCGGGTCCGGACGGTTCCGGACCGGATCGGACGCCGTGGCGGCCGAGCCGCCGCCGGCTGCTGATCGCCGGGGCGGTGGCCGGGGCCGGCCTCGTCGTCCCCGCGCCGGACGGCACGGCGCACGCCGGGGAGCCACCGCACCCGGGGGACCCGGCACCACCGCCCCCGGGGCCGCGGCGACCGGCCGGGGGCGTGCCGGCGCCACCGTCGCGGGTGCCGGGGCCGCCGGGCATGCCCGGGCCGGTCGCCGGCGCGGGGGCCCGGGCGGAGGGGGTCCGCGCGCCCTACATCGCCCGCTGCTTCGAGTGGGGTGCCCGCCGTCCGTCGTCGCCGCCGCGGATCTGGGACCGGCGACCGATCCGGATCCTGGTGCACCACACCGCCGGGGGGAACACCCCGGACTTCAGCGTCGCGGCCGCGCACCGGATGGCGCGGGGCATCCAGGCGTACCACATGGACCGCAACGGCTGGCTGGACTCCGGCCAGCACTTCACGATCTCCCGTGGTGGCCACGTCATGGAGGGCCGCCTGTGGAGCCTCGGCGAGCTCAACGGCGGGCGCCGGGTCGTCGAGGGCGCGCACTCCCCGGGGCAGAACGTGATCGCGATCGGGATCGAGAACGAGGGCACCTACATCGGGGCCGACCCGCCCGCACCGCTGTGGAACTCGCTGCGCGCGACCTGCGCCTACATCTGCGCGCAGTACGGCATCGCCCCCACCGAGCTCTACGGCCACCGCGACTTCCGCAACACGATCTGCCCCGGCGACCGGCTGTACGGCATGCTGCCGCGGCTGCGGCGGGAGGTGGCCGGCCTGCTGGGGCGGCGGCTGTCCCGCACCGAGGCGACCAGGGCGAGCTGGCCGTTGCTGCACGAGGGCGACACCGGGCCGCTGGTGGAGGCGGCCCAGTACCTGCTGCGGGACGCGGGGACGCTGCGCGGGAACGCGGACGGCCGCTTCGACGACCGCACGCGCGCCGCCGTCACCGAGTTCCAGGTCGCCCACCGGGCCGACGACGTCAACGGCATCCTCGGTGGGGAGTCCTGGCCGGAGCTCGCCCGCACGGTGCGGGCCGGGACCGAGGGCGATGCCGCCCGGGCGGTGGAGGTCCTCGCCCGGTACCGCAGGACCGAGAGCGTGCCCGACGTCGTGGACCACCCGGTCTGGCAGCGGCTCCTCGGCACCGGCGGCCCGCCGGTGCCGTCCACCGAGGACCCGCCCGGCACCCGGAACCGCTGAGCCGCGCGCCGCACGGACCGGTCGCTAGGCTCGCCGCGTGCTCGACCGCTGCCCCGCCTGCGCCGCGCCCGCCGGAGACCCGTTCTTCTCGGTGACCGGCCTCCCGGTCCACGGGACCGCGGTGCTCCCCGACCCCGGGTCGGCCCGCGCGGTCGGCGTCGGCGACCAGGTCCTGGTGCTGTGCGAACGCTGCGGCACCGTGTTCAACCGGGACTTCGACGAGGGCCTGCTCGACTACACCGGCGACCACGAGGAGTCCCAGCACCACTCCCCCCGCTTCGCCGCCTACGCCGAGGAGATCACCGCGGACTGGGTGGCCCGGTTCGGGCTGGCCGGGGAGCACGTCGTCGAGGTGGGCTGCGGGTCCGGTGACTTCGCCGCCGAGCTGCTCGCCGCGGGCGTCGGCCGGGTCACCGGCATCGACCCGCACTTCGGGCCGGACCGGGTGCGGCCCCGGCTCGCCGGCCGGTTGACCGCCGTCCCGGACGTGTTCGCCCGCGACCAGGTCGAACCGGGCACCGCCGCGCTGGTCTGCCGGCACACCCTCGAGCACATCCCCGCGCTGGCGGACTTCGGGGCCGAGCTGCACGCGGGGCTGGTCCGCGGCGGCGGCCGCGCGCTGCTGGCCGAGGTGCCCGACCTGGGCCGGATCCTCGACGAGGGCGCGTTCTGGGACCTGCAGTACGAGCACTGCTCCTACTTCACCCCGGCGACCCTGCGGGGCTTCCTGGCCGGCAGCGGCTTCGGCGGGGTGGACGCGGGCGACGTCGCCGTGCGCCTCACCTACGCCGACCAGTACGTCGTCGCCGAGGCCGGCCCGCGCGGCACGCCCGGCACGCCGGAGCTCGCCCCGCACCTGCGCGACGCCCTGCACGCGGCCTGCCACGACTTCGCCGCCCGGGCCGGCCGGCAGATCGGGCACTGGCGTGGCTGGCTGGGCGAGCGGGCCGCGGCCGGCGACGACGTCGTCGTGTGGGGTGGCGGGGCGAAGGGGCTGACCTTCCTCAACGTCGTCGAGGGCGGCAGCCGGGTGTCCGGCGTGGACGGCGGCGCGCCCGGCGCGGTGCGGGCCGTCGTCGACATCAACCCGGGCCTGCAGGGCCACCACATGGGCGGGCTCGGGCTGCCGATCCGCGCCCCGAAGGATCTCGTGGACGCGCCGCCGCGGTCGGTGCTGCTGATGAACCCGGTCTACGCCGGCGAGGTCCGCGCCACCCTGGACGGCCTGGGCCTGACCACGACCGAGCTGCTGACGGTCTGACCCCGATCCGTGCTCAGCAGGCCAGCCGGCGCACCACGGCGAGGTCCTGCTCGGTGGCCACGTGCAGGTTCGCCGGGTCGCCGGGCACGGTCACGACCCGGTGGCCGAGCGCGGCGAGCATTCCCGAGTTCTCCACCGGCCGCGGCGCACCGGCGTGCGCGGCCCGCAGCACCTCCGCCCGGAACGCCTGCGGGGACTGCGCGACCCAGGTGTCCTGCTTGGGCAGCGTCTCCTGCACGACGCCGTCGACGACCCGCTGCACGACCTCCAGCATCGGGATCGCCGGTACCGCACCGTCCGCCCCGCCGCGGACGGCGGCGATCACGTCGGTGAACAGCCGGTCCGCGGCGAGCGGGTGCGCCGGGTCGGCGAGCACCAGGATCCCGGCCCGCTCCGGGACGACGGCCAGCGCGTTGCGCAGCGACGCCGACTGGTGGTCCCCGCCGGTGGCCAGCATGTCGACCGGCTCGCCGTCCCACCCGACACCGGGCGGCAGGACCAGCGCGACCCGGTCGCAGGTCCGCCGGGCCGCGGCGACCGTGTGGTCGACCAGCCGCGCCCCGGCCAGCTCTTCCAGCTGCTTGAGGCGTCCGTACCGGGTCCCGGTCCCCCCGGCCAGCACGACCGCCCACACCTCGTCCACCACGGGGGTGATCCTGCCGGGACCCCGGCCGGACCCGGCAGCCGCACCCGATAACCTCGGTGCCCCCTGGTCGGGGGCGGGCGAGGGAGGGTGCGTGGGCGCAGCGGCTCCGGCAGGTGCGGCCGCCGTCGGCCTGCTCGACGGCGCGCCGGCGTCGATCGCGCTGGTCCGGGCGGTCTCGGAGGATCCGGCCGCGCCGCGGGCCGTCGCCGTCACCGGGCCCGCCGGATCCGGCAAGTCCACGGTGCTGCAGGCACTCCTCCGGGCGTGGCGCGCCGCGGGAGCGGACGTCGTCGAGAGCGTCCCGGGCGGGCCCGCCGCGGACGCGGTGATCGTCGTCGACGACGCGCACGACCTGCCGGGCGACGAGCTCGACCGGCTCCGGCTGCTCGCCGACAGCCCGGGTGCCCGGATCGTGGTCGCGTTCCGGCCGTGGCCGCGCGGGCGCGCACTGGCGCGGCTGGCGGCGGTGCTCGCCGCGTCCGCACCGCCGCTGGTCCTGGGCGCCCTCGACGCGGCCGGGGTCGCCGCGCGGGCCGTCCGGATCACCGGGCACCGGCTCGGCGACGACGCGGTCCGTGCCGTCGCCGAGCGCACCGCCGGTTCCCCGGTGCTCGTCGACCGGCTGCTCGGTTCCGGGACGACGACCGGCGTGGCACCGGCGGCGCTCGCCGAGCAGATCGGCTACGCCGTCGACGCCGAGGACCGCCGGGTGGTCGAGCTGGTCACCGCGCTCGCGCTCGGCGCGCCGTCGGACAGCGAGGTGCTCGTCCCGCTGCTCGGCCTGAGCGACACCGCCGGCAGCGGGATCGACGAGGTCGACGAGCTCGTGCAGCGTGCGGTCGCCGCCGGCCTGTGCACCCCGGACGGCGCCGTGGTGCCGCTGGTCGGCGAGGCCGTCCGGACGCGGGTCCCGCCGGCCCGGCGCACCGAGCTGCGGCGCACCCTGGCCGAGATCGAGCTGGAGCGCGGGGGCAGCGTGCTCGCCGTCGCCCGCACGCTACGCGGATCGGGAGCGACCGGGGACCGTGCCGCCGCGGTGTTCGTGGCCGCGGCCGCGGAGGCCGCCCGCTCCGAGCACCCGGACGCCGTCCGGTTCTACGCCGAGGCGGTCGCGGCCGGGACACCGCCGCTGTCCGTCGCCGCCGGCCGCGCCGAGGCGCACCTGGTCGCCGGGGACCTGGACGGGGCGCTGACGCACGCCGACGCGGTGCTGTCCGCGACCGACGCCGTCGAGGCCGACGACGCCGTGCGCGCCGGCTCGGTGGCCGCCGCCGTGCTGGCCCGCCGTGGCCTGCTGGCCCGCAGCGCCGAGCTGTACCGCTGGACGGCAGCGGTGTCCGGGGAGCGCCCGCCCGCCGCGGCCGTCCCGGTGCTGATCGGTACCGGCGCGCTGGAGGAGGCGCGCGAGCTGCTGGGGCCCGGCGGGTTCGTGCCGGGCCGGGCACCGACGCTCGTCGACGGCGCCGACGACCTCACCGCCCGCGGGATGCTCGACTCGGTGCAGGGCTCGCCGACCGCGGCGCTGTCCGGGCTGGCCCGCGCCGCCGGGCTGCTGGAGAGCGCCCACGGCGCCGCGCTGCTGCCGGACACCCCGGCCGCGCTCGCCGCGCTGGTCGCGGTGCACACCGGCGAGTTCGACGTCGCATCGTCGGTGCTGGACCGGGCGCTGCGGACCGGGCTCGGCGGTGCACCCGCCCGGCCCCGGCACCGGCTGCTGCTGGGCTGGATCGCGCTGCTGCGCGGCGCCACCGGCCCGGCCGAGGACCGGCTCGCGGCCGTCGACGCGGACGCCGGTGGCCGCCCGCTCGAGCCGCGCGACGAGTTCCTCGCCGCCGCGCTGCAGGTGGCGATCGCCCGCCGCAACTCCGACCTCGGCGCGCTGATGCGGGCCTGGACCCGGGCCCGGCAGGCGATCGTCCGGCACCCGGTGGACCTGTTCGTGCTGCAGCCGCTCGGTGAGCTCGTGACCGCCGCGACCCGGTTGCGCGAGGAGAGCTGGGTGGCGCCGCACCTGGACGAGGCGACCGCGCTGCTCGACCGGCTCGGCAGGCCCGCGCTCTGGGCGGCCCCGCTGCACTGGGCGCAGCTGCAGGCCGCCGTGCTGGTCGACGACGTCGAGGCCGCCCGTGCCCACACCGCCGCGCTGGAGGCGGCGGCCTGCGGCAGCCGGTTCGCGCATGCGATGGCCGTCGCCGCGCCGCACTGGGTGGGGGTGCTCGAGAACCGGGTCGACCCGGCGGCCGTGGAGGACGCGGCCCGCGGGCTGCACGCGGTCGGGCTGTCGTTCGACGGCGGCAAGCTCGCCGGGCAGGCCGCGCTGCGCGCCGACGACCGGCGGGCGGTGTCGGCGCTGCTGGCCTGCGCCCGGGCCCTGCAGGCCGCGGGCGCGGAGGTCCGGCCCGACGTCGGCGGGACCTCCGCGCACGGGTCCGCCGGCGGCGGGGCCTCGACCGGTACGTCCGGTCACGGGGACGCGGCGACGACCGACGGCCCCTCCGCGGGGCCGGGGCGTGCGGGCACCGGAACGTCCGCGGGTGCGACGTCCGGCGGGCGCCGCGCCGGTACGCCCGGGGTGCGGCCCGCCCCGGCCGGGACCGGTGCCGCCGGGCGCCCCGCCGACCCCGGTGGGGCGGATGTCGCCGGGCACCCGGCCGGCGCTGGTGGGGCGGGTGTGCCCGGGCGCCCGACCGGCGCTGGTGGGGCGGGTGTCGGCGGGCACCCGGCTGGTGCCGGTGGGGCCGGTGTTGCCGGGCGCCCGGCCGGTGCCGGTGCGGCGGTCCCCACGCGGGCGGATCCGAACGGGGCGGCGGCCCGGTCCGAGCGGGGCGGCCCCGGCGAGGGTGCCCGCCCGGCCGTGCCGTCGTTGCTCTCGGAGCGGGAGCGGGAGGTCGCCGAGCTGGTCGTGCAGGGCCGTACCCAGAAGGAGATCGGCGAGGCGCTGTTCATCTCCGCGAAGACGGTCGAGCACCACGTGGCGCGGATCCGGCAGCGACTCGGCGCCGGCAGCCGCAGCGAGCTCCTCGACCAGCTGCGCCGGATCCTCGACGAGCGCTGAGCTCGCGCGCGCCGCGGGCAGCGAGGACGTCGGCGGCCCGGCGGTGGCTCGTCGGCGGCCCGGCGGTGGCTCGATCGGTCGCGCGATGGGCGCGCCCCGCCCGGGCCGCCGAGCCTCCGGTCCCCGGGGCTCGCCACAGGTTCGCGCCGTGTCACCGCCGGCCCACCGGGTTCACCGCCCCGGGCACTGTCGATCTGCACCATCCCGCCCGGGAAGAGGCGGAAACGTGCGCCTCGACCGGGCGAGATCTGTCGATCTGCACCCTTGTGTCCCGGAAGGGGCGCGAACGTGCGTGTCGACGGTGGGGGCGGTGTCGATCTGCGCGCTCTCGCCTCGGTGGGGGCGGGATCGTGCGCCTCGACGGTGGGTGCGGTGTCGATCTGCGCGCTCGCGCCGCGGTGGGGGCGGGAGCGTGCGCCTCGGCCGCGGGTGTCGGGTCGATCTGCACGAATGCACCCGGGTGGGGGCGAGAACGTGTCTCCCGCGACCTCCGACCCCCCGTCGATCAGCACGTTCCCGCCGCAATCAGGGCGGCGGCGCGCAGATCGACGGCACCGCGGCCGAGCCCACCCGCGATCGACCCGGTTGAGCGCCTGCGCGAGCCGTCCGGGGCCGCGCGAACCCCGCCGTCAGTGGTGGGCGTGGTGCCGGGCCGGGGCGGCGAGCAACCCCTCGCAGCTGCGGACGACGACCCGGGCCGCCTCCGCGGACGCCCGGCCGGTCAGCGGGCTCTCCGCGCGGCGCCGCCAGCGGCGCAGCGCGTCGGCGGCGGTGTCGTGCACGTCGCGGGGGCCGGCGTCCTCGGGGAGGCCGAGCCGGGCGGGCGCCGAGCCGCCGTCCCCGCCGAGCAGGCGCTCGGCCTCGGCCAGCGCCTCCGGCGGAAAGACGATCTTCCCGGCACGCAGGTCGGCCAGCGCCCGAAGCTCGACGAACTCGTGCGCCCCGGCCAGGATCCGTTCCACCTCGGCGCGCAGCCGGGCCCCGGCCGGGCGCGGCTCGCGGGTCAGCACCAGGTCCACGGCGAGCAACGCCGAGCGGGACTTCAGCAGGTCCCGGCGCTCGGAGAACTGGATGTCGAGCACCCGCCGCAGCTCGTCCAGGCCGGACCGGCGGACCAGGTCGTCGGCCAGCGCGGTCGGGTCGGTGACCCCCTGCCGGATCAGCGTGGTCGCCAGCCGCACCCCGAACAGCCCGAACCGTTCCAGCAGCCGGATCCGGGTCGCGGAGTCCGGGCGGGCCAGGTCGCCGCGGCCGAACCGGTCCGCCGAGAGCAGCAGCGCCTCGACGTCGTCCCGCGGCAGCGCGGCCAGCTCGGAGAGCGCGACGAACTCGTCCTGTCGCATCGTCCGGGCGGTCTCGGCGAGCAGCCCGGCGACGGCGACGACGGTCTGGCACAGCCCGCGCAGCTTGTCGTCGCCGCGGTAGCGGCGGGCGATCCGGCGCGCCGAGGTGAGCGCGTCGAGCCGGCCGACCCCGATCTCGTCGGCCCGGGACAGCACCGCGATGGTGTTCACCGGGGTCGCGCGCGCGACGCCGCGGTCGTGGAAGGACTCCAGGAACCGCACGTCCCCGGCGTGCAGGTGGCGCATGAGGTAGACGACCGCGTCGGCAGGGGACGGCGCGTCCTCGGGGGTCAGGAACTGCCCGGCCCGCGCCGAGGTGTCCGCCGACAGCGACGCGATGCCCGGGGTGTCGATCAGGTTGGTGCGCCGCAGGTGCTGCGACGGCCAGTCGACGAGCAGCCGGTCGACGTCCTCCACCGGGGTGCCCTGCAGGTCGATCCGCAGCGCGCCGTCCCGCCGGGTCAGCGTCAGCGGCCGCTCGGGACGGGCGGGATCGCGCAGCCGCATCCGGACGCCGGGGGCCGGGGCGTCGGCGTACCAGGTGACGATCCGGGTGCACTCCCCGGCGTCGGTGGGCGCGATCCGTTCCCCGACCAGCGCGTTCAGCAGGGTCGACTTGCCGGCCTTCACCTTGCCGGCGATCGCGACCCGCAGCGGCTCGTCGAACCGGTCCAGGTGGTGGCGCAGCCAGCCGGCCGCCTGCGGGGAGTCGCCGTAGACGGCCAGGGCGTCCCGCAGCAGCGCGCGGGTCTGTTCGGTCAGCGCGCTCACGACCCCTCCGCCGTCTCCACGGCCGCCGCCAGCTTCCGGGCCCGCTCGGCCAGCGCCTCGACGCGTTTCAGCTCGGCCTCCAGGTCCGCGACCCGCTTCTGCCGGACCGCGTCGTCCTTCACGGCGGTCTGGGCCGCGGAGACCGACTCCTTCAGCGCCTCGGAGAGCTCCTCGGCGAGGACGGTGAAGTGGTCGCGCAGCTCCCGCTGGATCTGCCGCAGGTTGTCCCGGGAGTCCTTGCCGACCTGGAAGGTCACCTCGTCGATGTGCCGGCGGACGGCGTTCTTGGCGTCGGCCTGGCGGCGCTGCACGAGCCGCTTCTTCTCGTCCCGCACGGTCTTCGCCCCGAACAGCAGGCCGGCCCCGATCGAGAGCGGGTTGAGCAGCGCGAACCCGGCGACCGTGGACGCCAGGCCGATCATCAGCAGGCCGCCGTACCCGCCGCGCATGCCGACGAACAGCTTCTGCCCGACCCCGAAGCTCTCCCCGACCGGCATCTCCAGCGCGTCGACCTTGCCGGCCACCGCGCCGCCGGCGATCCGCAGCTCGGGGAGCTGGACGTCGACGTCCTCCGCGAAGTGCTCGGCCACCCGCTCGGCGAGCCAGCGGGCCCGCTCGGTGGTCCACACGAAGTTCTGCGCGACCGCGTGCGAGACCTGCTTGTGGAACCACTCGGCGAACTGTTCCCAGATCTCGGCCGGGTCGGCGTCCTCCAGCAGCTGCTCGCCGTCCCGGGCGACGGCGCGGAGCCGGTCGCGCAGGTCGTAGTCGATGTCGGCGATCAGGTCGGCGACGCCGTCGTTCAACGTGGTCTGCCAGCGTGCCGACCGCTGCCGCAGCGCGTCCACACGGGACTTGGCGGCCTCGAGGTCCTTCGCCAGGGCGCCGGCCTTCTCCGGGTCGTTCTGCGACATCAGCTCGGCGCGCATCGTCGCCTCGAGCGCCTGGCAGGTGACCAGGACGTCCTGGCTGGTGGACCGGCGGCTCAGGTCGTCGGCCCGGGAGACGACCTTGCGGAGCAGGAAGCCGACCAGCGCCTGGAACCCGGACTCGGCGATGAGGTCGAGGTCCTGGGTGCGTGCCGCGTGCAGCCGCAGCGCCGACGACACCGGCAGCACCTGCGCGTCGATCCGGGCGCGGGCCAGGTGGGCCTCGTCGAGCTCGACGATCCGCCGCCAGTGCGGGTACAGGTCGGTCTTGGTGACCACGCAGGCGACGTTCGGGCAGAGCTTGCGCGCGGCCTGCAGGAAGTCGATCTCCGGGGCGGTGTACTCCTGGCTGGCGTCGGAGACCAGCAGGACGGCGTCGGCGGTCGGCAGCGCGGACATCGTCGCGGCCCCGTGCGCGGACCCCAGCCCGCCGACACCGGGGGTGTCGACGAGGACCAGGCCGCTCTGCAGCAGCTTGCGGGGCAGGGTGACCTCGGCGCGGGCGAGGCCGGCCCGGTTGCCGGGGTTGCCGCCCTCGGAGACGTGCTCGGCCAGCTGCTCGAGCGGGACCGTGGTCCGCTCGCCGCCGCCGTCCTCGCGCACGAGGGTCACCGTGGTGTCCTCGCCGTAGCGCACGACGGTGGGGACGGCGGTGGCGATGTCGTCGTCGACCGGGCAGACCCCTGCGTTGACCAGCGCGTTCACCAGCTGGCTCTTGCCCTGCTTGAACTCGCCGACGACCAGCACGCGCACGGCCGGGTCGGTGAGGCGCGCCTTGGCCTGCTTCAGCCGGGGCGCGAGGTCCGGGCGGTCGTAGGCGTCGACCGCCTTCAGGGCCAGATCGACCAGGCCCATCGCCTCCGGCACTGCCACGTGCGCCCCGCCCCCCACATCGCTACGGAGCGGTCCGGACACCGCTCGTCACGTTCCTGTCATGGATACACGAACGCCATCGGCCCCGGTCACCCACGGGTGGGTGACCGGGGCCGATGGGCCACGCGGTCCAGCCGGCTGCTCCGCGGAGCAGTGGCGAGATCGTCTCGCGAAAACTCAGGCCACGTCGAGGGACGTGTCGTTGTGCGACTGGTCGTGGGTGACGGTCTCGCTGTTGTCGGTCACCGAGACGTCGTTGTCCTCGCTGCTGTCCACGTTGTGCGAGTCCGAGACGTCGGTCGTCGTGGTGGTCGTGTTCTCGGTGTCGTTGAACGAGCCGGAGGCGTCGTGCGAGCCGGCCGCGTTGCCGCCCACCGAGGCCGCCGAGCCGTCGTCGGCGGCGATGTCGCCGGTGCTGGTGGCGTCGCCGTCGCCGAACGCGACGGTGTTGTCGTCGCCGCGCACCACGTCGTTGTCGTCACCGACGACGTTGTCGTCGCCGGTGGTGACCGTGGAGTCCTCGATGTCGTCGCCCGCGGCCACCGCACCGTCGCCGGACGCGACGACCGAGTTCGTCTCGATGTCCTGGTTGAAGTCGCCGCCGCCGGTGTCGATGTTCTGGTTGATCGAGTTGTCCACGATGGTGTCGCGGTCGTCCACGTTGTACGTGTAGTGGTTGTTCGTCACGTACCGCTCGATGTACTCGGCCGGGTCCTCGCCGGGCTTGGGGTGCTCGACCGGGGGCGGCGGGGCGTGGTGGCCACCGCCGGTGTTGTAGTCGCGGTCGAACGAGACCTCGTCGTTGTCCTGGACCAGGACGATGGCGTCGCGGACGTCCTCGGCGCTGGCCTCGGACAGGCCGCAGGAGGCCAGGACCCCGTGCGGGTCTTCCTTGAACTCGGCGAGCAGCTGCGGGTCGCGCAGCAGGTCCAGGATGAACTGGATCAGCGACTTCTCGGCGGACATGGCGTTCTCCTCAGGAGGTGCCGTCGCGCGCGGTCGGGCGACGGGTGCGTGGAGGGGGGGAAGGAGGTCACCGGGCCGGGGCGGGGACCCGGCCCGGTGACCGGTCGTGCGAGCCCGACGATCAGGCGTCGACCTCGAGGTTGTTGTGCGAGTTGGTGTCGGTGTGGGTCTGGCTGTTGTTCTCGAACGACGAGTCGTTGTCCTGGCTGCTGTCCTGGTTGAACGAGTCCTCGATCTCGGTCTCGTTCGTCGTGGTCGTGGTGGTCTCGTTGAACGAGTCGGTGGCGTCGTGCGAGCCGCTGGCGTTGCCGCCCACGGAGACCGCGGAGCCGTCGTCGGCGGAGATGTCGCCGGTGCTGGTCGCGTTGCCGGATCCGAACGCGACCGTGTTGCCGTCGCCGTCCACCACGTTGTTCCCGTCGCCGACGATGTTCCCGTTGCCGGTGGTGACCGTGGAGTCCTCGATGTCGCCGCCGGCGGCCACGGCGCCGTCGCCCGAGGCGGTGACCGAGTTGGTCTCGATCTCCTGGTCGAAGTCGCCGCCGCCGGTGTCGACGTTCTGGTTGATCGAGTTGTCCACGATGGTGTCGCGGTCGTCCACGTTGTACTCGTAGTGGTTGTCCTTGACGTGGACGGTCTCGTGGTGGCCGCCGCCGTCGTGGCCGCCCTCCTTGCCGCCGTCCCAGTTCCAGCCGCCCTTGCCGCCGTCGTAGCCGGTGTCGTAGTTCCGGTCGAACGAGACGGTGTCGTTGTCCTGCATCAGGACGATGGCGTCGTGCACGTCCTCGGGGGTGTACTCGTCGAGGCCGTAGTAGTGCAGGACCGCCTGCGGGTCCTTCTCGAACCAGTCCCGGATCTGGATGCTCTCCGAGTCGCCGGCCAGCAGCTTCTTGATGAACTCGATCAGGGTGAGGGGCTCGGTGGCCATGGTGTCCTCCGCGGGGGCTCGGTGGTGGTTACCGGTCGAGGGCCTCGGCCGGTGCTGCAACGAAAGCTAGGGGTGCCGGCCGCGCCGGCCATCGGGGATCGCTCCGGGTCCCGATCGGGGGCATTAGGGGATCCGCCCCCCATCGCGGATCGCTGCACGGCACGGGTTAACAAAGGGGTGTCGCGGACCGATGCCATCCCCGAAGCACGCCACCGCCCGCCGGTGGTGTCGCCACCGCACACGCGTGCCGCCGACGAGGGGACGGAGCATGTCCTACCTGCTCGGGATCGACCTCGGTGCGACCGTGGTGACCGCCGCGGTCCTGCCGGACGGCGGTGCCGCCGGTCCCGACGGTGTCTCCGCGCTGCCGGCGGTCCTGGTCGCGACGCCGGACGGCGACCTCCTCTGTGGTGACGCCGCCCGCAGGCGGGCACCGTCCGAACCGGACCGTGTCGCGCGCGGCTTCCTCGACCGGGTCGGTGACCCGACCCCGCTGTCGCTCGGCGACGTCCCGTACCGCCCCGAGGACCTCTGTGCCCGGCTGGTCCGCCGGCTGGTGGACGACGTCGTCGCCCGGTACGGCACGGAGCCGGCGCGCATCGCCGTGACCCACCCGGTCGCCTGGGGACGGCACAAGAAGGACCTGTTGGCCGGGGCGCTGGCCCGGCACGGGCTGACCGCCGCACTGGTGGCCGCGCCGCAGGCCGTCGCACTGGCCCACCGGGCGGCGCACCCGGGCGGGGCCCCGGTCGCCGTCGTGGACCTGGGCGGCAGCGGCACCACGGTGACCGTCCTGTCGCCGGCCCCGTCCGGGGGCATGCCGGTGCCCGCCGGGCGGGCCGTGGTGTTCGCCCGCGGCGGCGCCGACGTCGACGACGCGGTGTTCGCCTTCGTCCGCCGGGCCACGCCGGCGTTCGACACCCTGGACGTCGACGACCCCCGGGTACTGGTGGCCCTCGCAGAGCTGCGCGACACGTGCCGGACGGCCAAGGAGGTGCTGTCCGCCGACACCGTGGTGACCGTGCCGGTCGACCTGCCGGGGGTCCGCACCTCGGTCCGCATCCACCGCGCGGATCTCGACGAGCTCGCCCGCCCGGTCCTCGAGCCGGTCGCCGACCTTGTCGCGGACGTCGTCGCGGAGGTCCCGGACGCCGAGGTGCTCCTGGCCGGCGGTTCCGCGCGGATGCCGGTCGCCGTGCAGGTCCTCTCCGCCGGGCTCGGGCGGCCGCTGGCGGTGTGCGCCGATCCGGTGCACGACGCCGCCCGCGGCGCGGCGCTTGCCGTGGCCCCGGTGGCCGGGACCGTGCGGCCGGCCGGCGCCGCGAGCGGGACCGCGCGTGCGGCCGGGGCCGCCCGGCCGGCCGGCGCCGCCATGGGGACCCCGCCCGGTGGGGTCCCGGCCGGGTCGTGGGCGGCGCCCCGGATCCCCGCGCCTCGCGAGCCCGGTACCCCGCCCGGTGGTGTTCCGGCCGGGCCGCGCGCGGTGCCGTGTCGCCCCGCGGCCCGCGCGCCCGAGCCGCGCCGGGCCGGATCGGACCGGACGGCCGGCGTGCTGGCGGCGCCGCCGGCCGCCGTACCGGCCCCGCGGGCCGGTGGCGGTGCCGCCGTTGCGCCGGAGGCGGCCGAGCAGGCCACGGCCGCCTCGGGCGCCGGTCAGCGCCCGGTCCACCCCCGCGGGGACGGTGCGTCCCCCGCCGGGACCGCACAGGCCTGGCCGGTCCGGCCCCGCCGTTCGCCCCCCGCGCTGCAGGCCGCGGAGCTCGGCGCGCCCGCCGCGGACACGGTCGTCACGCAGGACACCGGCCGGGCCGCCACCCTCCGCGCCCCGGCCCGGCGTGTGCTGGCCGGCGCGGGCGGGATCGCCTGTGCGGCGGTGGTGGCGGGTGCGCTGCTGCTCTGGCCGTCCTCGCCGGCGTCGATCGGCGAGCTCAGCGCCGCGCCGACGATGCCGGCCACCTCGGTGCCCGCGCCGGTACCGGTTCCGCCTCCGGCGGCGGAGCCCGGAGCCGCCCCGGTGGCGGTCACGGACCCGGCCGTCCCCGCGTCCGCCCCCACCCGGGCGGCCACGGCACCCGGCCGGGCGGGCACCGCGGACGCGACCGTCACCGCCCGGAGCCGGACCGCGGCTCCCGCGCCCGACCGCATCCCGGGGGCCCGCCCCCGGACGACCACGCCCGTTCCGGGCCCCGTCGTTCCCCCCGCGACCCCGAACCCCACGCCGGCAGCGGCCCCGGACGAGACCCCGGTCACACCGGAGCCAACCACGGGTGCCCCCCGGACGTCTTACCCGGTGTCGCCGGAGCCGTCGACCCCGCCGTCACCGGCGACGGAAGCGGCACCACCGGCCGGCTCGCCCCCACCCACGACCCCGGGAGCGAGCGCGTGAACCTCGATCACCCACTGCGCTGCAACGACAGCGGCGAGTGACCCCCGCCCCTCCGGCACCGCGCCAGGGACGGGATGATTCGGACCGCCGGGTCGGCGTGGAACCGGGAGCCCCCACGCCGGCTCGGCCCCTCACGGCCGTCGCCGCACCCGGTGCACGAAGGTGTGACGGCGGCGGTGCCGTGCCGTGCTCCCGCATCCCTTCCGACGTGGTAGAACGTCAGAGGGTCACGGGGTGGGCACGGTCTGAGGGGAGCTCGTGGTGACACGGTTGGCGGGGGCGGTCATCGGCATGTCTGCGGTGGCCTTGTTGATGGCCTACCTGGCTTTCGACTGGCCGGTCCTTCTGGTCGGCGGGCCCCTGTTCGTGGGCGTCACGTTCACGGTGCTGGCGCTGGCGCTGACCGAACGTCCCCGGGCGCTGCTCCGCGAGCGCCGGGCGTCCGGAACCGGAGCGTCGCCCTGGAAGGGTGCCGCCGAGCGTGGCGAACCCGCGGCCGGCGGCCTGATGAGCGGGTTCTTCGAGGTCAGCCCACAGCCCGGTCCGCTGCCGGAGCAGCGCACCGCACCGTCGACCGGCGCCCGCCCGGCAGGAGCCCGCTAGCGGCAGGGACAATCGGGCGGTGCCGAGCTGCGTGACCGCCCGTATCCGGAGTCCCCGGGGGCGCGCGTGCTGATCGGGATGTCGTTCGCCGTGCTGGCGATGCTGTGCAGCACGATCGCGGCGATCCTCCAGGCCGACGCGGCGCAGCAGGGCGGCCGGGTCAGCACGGTGCTCGCCCGGCCCCGCTTCGTCGGCGGGCTCGCGATGGACATCGTCACCTGGCTCTGCATGGTCGTCGCGCTGCAGTTCGTCCCGATCTTCGCGGTGCAGGCGACGCTGGCCGGTGCGATCGCGATGACCGCCCTCTACGCCCGGTACGCCCGCGGCGAGTGGCTGCGCCCGGTGCACCGGCTGGCGATCGGCTCCAGCATGATCGGGCTCGCCCTCGTCGCCGGCAGCGCCGGGGCCGAGCGCAAGGACGCCATGTCCTCCGGGCACTGGACGATCGTCACCGTGCTCGTCGCGGCACTGGTCCTGTTCATGGCGGCGACGCTGGCGACCAACCGGGTGACCCGGCCCTGGCCCTCGGCGTTGCTCGCCGGGCTCGGCCTCGGCGGCGGCGCGGTCTGCATCCGGGCCATGCACCTCACCGACGGTGTCACGGTGTCCGGGGTGCTCGCCGACCCGCTGATCTACGTGCTGGCCGGCATGGCGCTCACCGGGCTCTACAACTACGCACGCGCGCTGCAGCTCGGCGACGTCGCGACCGTCACCGCGCTCTACATGGTGGTGCAGGTGGTCGTGCCGGGCATGGTCGGCATCACGCTGCTCGACGACACCGTGCGGCCCGGGTTCACCTGGATGCTCCTCCTCGGCCTGGCCCTGGTCGTCTACGGCACCTCGATCCTGGCCCGTCGCCGTTCGGTCAAGCGGACCTCGCCCCGGGTGTCCTAACGTTCTGGCATGCCGACTTTCCAGCGCCCCGGCGTCACCCTGCACTACGAGGAGCACGGCTCCGGCTTCCCGGTGCTGCTGATCGCGCCCGGCGGGCTGCGGTCGACCATCGCGGCCTGGGACAAGGCTCCGTGGAACCCGGTCGACCACCTCGCCGACCGCTATCGCGTCATCGCGATGGACCAGCGCAATGCCGGCTCCTCGGTCGGCGAGGTGCACGGAACCGACGGCTGGTCCACCTACACCGCCGACCAGCTCGCGTTGCTGGACCACCTCGGCGTCGACGAGTTCGCGGTGCTCGGCATGTGCATCGGCGGCTCCTACATCGCGAGCCTGCTGGCCACCTCCCAGGATCGGATCCGGGCCGCCGTGACGCTGCAGCCGATCGGCCGGGCGGACAACCAGCACCGCTTCGAGGAGATGTTCGACGGCTGGCGGGCCGAGATCGCCGCCGACCACCCCGAGGCCTCCGACGACGACTGGGCGTCGTTCAAGGCCAACATGTACGGCGGTGGCGGGATGCTGTTCTCGGTCCCCGACGAGGCGCTGGCCCGGTTCACCACGCCGTGGCTGGTCCTGATGGGCGGCGACGAGTTCCACCCGGAGCAGGTGTCCCGGCGGCTCGTCGAGCTTGCACCCGGTGCCGAGCTCGTCGAGCGGTGGAAGGCCGACGAGTACGTCGCGGACGGCAAGGCCGCCGTCGACACCTTCCTGGCGAAGCACCTGGTCTGATTCCTCCACGACCCGGCACACCGGGCCCGGCACGATGGGCGGCATGAACTGGGACGACGTCGTGCGTATCGCGTCCGCGCTACCGGAGGTCGAGGAGTCGACCTGGTTCCGTACCCCGTCGCTCAAGGTCCGGGGCAAGGGCTTCGCCCGGCTGCGCACCGAGGCCGAGGGCCTGCTCGTGCTGATGTGCTCGCTCGAGGAGAAGGAGGCGCTCCTGGCCTCCGGTGACCCCGCGTTCACCACCACCCCGCACTACGACGGCTACGGCGCGATCCTCGTCGACCTCGACCGGATCGACCCGCAGCAGCTCGCCGAGCTCGTCGAGGAGGCGTGGCGGCGGAAGGCTCCGGCCACGGTCCGCCGGAAGCACGACACGTGACCGGGTCTCGCCGTACCGGCGACAACCGTGGCCCCGGCTGCCTACCGTGGGTGCCATGACCAGCGCACCGGACCGTACGGCGACCGAGATCCGCACGCTCGCCGACCTGCAGGAGATCACCGGGGAGCCGATGGCCTCGGCGATCGCGAAGGAACGCGACCGCATCGGGCCGCTGCACCGCGAGTGGCTGGCGGTGTCCCGGTTCCTGCTGCTGGCGACCTCCGGTGCCGACGGCACCTGCGACGTCTCGCCGAAGGGCGACCCGGCGGGCTTCGTGCACGTCCTCGACGACCGCACGGTCGTGGTCCCGGAGCGCCCCGGCAACGGGCGCGTCGACGGCTGGCGCAACGTCCTGGAGAACCCGCACGTCGGGTTGATCTTCCTGGTCCCCGGCCGCACCGACACGCTCCGGATCAACGGCCGGGCCCGCCTCGTCCGGGACGCGGACTACTTCGACGCGCTCGCGGTGAAGGGGCGCCGCCCGCTGCTCGCCTGCGAGGTGGCCGTCGACCAGGTGTTCTTCCACTGCCCCAAGGCGTTCATGCGCTCCGAGCTGTGGAACGCGGAGACCTGGCCGGCGAAGGACAGGTTGCCGTCGATCGCCGTCATCGCGAAGGAGCTTGCCCGGCCCGACGAGCCGCTGGAACGGATCGAGGAGTACTACGGCCCGTCCTACGCCGACCGGCTCTACTGAGCCCGGCGGCAGGGTCACGCAGATTACATCGAAACCGCTGGTCAGTCGGTGAACAATGGGATCACGTGAGCACCCCTGTCCCGCCGATGCGGCGGTCCCTGCGCGCCCTGCTGTACGCCGTCCTGACTGCACTCGCGATCCCGGTCGCGCTCGCGGTGGGCGCCGCGCTGCCGCCGTCCGCGGCGGTGTCCGGCATCGTGCTCGCGGTGTTCGTCGGCGCGGTGGTCCGCACGCTGTCCTGGGTGGCCGGGACGCCCGGGGGTGACCGGGCGACCGCGCTCGCGGTGGCGGCCGGGCTGGGTGCCGGGGCGGCGGTCGTCGTCCTGGGGGCGTTCGCCGTCATGGCCGGGCCGGTGGCGCTGCTGCTGGTCCCGGTGGTGACAGCCGCCGGTGTCGTGATGTGGTGGGCCGGGCGGCCGGCCGTCTGAGCCCGCGGCCTGCAGGGACCCCTGATCCTTCCCACGAGCGGGCCGTTCGTGGGAAGGAGCTCGACGAACGGCCCGCTCGTGTCAGGCGCTGCCCCGGCAATGACCGTCCGGCGATTTCGATCGACCACCGGCCGCGCGCCCGCCCAGGCCGAACGACGAAGGCCCAGGTCCCTGCGGGACCTGGGCCTTCGGTATGCGAGCGGATGACGGGAATCGAACCCGCGTATTCAGCTTGGGAAGCTGATGTTCTACCATTGAACTACATCCGCATGGCGTGAGATCACTTTAGCAGCCCGGTGCGACCCGCTCGCCAGGGGTCACCCATCGTCCGGTCGTCGCAGGAACCGACCACCCGGCGCGGGTTCCTCGACCGGTCCGCAACCCGCGGAGGACACTCGCTCCCGTCGGTCAGCTCCGCGACCGGAAGGGACCAGATGAGCGCGTTCGAGCCGCTGACGGGCGGTGATGCCGCCGCGTTCCCGGAGCACGAGCACGATGTCCTCATCGTCGCCGGGAGCCGTCCCGAGGTCGCGCGGCTCGCGCCCGTCGCGGCGGCCGTCGCCGCCGCCGACCGGATCCGCGGGATCACCGTCGCCACCGGGCCAGACCCGATGGCCGTGCACGAGGCGTTCGAGGCGCTCGGTGTGCCGGCCGACATCACGGTCCTGCTGCCCGGCGGGGTCGGGCCGGGCATGGCCGACGTCGTCGCGGCCCTGCTGACCCGCCTGGACCGGCTGATGGTCGACCAGGACCCGTCCGCGGTGCTGGTCCACGGCGGCGGCACGGCCGCCGCGGTCGCGGCGAGCGTCGCGTTCTGGCGCCGGATCCCGATCGTCCACATGCAGGCCGGCATGGCGACCGACGACCTGCTGTGCCCGTTCCCGCAGGAGGCACACCGCCGGGTGATCGGCCAGCTGGCCTCGCTGTTCCTCACGACGAGCGGTGCCGCGCTCGGCAGCCCGCTCGGCCCGAACGTGCTCACCATCGGCGACACGATCAACTCGCTGCCCGGGCCGTCGGATCCCGTCTGCGCCGAGGTGCTGCAGCGGGTGCACGCCGAGCGCCGCAGGCTGGTGCTGGTCGACCTGGAACGGCCGTCGTCGTGGCCGGTGCTCGACGGGATCGCCGACCTGCTCGAGCGCTACCCGCGGGTCGAGTTCGTCGTGACGGGACCGCTCGTCGCCGGGGAACCGGCCCGGTCGCCGGCCCGGCACCCGCGGGTGGCCGTCGTCCCCGAGCTGAGCCTGCCCGACGAGCTGGCCGTGCTGGCCGCCGCGACCGTCCTGGTCAGCGATGACCACGAGCTCGTCGCCGACGCACCCGGCCTGGGCACCCTGGCCGTGCGGGTCGACGGGCCGAACATCCCGCAGCCGGGCGACTCGATCCGCAGCATCGCCGCGCAGGATGCGGCCACCGCCGTCGCGCAGGTGATGGACTGCGACCACGGCCGCCGCCCGCCCCCGTCCGACGGTGTCGAGGCCGCCCGCGCCGAGCAGGCGATGGCCTGGATGTTCGGCCTCTGCAGCTCGCCGCAGCTCCCCGATGACCGCGCCGGCGGCTGCACCTCCGACTCCTCCGACGAGGAGGAGTCGTCGGAGGCATGACGCCCGCTCGCTAGGGTGTCCGGGTGCTGCTCTCCGACGGCGACCTGCGCAAGGAGATCGAGTCCGGCCGGCTCGTGCTCGACCCGTGGGACGTCGAGATGCTCCAGCCGTCCAGCGTCGACGTCCGGCTGGACCGGTACTTCCGGGTCTTCCAGAACTCCCGCTACACGCACATCGACCCGGCCCAGCAGCAGGACGAGCTGACCACCCCGGTCGAGACCCCGGACGGCGAGTCGTTCGTGCTGCACCCGGGCGAGTTCGTGCTCGGGTCGACGTTCGAGCGGGTCGGGCTGCCCGACGACCTCGCCGGACGGCTGGAGGGCAAGAGCTCGCTCGGCCGGCTGGGTCTGCTCACCCACTCCACCGCGGGGTTCATCGACCCCGGCTTCACCGGGCACATCACCCTCGAGCTCTCGAACGTGGCGAACCTGCCGATCACCCTCTGGCCCGGGATGAAGATCGGCCAGCTGTGCCTGTTCCGGCTGTCCAGCCCGGCCGAGCGGCCGTACGGCAGCGAGGGCGTCGGCTCCCGCTACCAGGGCCAGCGCGGGCCCACGCCGTCGCGGGCGTTCCGCAGCTTCCACCGGACGGACACCCGCCGGATCTGACCCGGTCCCGAGGCACGCTGGCTACCCTGGTCGGCGATGGACGCCGACCGCAGCTCATCGGAGCACGCCGACCCGTGGGCGACCGGGCGGCGCCGCCCCGAGCCCCCCGACCGGGCGGCGTCGCCGGACGACGACACGGACCCCTGGAAGCACTGGCGCCGGCTCCGGCCGCGCAGCATCCGCGGCGCGAGCGCGCTCGGCCTCGCCGGCGCGGCGGTCCTGCTGTTCCCGTTCCTCGACGACCCCGACCGCTGGTGGATCCCGGCCGGGCTGGGTCTCGGGACGCTCGTCCTGCTCGCGTTGCTGCGGCTCGACCGGCTGCTGAACGGCTGGGCGCCGCACGTCGCGGGCGTGGTCCTGGTCGGCGCGCTGGTCCAGGGGACCGCGCGGAACCCGTGGGCGTGGGGGCTCGCGCTCGGGGTGGGCGTGGTCGTCGCCGGGCTGCTCCTGCTGCCCCGCTGGAAGGTGCTCGCGGTCGGCGCAGCGCTGCTGGCGGCCTCGGGAATCGGCTACACCTTCCGCTCGGTGGAGCTGGCCGAGGAACGGGCCCGGGTCGACGCCCAGGCCGGCGCCCAGATGCGGGCCGCGCTCGGGGTCGACCGCCCGCAGCTCGCGCTGGTCGCGCTGGACACCGGCGTGGCCGGCGGGAACCCCGCCCGGGTCTGCCGGGTCGCCCAGGACCCGGCGATCGACCAGCTGCGGGCCGCCACCGGCGCGGCGACCTGCGAGGACGCCGTCGCCGTCCTGCACTCCCGGGTCCCGCCCCGCGCGGAGATCACCCGTCCGGACCGGGAGTCCGAGCCGGACGTCCCGCCCGGCGGCACCCTCACCGTCGACGGCTGCGGCTCGGCCTGGGGCGCGGCTGCCGGACGGGAGCTGGGCCGGGTCGTGCTGACCCGCACCGACGCCGCCACACCGACGTACCAGGTCAGCGGGTTCGCCCCCTGCTGAAATCGGGACTCATGGAGCTTTGGTCCCGTGGCACGGGACCAAAGCTCCATGAGTGTGAGCTGGGGGTTAGTTCTCGCCGGACTTCTCCGGCGACACCTGTTCCGGGGTGGACCCGTTCGACGAGCCGTTGCCCGAGGATGTCGCCGTCCCGGTGCTGGCCGCGCCGTCCGACCCGGCGGGCGTGCCGGACGGGTCCTGGGTCGCGGCCTCCGCAGCGACCTCGCTCCCCGGGGTCGCGACGGCCGGGGTGTCGGTGGTCGGCGCGTCCTCCGCGGTGACCTCGGCGGGCTCCTCCGGCTCCGGGGCGGGGTCGCCGCGGCGGACGGCGGCGAGCAGCATCTGCGAGACGTCCTGGACCTTGACGGCCTCGCCGACGGTCTGGTTGACCCCGTCGGTCATCATCGTGCGGCAGAACGGGCAGCCGACCGCGAGGGTGCCGGAGGGTTCGCCGTTCCGCCCGGCCTGGGTGAGGGTCTCGGCGGCCTCCTCGGCGCGGGTGAAGTTGATCCGCTTGCCGATCCGCTCCTCCATCCACATCCGGGCGCCACCGGCGCCGCAGCACATGGACCGGTCGGCGTGCCGGGGCATCTCCGACAGCGTCGCGCCGGAGGCGCCGACCAGGGCGCGGGGCTCTTCGTAGACCTCGTTGTGCCGGCCCAGGTAGCAGGGGTCGTGGTAGGTGACCGGGCCCGAGTCCTCCCCGGCCGGCGCGGAGACCGGCACCAGCTTCTTGTCCCGCACCAGCTTGTTCAGCAGCTGGGTGTGGTGCACGACCTCGTAGTGCCCGTCCAGCTGCGGGTACTCGCGGCCCAGCGTGTTGAGGCAGTGCGGGCAGGTCGTGACGATCTTGCGGGTGCCCGGCTCGCGCCCGGAGAAGACCGTGTTGAGCACCTCGACGTTCTGCTGGGCCAGCATCTGGAACACGAACTCGTTGCCCGAGCGCCGGGCCGGGTCACCGGTGCAGGTCTCCTCCGGGCCGAGCACCACGAACTTCGTGCCCGAGCGGTGCAGCAGCTCGGCGGTGGCCTGGATGGTCTTCTTCTGGCCGTCGTCGAACGCGCCGGCGCAGCCGACCCAGAACAGGTACTCGGTGTCGGGGGACAGTTCGCCGTCGAAGACCGGGACCTCGAAGTCCAGGCCCTTGGTCCACTCCAGGCGGTCCTTGGCGTTCTGCCCCCAGGGGTTGCCCTTGTTCTCCAGGTTCTTGAACAGCGAGTTGAGCTCGGTCGGGAACTCCGACTCGATCATGACCTGGTAGCGGCGCATGTCCACGATGTGGTCGACGTGCTCGATGTCGACCGGGCACTGCTCGACACACGCCCCGCACATGGTGCAGGACCACAGCACGTCCGGGTCGATCACCCCGAGCACGTCCTGGCCGCCGACCAGCGGCCGCTCGGCCTCCTTGCGCGCCGACTCCGGGATCGCGGCCAGCCGGGCCTGCGCGTCGTCGCCGGTGATCCCGACCTCGTCACCGGCCATGTCCGTGGACCCGCCGGCCAGCAGGTAGGGGGCCTTGTCGTAGGCGTGGTCACGCAGCGCGTTGACCAGCAGCTTCGGGCTCAGCGGCTTCTCGGTGTTCCAGGCCGGGCACTGCGACTGGCACCGGCCGCACTCGGTGCAGGTGGTGAAGTCCAGCAGCCCCTTCCAGGTGAAGTCCTCCACCCGGCCGGCACCGAACACGTCGGTGTCCGGGTCGGCCTCCTCGAAGTCCAGCGGCTGACCACCGGACATCATCGGCTTCAGCGCGCCGAGGGCCTTGTAGCCGTCGTCGTTGCGCTTGAAGTAGATGTTCGGGAACGCGGTGAACCGGTGCCAGGCCACCCCCATCGTCGGGGTCAGCGCCAGCACGATCAGCCACACCGTCGCCGAGAGCACCTTCACCGTGGCGAACACCGTGACCAGCGTCGGCGAGGCCGGCAGGACCGCCCCGAGCGCCTTCGACAGCGGCGCCGACCAGGTCGGCACGTCGAACACCCCGAGCGCCTCCTTGGCGCCCCGCACCACCAGGATGCCCAGGCCCTCGAGGAACACGATCGCCTCGACGAAGTACGCCCGGCCCTGGTGCGAGCCGTAGAACCGCGACATCCGCCCCTTGATCCGCGGGTTGTTCAGCTGCCGGATCGCGATCAGCACGGCGATGCCGACCACGGTGCCCACACCGAGGATCTCCACGAACAGGCTGTACAGGCTCCACTCGCCGATCAGCGGCAGGTGGTACGTCGGGCTCCACACCTCCACGAACGCCTCGACCAGCGCCAGGAACAGCCCGCCGAAGCCGACCATCACCAGCCAGTGGAACACCCCGACGTGGCTCCACTTGAGCATCCTGGTGTGCCCCAGGGTCTCCTTCAGCATCGTCGCGAACCGCGGCCCGAACGGGCCCGTCCGCGTCGGGTCCGGCTGGCCCAGCCGAATGATCGACACCATCTTCGCGACGGTGCGTGCGATCAGCACCACCGCGACGATCGCCGACACCACCGTGACAGTGCCCAGCGTGTACTGCACCCAGGTCATGTGGAGAAACCTCCCTTGAGAGCACCCGGCCCGAGGGCTGTCCGGGGCCGTGCCTGCCTGGGACGGACGCCTCCCGGGGCGCGGTCGTCGCGGCGGAACGGGACGGGAACCATGCTTCGTTCGCGGAGGGACGTCCGGTGGCGCGCACGCGGCCGCGGGCAGGGCGAACCGTGCCCCCGGGACCGGGCGGGCCTCTCCATCGCAGTGCCTCCTCGGACGTCGCCGTCGCGTTGATGTGGTGGGACGCGACGGCGGTCGGGGCGAAGAGTAGTGCTCCCGGCCGACGTGCGCCCCGCCCCGTCGGGGACGGCCCGTGCTTGTTACCGAACAGTAGCCTCTGCTGACCATGACATCTCGCCCCTGGCGGGTCCCACTGCAGGACGCGAGGTGAGGCGCGAGTCACGCTCCTCGGTGCGGTACACGATTCGGCCGACCGTGTCGATTCGACCGCGGTGCGTGGCGTTCACACCGGGCGTACGGACCACTCCTCTACTATCGCCGTCGGGTCTCGTGGTCTACTCGCCTGCGGGAGCGACCGGGAGAAGCGGATTCCGCAAGGAGGAGCTGTGAAGACCTCGTTCGAGGCGATCCAGCTGGTGCTCGCGCAGGGCGAGCTCACGACCGTCAACCTCCGCGACTGGATCACGAACAACATCGTGCCGCTGATCCTGCTCGCGATCGCCGTCATGCTGCTCTGGATCGGCGGACGGGGAGACAACGCCGGGGTGGCCCGGCGCAGCGTCGGGCTGCTGGTGGGCCTCGTCGCCCTGGGCATCGCCGTGACCGGCAACGGTCCGGCCGTCGGTCAGGCGCTGGCGAACCTGCTCGTGTCCACGGGCTGATCCGTGCTGGTTCGCACGGACGACGAGGTGTACCGCGTCGACGCGGTCTGGCTCGGGCCGCCGCGGGCCACGTTCCCCTGGCGGGCCCGGTACGTCAGCTACGGCGTCGGGCTGCTCGTCATGATGCTGATCATGATCGTCCAGCGGCGGCTGGGCATCGGACTGGACTTCTTCTCGGTCGCCTGGGCGCTGGTGGGGACCGTCGCGATCACCCGGTTCCTCGGCAAGAAGATCGACTACGAGCGCCCGCTGGGGCAGGTCCTGGCGCATTTCTGGGCCGAGGTCACCGGACCGCGTCCCGGACGCAAGCCCGCCCACGGCTCGGTGCGTGCCGGGCACGTCCGGGTGCACGCCTCGTCCCGTGGCCGCCCGGGGTCCCGGGGGGCGCGGCCCTGGAAGGCCCCTGCCCGCGAGGGCGCCGTCGCGGCGCGCGACCGCGGCGCCCCCGTCACGAGCGGGCCGTTCGGCAAGCCGGTTCCCACGAAGGGCCCGCTCGTGGGAGCGCCGTCGGGTGCGACCGTCGCGCCCGCCGTGGCCGGGACGCCGGATGCGGGGCCGGCGCGCGTCGTCCCGCCGCTGCCCGAGCCCGGCAGCGCGCCCCGCAAGCGCGGCCCGTTCCGCATCGCACGCGGCCGGACCCGCGGTCGCGGCGCCACCGCGCCGGCCCGCATCAGCCGTCCCGATCCCTGGCACAGGGGTGGCCACCGTGGCCGCGCCTGAGAAGACCTCCCGCCGGGCCGGCAGGCGTGGCCGTGCCCGGGCCGGCGAGGGTGGATCGGACTACACGCCGTCGATCGCGCTGCGCTCCATCGACGGTCACCTGACGCGCACCGGCACCCAGGTCATGGCCTGGTACCGGCTCGCGGCGCAGGCGTGGAGCTTCCGCAGCGACAACCAGCGCGAGGTGCTGATCCGCCAGATCGCCGCCCAGCTCGGCGAGCTGCAGGGCCGCTGGCTGCACCTGCGCGTCACCACCCGGCCGTACCCGGTGCACATGTGGGCCGAGTCGTTCGACCAGAACGCGATGGGCCGGATGCCCGACGTGCCCGGCGCCCTGGGCTGGGACGGGTTCCTGGAGGGCGAGCAGCGCCACCTCATGGGGCTGTCGATGGCCGACAAGGAGGTCTTCCTCGGCATCGAGGTCTCCGGCCGGGGCCTGCTCGACCGCTGGGTCGAGCGCGCCGCGCCCGTCCTCGACCGGATCGCACCGTCGGCCGTGCGGGCCGAGCTCGCCGCGCTGGAGTCCGAGGTCAACCACCTCGACGTCCTCGTCGCCGGGTCCGGGCTGGACGCCGTCCCGGCCACCGCCGAGGACATGGCCTGGCTGATGCACCGCTCGGTGGCGCTCGGCCTGCCGGCACCGCGCGGGCTGTCCTCGGTGCCACGCGGGGTCTCCACCTGGGAACCCGAGGATCTCGCCGCCTTCACCGAGGGCGTCGACCTGCACCAGGAGCCGTACGCGCCGACCGTGCAGGTCGTCGGGCGGATGCGGTCGCAGGCGGTGTCCCGCAACGTCGCGGTGCTGTCCGTGGGGCTGATGGAGGGCCTGCGCATCCCCGAGGTCGACGACCCGTGGATGCAGCACTCGGACCGGCTGCCGTTTCCCGTCGAGTGGTCGGCCCGGATCTACGTGCGCCGCCCGGAGGACGTCACCGGCGAGCTGCAGCGCCAGATGGGCAAGGTGCGCAGCCAGATCCGGCACTACACCCACGACCACGACCTCGACCCGCCGATGTCGCTGGCCCGCCAGGCCGACCGGGTGCTGGAGGTCGAGGACGAGCTCACCACCGGGCTCACCCAGCTCAACACCCGGCTCTACGGCTGGTGGCGGATCGCCGTGTCCGGCCGGGACGAGGCCGAGGCCACCACCCGTGCCCAGCAGGTCGTCGACCTGTACCGGCCCAAGGTGCAGATCGAGCACCCCGAGGCCCAGTACCGCTACGCCCGCGAGTTCATCCCCGGCGAACCCCTGGCGTCGACGGCGTACCGGCGGCGCGGCAGCGTCACCTGGGCGGCGGCCGGGGTGCCGGCCGCGACCGCGTCCGTCGGTGACCGGCGCGGGATCATGCTCGGCGAGACGTGCACGGCGACCCGCCGCCCGGTCGCCTGGGACCCGTGGCTCGCGCAGGAGGTGCGCCGCGCGTCCGGCCTGACCGCGATCGTCGGCGGCCTGGGGTCCGGAAAGTCCTTTTTGACCGGTTTGGTGGTGTACAAGACGCTGCGTGCCGGGGCCCGCTGGACGGTGCTCGACCCGTCCGGCCCGCTGTCGGAGCTGACCCGGCTGCCGGAGCTCACGCCGTTCTCCCGGCACATCAACCTGCTGCGCGCCGACCCGGGCATCCTCAACCCGTACCGGGTCGTCGCCGAGCCCCGCCCGGACCACTTCGCCGACGACGAGGACCCCGAGCGGGCCTGGAAGCGGGAACGCTCGCTGGCCGCCGCCACCCGTCGCCGGCTGGTGCTGGACGTGCTGTCCGGCCTGCTGCCGTACGAGATCTCCCGGCAGCCGCACACCCGGATCGTGCTGCTCCGGGCGGTCCGCGAGGTCGGCGGCTCCCCGGACCGGCACCCCGGCATGGTGATCGACGTGCTGCGCCGGCACGCGGCCGACGGCGAGGAGCACGCCGGCGTCGTCGCCGACTTCCTCGACGAGCGCCGCGAGCTGCCGCAGGCCGCGCTGCTGTTCCCGGACGCCACCCGCGACGACCCGTGGCACGCCGACCGCGACTACCGCCTCACCGTGCTGACCATGCAGGGGCTGTCGCTGCCCCGCCCGGGCAGCCCGCGCGAGGAGTGGACCGACAACGAGTCGCTCGGCGTGGAGCTGCTCAACCTGGCGTCCTGGCTGACCCAGCGCACCATCTACGACGCCGACCGGAACCTCCGCAAGGGCGTCGCGCTCGACGAGACGCACTTCCTGTCCCAGGTCCCCACCGGCAAGGTGCTGATCGACCGGCTGGCCCGCGACTCCCGCAAGTTCAACGTCCGGGCGCTGTTCGCCTCCCAGCTGGCAGGTGACCTGCTGCGGGTGTCCGGGTTCGCGTCCCTGGTCAACGCGGTGTTCGTCGGCCGGACCGACGACGAGGAGGCCCAGTCGGAGGCGCTGCGGCTGCTGCGGGTGCCCACCGACGTCGGCTACGAGGAGATGCTCGGGACGCTCTCGCCGCGGCCCCGGCACGACGACCGGCCCGACGACACCCCGCGCCAGTTCGTCTTCGCCGACGGCCACGGGGGCGTCGAGAAGATCCGCATCGACCTGGAGGCCCCGCACCTGGAGCACGTCCGGGACGCGCTGGACACCAACCCGGACGCCGCCCGCGCGACCGCGCCCCGGGCGTCCGGAGCGGAGATGAACGCCCCGGACGAGCCGACCCCGCTGCCGGCTGCGCCGCGCCAGGCGCTGCCCGCGGTCCACCCCGACCTGGACGGCGACGACCTCGACGTCGACACCCGGATCGGGCCCGGGGACGCCGACCCGGTCCTGGCCGGGGACGTGCGGGCCGCCGGGGTGCAGGTGGTCCCGGCCGGCGGGCCGGAGGACGCGGAGCTGTACGACGACGAGCAGATCGACCTGCTCGACGAGTTCGACGAGGACTGGGTGGTGGACGAGCCCGCCCCCGCCACGCGCAACGGGCACCGGCCGGACGACCCCGGAGGACACGGGCGGTGACCGGTGGGCTGGACCCGTCCGGCGGTGCCGGTGCGTGGGTCGTCCTGGGCGTGCTGCTCGCGGCCGTGGTCGTCGCGGTCCGGCGGGGACGCCGCCGGGACGCGCCGGCCCGGCCGCGGCGCCGGGCGGTGCTCATGGTCGCGGCGGTGGCCGTCGGCACGATCCTGATCGGCTCGCCGGCGATGGCCCAGGCACTGGACTGCAAGACGCCGCCGGAGCCGGACCGTCCCGGGACCGGGCTCGTCGGGTCGCTGGACCGGCCGTCCGCGTTGCACGGCGAGGCCGGCAGCGTCTACGAGGAGGTCGGCTACGCCGGCCTGGTCTGGCACAACTACGACCTGGGCTGCGCGGCGTCCGGGGTGCTGAACCCGTCGGTCACCACCGACACCTGGCTCGGCAACCAGGTGTTCAACCTGGCCAAGCTCACCGTGGGCGGCGTCAACTGGGCGCACTACCTGATCGCCGACGGTGGCGCCCTGTTCGAGCCGCTCGACACCGTCATCACCACCGCCACCCGGGCCATGTACGAGACCGTGTTCACGACGTGGGTCGGGCTGGCCCTGCTCGTGTTCGCGGTCATCATCCTGCTGCTGGCGATGCGCGGCGACCTTGCCCGGCAGGCGCAACGCACCGGGATGGCCGTCTTCGCGCTGATGCTCGGCTCGGCGGCCTACCTCGCCCCGGTGGACTGGTCCCGGGCCGCCGACGACCTGCTGCTCGACGGTGTCACCCAGATGCAGGAGGGCTTCCTCGGGCAGGTCGGGCTCGGTACCCGGGACACGCTGCCGACCGTGCTCGTCGACCAGGTCGCCTACCAGAACTGGCTGCGCGGGACCTTCGGCGCGCCGGACGTCCCCCAGGCCCGTGACCTGGGCCGCGACCTGCTCCGGGCGCAGGCGTTCACGATCGACGAGGTCGACCAGCGCCGGGACACCTCGGAGACGGCGGAGCGGAAGAAGGCCGACTACGGCGCGATCGCCGACCGCATGGGCGACCGGTACCCGTACTTCACCGGGGCGGCCGGCAGCCGGATCGGCGCCGGGACGCTCGCGTTGATCCAGGCCGCCTGCATCGCGCTGTTCCAGCTGCTGGCGAAGGTGCTCCTGCTGGTCGCGCTGCTGATCATCCGGCTGCTGGTGGTGTGCGCGCCGGCCGTCGCCGTCGTCGCCCTGCTGAAACCGGACGTCATCCCGGCCGTGTTGCGGATCGCCGGGGCCGCCGTGGTGAACACGATCGTGGTCGGCGCGCTGGCCGGGCTGCACGCGCTGCTCGTGGTGTCGCTGTTCGCGCCCGGCGCCGGTATCGACCTGTGGCTGGCCCTGCTGGTCACCGGCGTCGTGACGCTGGTGCTGTGGGCGGTGGCGCGGCCGTTCCGGCGGCTGGTGTCGATGGTGTCGCTGACCCGCGAGCAGTTCGGCGGGATCGTCCCGGGCGTCGCCGACGGTCCGATGTCGAAGGTGTGGAACCGGATGCGCGGCCCCGTGCCCGGGGAGGAACGGCAGACCCGCTGGTGGGCGGAGCGCGGCACCGGGTCCGGGTCGGGTGACCCGGACAGTGCCCGGCCGGAGGCCGAGACCGTCGCCGGGCCGGGGGCCCGGCCGTGGCGGCGCCGCCCGCACCCCGAGCTGCCGGAGGCCGACGAGCACGCCCGGATCGCCGAGCCGCGGCGGGGCGCGCTGCCGGTCGGACCGTCCGGTCGCCCGGACACCGGTTCCGGGATCCCCGGGCGCGCCGGACCCGGCGAGATCGACGACCGGTCGATCTACCGGCGGGCCGACGCCGGCCGGCGCCGCCCCGGCGACCCCGCGCCGGTGACCCCCGAGCTGGTGGACGGCGTTCCGGTGTACAAGATCTACCGGCCGCGGGCCGCACGGGCCGAGGGTTGGGGGGACCGTGCCGATTAGGTCGCCCCGCGGCCGGGCCGCCGCCTACCGCGCGGTGTGGCAGTGGCCGCTGCGCTCCCCCGCCCGGCTGGCGTTCTCGGTCGTCGTGCTCGGTGCGCTGGTCTTCGGCCTCGTCTACGTCGGCGGGCAGGTCGGCGGCGGCAGCTCCTCCGGTGGGCTGCTCGCCGGGGGCTCCGACGGGCAGCGCTGGGACCCCGGCGGCTCCGGCGTGTCCGCGACGCCGACCCCGACGATGCTGCCGCCGGTCCCCGCCCTGACCCCGCAGGCGCTGCCGCCGGACCGGGCCCCGCGCCAGGCGCTCGAGGTCGCGCGGGTGTGGGCGTCGGCGTGGGTGAACCACCCCGAGGGGATCACCCCGGAGCAGTGGCTCGCCGGCCTGCGGCCCTACACCACCGACGAGTTCCTCGGCGTGCTCGGGGGCGTCGACCCGGCGAACATCCCGGCGTCCCGGGTGACCGGGCCGGCGACCCCGACCCGGGCCGCGCCGAAGAGCGTCGAGGTCGAGGTGCCGACCGACACGCTCCGGCTGCGGATCCTGGTCGTCGACACCGACGCGGGCTGGAAGGTGTCCCGCTACGACCGGGCATGAGCACGCCCGTCACCCGGGCCCTCCGACCGCTGCGGCTGCTCCTGCCGTTCGTGGCGATCGGGATGGCGCTGGTGCTGTTCCTGACCATCGGGTTCCTGGCGTTCAGCCCGAACATCGGTGGGGGCCGGCAGCCGTCCCAGTGGTGCGACACCGGCATCTCGACGGAGACCAGCGGCCGCGGCGGCGGTGGGGGCACCACCATCGAGACGCTCAGCGAGGAGCAGAAGCGGAACGCGTCCGCGATCATCTCGGTGGCCAAGGACATGGACCTGCCGCCCCGGGCCTGGATGGTCGCGCTGGCCACCGCGATGCAGGAGTCGACCCTCAAGAACCTCGACTACGGCGACCGGGACTCGCTCGGGCTGTTCCAGCAGCGGCCGTCCATGGGCTGGGGGACGCCCGAGCAGGTCACCGACCCCGCGTACAGCAGCCGGATCTTCTACGAGCGGTTGCTGGAGGTGCCGGGCTGGGACAGCATGCCGGTCACCGTCGCCGCCCAGACGGTGCAGCGCTCCGCGTTCCCGGACGCCTACGCCAAGTGGGAGACCCTCGCCGCGTCGATCGTCGAGCAGATCGGCGACGTCGCGAACCCCACCGGCTGCGAACCCGGGACGACCGGTGCGCTCCCGCCGGGGGCGGCCGGCGCGGCGATCGGGTTCGCGCTCGGGGAGCTGGGCAAGCCCTACGTCTGGGGGGCGACCGGCCCGAACGCCTACGACTGCTCCGGGCTGCTGATGCGGGCCTACGAGGCGGCGGGGATGACGATCCCGCGGGTGTCGCGGGACCAGTACCACTCCGGCGGGCACCTGCCGGTCCGCGAGGTCCAGCCGGGGGACTTCCTGTTCTACGCCCACGACCCCTCGGACCCGTCGACGATCTACCACGTCACGATGTACATCGGCGACGACAAGATGGTCGAGGCGCCGAACAAGGACCACCCGGTGCGGGTGCAGCCGGTGCCCTGGGACTTCGGGGACCTCGTCCCGCTGGCGACCCGCCCGGGGACGACGAATGCGGCGGCGTAGCCACCCGTGAGTGGTTAGCGGTGCTGGAACCCTCATAACCACTCACGAGCGCCGGAGGCGCGCGGAGTCGGCCAGCCGGTCCAGCTCGGCGGTCAGGGCGTCGGCGTCGACCGGTCCGGCGTGCACGGTCGCGCCCTCCGGCAGCGGGCCGCCGACGGAGTCCGGGACGGGTCGGCGCTGGTAGAAGCAGCCCTCCGCGGTCGCGTGCACGAGCAGGAGCGCCGGTGCCCGGCACGGATGGGTGCCCTTGCGGCCGGCGCCGAGCTGGGCCAGCCCGTCGACCCGGCCCATCCGGCGGGCCAGATCCGCCTCCGTCCCGGTGCAGCCGCGCCGGAGCAGCTCGGGGACGAACCGGTCGGCGTCGTCGCCGGCAGCCTCGACCGCGTCCGCGAGCACGGTGGCCGGGATCCGCACCGCCGGTCCCGGCCCGGGGACGACGTCACCGAGCAGCTCCACCAACGCCGCCGCGGCCCGGTGCGGGCGGACGCGGACCAGCGCGACGTCGTCGCCGATCCGGGTGGCGAGCACCGCCCGCCCGGCGCGCTGCCCGACCAGCGCCCGCTGCCGGTGCGGCGGCGCGACGACCAGGTCCTGCTGGAGCTCCGGGGCGACGACCGTGCGCAGGTCGTCGGCGAGGGACGGCAGGAACGCGCCGTGGGCGAACAGCCCGCGCGCGCCCATCGAGACCAGGGCCCCGCGCACGGTCCGCGCCCGTTCGACGTCGGTGGCGCCCGGGCTGAGCAGCTCCAGGACGGCCGGGTTCGGTCCGAGATCGAGCAGGTCCCGGGCGACATCGAACTCGGTCGCGCTCAGGACGGTCGCCCGCCGCCAGTCGATCATCGCTGGTCCTGGTCGGGCCCGAGGACCGGGTCGGTCGCCGTGACCTCGACGTCGAACACCTCGCCGGTGGGGACGACGTAGCGGTTGCGGTGCTCCTGCCCGTCGCGCGGGCCGGCCCCCATCATCGGGCCGTAGCCGGGGATGCCGGACCCGCGGCCCGCCTCGGTGGTGCGGCCCGCGTAGCCGCCGGGTTCGCCGGCACGGACCCCGGACGTGCGAGGGTCGGTGGCGGCCCATGCTCCGGATCCCCGGCCGCCCGGGCCGTGGGGATCGCCGGAGCCCCGGCCGAGGACGCCGTGCGGGTCGCCGGAGCCGCGGCCGGCCGGACCGTGCGGATCGCCGAGCCCCCGGCCGAGGACACCGTGCGGATCGCCGGAGCCGCGGCCGATGCCGTGGGGACCGCCGATGCCGCGGCCGCTGCCGTACAGCTCGCCGGGGACCCGGCCGTACGCGCCGCCCGGGAACGGGGCCGGTGGGCGGGCCATCTGCTGCTGCCGGGCGCCGTCGGCGAACCTGCGGGCGAGGTCGTCCCGGACCCTGCCCGCGTCGGGCCCGGGCACGGTGGGGATCGGCGCGGCGACCGGCCGGTCGTACGACGGGTACGGCGATGCCGCGCCCGCCCCGGGCCCGCGCTCGGGGCCGGGGGTGTACGGCCCGCTCGGGGCCGAGCCGGCCGGGGAGGGCCCGGAGTCCTGCGGGGCCGTCACCATCGGTGCGGGCCGGTCCGCGCCGCCTGCGGGCGGACCGTCGCCTGCACCCCCGGGGCCCCGTGGGTCGCCGGGCCGGCCGTCGGGTGACGGTCCGCCCGGCCCGCCGCCCGGGATGCCGGCCGGCGGGCCCGGAACTCCCGGTGCCGGGGCGGTTCCGCCCGTGGTCGTCGGGCCGCCGGCGCCGCCGGGGGCCACCGGCCCACCGGCCCCGCCCGGAACCACCGGCACACCGGCACCGCCGGGTGCCGACGGCACACCCGTCCGACCCGGCAGCCCGCCCCCGCCCGGCAGTGCCGCGACGCCGGGGTGCGAGGCAGCGCCGTCGCCGGAGCTCGCGCCCGCCGTCGCCGGAGCGGCGGAGCCGCCGTGCCCCGCACCACCGGACGGTGCCGGAGGCGGTGCCACCCCGGTCGTGAACCGGTCGTCGGTCGCGGAGGTCTGGGTGGCGTACTGGTGCAGCGCGCGGTTGGCGACCTCGTCGTTGGCCTGGTTGTGCTCGGCGATCGTCACGTGGTCGGTCCCGTTGCCCCACACCGAGTGCCACGCCTCGCCGAGGTTGTCCCCGGCCCGCTGCAGCCACGAGAACTCCGCCGGATCCAGGTACTCGATCTGCCGGCGCATCGCCTCGAACGAGTGGCCGTGGTCGATCATGCGGTCCGCGCCGTTCCGGGCGATCGTCGCGGAGTCGGAGACACCGTCCGCGGTCGCGGTCAGCGACGTCTGCGCTGCGTCCGCGGCCGGGCCCTGCCAGGCGATGCCGAGGCGTTTCGACGCGCCGTCGGTGGCGTCGCGGGCGGCCCCGAGATTGTCGGTCAGCGACGTCAGCCCGTCCGAGACCTGCTGGGCGGCACTCATTCCCGGCTGGCCTTTCACCCAGGCGAACTTCGTCGCCATGTCGAAGGCCTCGAACGCGTAGCAACGTGGGAGGGCCATGTCAGCGGCCGTCAGCTCTCGGCCAGCGGGCCGCGGAAGCCCGGTGTACCCGCGCGGAGCGATGTCTCGACCTGGTCCTCGGTGAACCCGTACTGCAGGGCGGCCTTCTTCAGCCTGTCCCGAGCCTCTCTGACCTCCTCGAGGTGGTCCTGGTGCACAGCCAGAATCCGATCGATCTTCGACTGGAACAGCGCCTGGGCGTCGGCCGAGACGATATCCTTGCCGCATGCCGGAATGTTCCGGAGGAGTGCGGAATTCTGGATCGCGCGCTGCATGGACGTGACCTGCTCGTCGAAGATACGACAGGCCTGCATGACGTTGTCGATATTGATCTGCGTTATCAGGCTGTCGGAAGCGCTGCCCCGTGGGTCGTGCGCAGAGGTGCTCATGCGGCGGAGAGTAGGTCTCGGCCGAACGGCCGCGTCGCAGATCGGTGCGCGAAGTTCACCAACGCGAACTCGTGCGGATTCTAGCGTGCCCCGTTCCGGATGTTGCCCATGACCTGGGACGCGACCGAGGAGGTCACGGCACACACCTTCTCCAGCGGCTTGGCCGAACCGTCGGGGTCGTCAGCGGTGGCCTGTACCTGGACTCGGATGCTCCGGTCGTCTGCCGAATCGACGTACAACTCGCACAACGGGGCCGAGCCGGCGAAATCGGTGACGCGGACCGCACCGAAACCGCCCACCGTGTCGACGGATGTTCCGGGAGCTCCGACAGCAGCCGTCGCGCTCTCGTCGATCACCTGAACGGTGTAGTTGAATCCGTCATCGACATTGCTCCACATGCAGGCACGGCTGGGTCCGCTCGGCAGGGTGAGGACTCTGACCTCGCCCGGACCGACTCCTAGCACATCCTGCTGGTCGCGGGTCAGCGTGCTGCACGGGTCGAGCGTCGAGACGTCGATGTCCACCGGACGCGGCGGGAACGGGCTGGCCGGCTCTCCACCCCCGCACCCGGCGAGGACAAGTCCACCGACGACCGCGGCGAGCACCGCGGACGTGCCGCGCCGGACCGGTCGTGCCACGGGGCACAGGCTAGTGCCCCGTCAAGCAACGTTTCGGCACGGAACTCGGCGGCCCAGGCGCCCGCCGGCGGCGTTGCCGACCGAGCCGAGTACCTCCGGTACTGGGCCCGGCCGGCGCCTTGCCGGCGAACCCCTGGATCCACCGATTTCCGCACCAACGTTGCTTGACGAGGCACTAGTCATCCTGGCCCTGCACCGGGCCGGATCACGGGAACGCGGGCGACCGTGCGGGTCGGTCACCTCCACTCCCGGTGATCTACGGGTCGTCCTGGTTCGGATGGGCGGTCACCGTCTGCAGTGCACGGCGTCGTCCGTGCTGCCGGACGCATGGATGCGACCGGAGAGAGCCTTGATCGCGCACCCGAGCAGGCAGCGCACGACGCCGCGCAGCGCGGGGGAACCGGCGGCGGTGGCGACCATTCCTCGCAGGCGTCGGTCGTTCTCGTTCATGGTCGGTCCTCCTGCTCGGACGGCGGATCGGCCCCGGCGGTCGTGCCCGCCGGGCCCGATCCGGAGAAATCAGGTCACGCGGATGCCGGATCCGCGCCACCGGTGCCGGCCGGGTCCGGCTCACCGGCGCCGCCCGCCGACGATCGGAGCGTGACGGCGGCGAGCAGGGCACCGGCCAGGGCGACGACGGCGGCACCGACGAACGCGGCCGAGAAGCCGGTGGTCAGGGCGGTCGGATCCCCGAGCTGGTCGGCGCCGTAGGCGGCGGCGACGGCGGTCATCGCAGCCAGGCCCAGGGCGGATCCGACCTGGTAGCTGGTGTTGACGATGCCGGAGGCCAGTCCCCCTTCCTCGGGCCGGGCCGAGGAGATGGCGGTACCGAGGGAGGGAATGAAGGCCAGCGACATGCCGAGTGCGGCCACGAGGGAGGCCGGAAGTACGTCGACCCAGAAGTTCCCGTCGGGACGAGCCAGGGACAGCCACCCCATGCCGAGGGCGAGGATCGCCATTCCCAGGACGATCGGGCGTTTCGGCCCGAACCGGCCGATGACCCGCGGCGCGAGCGCGATCATGCCGATCATGATCAGGACGGTCATCGGGAGCAGCGCGGCCCCGGAGGGAAAGGCGGTGTAGCCGAGCACCTGCTGCAGGTAGAGGTTGAGGAAGAACCACATCGGGATCCACGCCCCGCCCAGCAACACCTGGGCCAGGTTGGCGGCGCCGAGGTCGGGCGTGCGGAAGATCGACAGGCGCATCAGCGGCTGGCGGCTGGCAGCCTGTGAGATCACGAAGGCCACGAGCAGTGCGGCGGCGATGCCGATGGCGGCCCAGGTCTCACCCGCACTCCAGCCGACCTCGGGTGCACGCACGATCCCGTAGACCACGGCGGCGAGTCCGAGGGTGACCGTCAGTGCGCCGACGAGGTCGACCGATCCGCGACCACTCACGGCACCGGCCGGCATCAGCGCACCGGTTCCGACCAGGGCGATCACCGCGATCGGGACGTTGATGTAGAACACCCACGGCCACGAGATGTACTCGGTGATCACGCCACCGAGGAACACCCCGGCGGTGCCACCGGCAGGGGCTGCGGCACCGTAGAGCGCCAGCGCCTTCGTGAGTTCCTTCGGATCGGATCCGAACAGCATCATCAGCAACGTCAGTGCCGAGGGTGCGACGAGTGCGGCGCCGGCACCCTGGACGGTCCGACCGATCAGCTCGACGGCGACGTTGCCGGCCAGGCCTGCGACGAGCGAGCCGCCGAGCAGGATGAGCCATCCGGCGCCGAACAGCCGCCGGGCTCCGAAGAGGTCGGAGAGCCGGCCGCCGAGCAGGAGCAGGCCCCCGAAGGCGACGACGTAGGCGTTGAACACCCAGGACAGGTTGCTCTGGGTGAACCCCAGGTCGGCCTGCATCTGCGGCAGCGCGACGCCGATGATCGAAGTGTCCATGATGACCATGAACTGGGCGGTTGCGATCAGGGCGAGTGCCCACCAGCGAGTGCTGGAGCGGGTTGTTGTCGTACCCATGGTCATACTCCGTACTAGTAGGGGGTATGTGTCGATACCGTAGGGGGGTACCGTGTGCGGCGCAAGGACTTGACACCCGCAGGAGCGCGGCCCCGACCGCTGAGGGGGAGAACGTCAGATGCCCTGGATCGCCAGCGATAGGCCGACGTCGTGAGTCGGGAGCGCCTCCTCCGCGCGACCGTGGTCGTGGCAGGGGTCGGTTTCGTCGCCGTCTACCCGATGACCAAGCTCTGGCCCGCGGGATTCCGCTGGCAACCGCATCAGAGCGAGTACGAGCACATGATCGCCGCGATCTGCGTGGTACTGGGCCTCTTCCTGCTCCGGGCGGCGCGCGACCCGTACCGGCACCTGTCTCTGATCTGGTTCACCGTCTGGTCGAGCCTGGCGCACGCTGCGGTCATGGCCGGGCACGTCGCCGTGGATCCCCAGGAGTGGGTCCACCTCGTCGGCGACGTCGCCGGACTCTTGATCATCGGGATCGCCCTGGCGGCGTTCACCCTCATGGCCCGAGGTACGGGCCGACGTTCACCGTGACCGCGGCGACCGCGGTGGCCAGGAAGGCGAGAGCCAGCCAGAACTGGGGTGCGTAGTCGCCGGCCAGTATGTGGGTGTGGACGGCGCAGACGAAGAAGAGCGTGAGTCCAACTGCGGCGGCGAGGCCGACGTGCGGTACTCCGGCCAGACCGAGCAGGAGACCCGCGGCTCCGGCCGTCTTGAGCGTGCCGATCGGGAAGGTCATCCAGCTGCGGGGTACACCGGCACGGTCCATGGGTCGGAGGGCGGCCTTGATGTGGAGCAGCGCTCCGATACCGGAGAATCCGTTGGCCAGGATGGCGACGAGCATGACGGCCAGGTACGTGGTGGGCATCCGTGGTCTCCCCGGCTCAGTACAACTGTGCGAGCCGACCGGCCGCGACGAACGCGGCCACGCCGAGCAGGCCCAGGTTCACGGCCACCTGCTTGGGCTCACCCAGTGAGGCATGCGAGATCGCGGCGCCGGCCATCACCACGCACAGGCCGACAGCGGCGGCCGGTGTGAGGGCCGGGGCGACTCCCGTGAGCCACGGAGCGAACAGCCCGATCCCCGCGGCGATCTCGCACAGTGCGGTCAGCCGGACCACCGGCATGGGGAACGGCGCGATGCCGCTCTGGCCGGTGGCGAGCAGGCGGTCTCGGGACATGGTGGACTTGGCAAGGCCCGAACCGATGAAGATCACCGCGAGGATTCCGCTGGCGATCCACAGCGCAGTGGACACGTCGATACGCTCCGTTCGTCGGGGTCGTGACGATGTCCCTGACGAGATGGCGTCGCCGGCTGTGACGGCGCCCGTCACGGGAAGCGGGGCTGCACCGTCAGAATCGCTGTGATGGGCATGGCCGACGACCGACTCGAACGCGCGTATCAGCAGCACCGAACGGCGTTGCTGGCGCTGAGCTATCGCATGCTCGGCAGCTTCGTGGACGCCGAGGACGTCGTGCAGGAGGCGTTCATCCGTCTCGAGCGCGCATTGGCTCGCGGTGAGCAGGTGGATTCGGAGCGCGCCTACCTCACGACGGTGACCACGCGGCTGGCGATCGACCATCTCCGCTCCGCCCGGGTGCGCCGGGAACAGTATGTCGGCCCGTGGTTGCCCGAGCCCGCAGTGGAAGGGCTGACCGATCTGGCAGATGCCGCGGCCTGGTCGGATTCGCTCTCCACCGCGTTCCTGCTCCTGCTGGACCAGTTGACCCCTGAGCAGCGAGCGGTGCTGTTGATGCGGGACGTCTTCGCCTACGAGTTCGACGAGATCGCCGCGACGATCGGCAAGTCCCCGGCGGCCTGTCGCCAGCTCGCGGTGCGGGCGAGGCGCGCCGTTCGCGTCGGCCGGCCACGACGGGCTTCAGACCTTGCAGAGCGGCGGCGCCTGGCGGACGCCTTCTTCCGGGCGGCCCAGCACGGTGACCTGGAGGTGCTGACGACCCTGCTGGCAGAGGATGCCCGATTCGTCGGGGACGGTGGTCGGAGCGGGCGCGGGGTCAGCCGCCCGGTCCACGGTCGCGGTCCGGTGTCGATGCTGGTCGGCAACCTGATGTCGCGGATGGCCGGCGCCGGCATCCGGGTCGAGCTGACCGGTGTGGGGGCCGAGCCGGCCGCGTTGCTGATCGACCCGGAGGGCCACCTCATCGGCGTGTGGTCACTAGTGCTTGCCGAGGACGCCTCGGTGCAGGCGGTGCACGGGATGGTCAACCCTGACAAGCTCGGTCACCTGGGCCTGCCGCTGACGACCCTGACCCGTGGTGACTGGCGGGGCCGATAGGCCCGCGGCCCGTATCGAGGCGGACGGCCCGAAGCTCGTCGCCTCGACGGCCCCGAAGCCCGACACCTGGGTGAGCCGGGTCTGGTCGGCCCCGGCGGACTCGATCGCGCCCGTAGGGAGTGTCTGCACGGTGTAGTTGTAACCACCGGCAAAGTCGCTCCAGCCGCATCCGCGTGAGCCGGTCGGGGTGAGTGTGATCGTCGGCGGTCGCCCGTGCGAGAGGCCGAGCGTGCGGCGTTGCGACTCGGTGACGACCGCGCACGGGTCGAGGCGGTCGACGTCGACGGTCGTGGGCCGCGGCGGGAACGGGCTCGCCGGCTCGCCACCCCCACACCCCGCGAGCGCGGCCCCGCCGACGACCAGCGCGAGCAGCACGGACGTCCCGCGCCGGACCGGTCGTGCCACACGTCACAGGCTAGCCGTCCGCGGCCCGCTCCGGCGGCGATCACGGGACCGGGAGGCGCCGCCGACGTGCTGGTCATCGATGGTCTGCCGAGGCGCCGGGAAAAAGTTGAGCCGGGTGGGAACAACTCTGGCGGGGTGCCCGTTGTCCCCGGTGAAGGCAAGTTGAGCAAGCCACACTCAAGGGCGGCGCGCGCCGCGCTCCCCGGCCTGATACAACTTGCGCCGGACGCACTCACATACGTACCCAACGCTCAACGGAGGCAGTCACCATGGCTCGTACGGTCGGTATCGACCTCGGGACCACCAACTCCGTCGTCGCCGTCCTCGAGGGTGGCGAGCCGACGGTGATCGCGAACTCGGAGGGGTCCCGCACCACGCCCTCCGTGGTCGCGTTCGCACGTAACGGCGAGGTTCTCACCGGCCAGTCGGCGAAGAACCAGGCCGTCACGAACGCCGACCGCACCTTCCGCTCGGTCAAGCGCCACATCGGCTCCGACTGGAAGACCCCGGAGATCGACGGCAAGACCTACGCGGCGCAGGAGATCAGCGCCCGCGTGCTGCAGAAGCTGAAGCGCGACGCCGAGGCCTACCTGGGCGACGAGGTCACCGACGCCGTCATCACCGTCCCCGCGTACTTCGAGGACGCCCAGCGGCAGGCGACCAAGGAGGCCGGCCAGATCGCCGGCCTGAACGTGCTCCGTATCGTCAACGAGCCGACCGCGGCCGCGCTGGCCTACGGCCTGGACAAGGGTGAGAAGGAGCAGACCATCCTGGTCTTCGACCTCGGTGGTGGCACGTTCGACGTCTCGCTGCTGGAGATCGCCGAGGGTGTCGTCGAGGTCAAGGCGACCAACGGCGACAACCACCTCGGTGGTGACGACTGGGACGAGCGGATCGTCACCTGGCTGGTCGACAAGTTCAAGTCGTCCCAGGGCATCGACCTGACCAAGGACAAGATGGCGATGCAGCGGCTCCGCGAGGCCGCCGAGAAGGCGAAGATCGAGCTGTCCAGCTCGTCCTCGACCAGCATCAACCTGCCCTACATCACGGTCGACGCCGAGAAGAACCCGCTCTTCCTCGACGAGACGCTGACCCGCGCGGAGTTCCAGAAGATCACCTCTGACCTCCTGGAGCGCACCCGCCAGCCGTTCCACCAGGTCATCAAGGACGCCGGCATCTCGGTCAACCAGATCGACCACGTCGTGCTCGTCGGCGGTTCCACCCGGATGCCCGCCGTCACCGAGCTGGTCAAGGAGCTGACCGGCGGCAAGGAGCCCAACAAGGGCGTCAACCCGGACGAGGTCGTCGCCGCCGGCGCCGCCCTGCAGGCCGGTGTGCTGCGCGGCGAGGTCAAGGACGTCCTCCTGCTGGACGTCACCCCGCTGTCCCTCGGCATCGAGACCAAGGGCGGCGTCATGACCAAGCTGATCGAGAAGAACACCACGATCCCGACCAAGCGCTCGGAGATCTTCTCCACCGCGGACGACAACCAGCCGTCGGTGCAGATCCAGGTCTTCCAGGGCGAGCGGGAGATCGCCGCGTACAACAAGAAGCTCGGCATGTTCGAGCTGACCGGCCTCCCGCCGGCCCCCCGCGGCGTCCCGCAGATCGAGGTGTCCTTCGACATCGACGCCAACGGCATCGTCAACGTGTCCGCCAAGGACATGGGCACCGGCAAGAGCCAGGAGATGACGATCACCGGTGGCTCGGCGCTGTCCAAGGACGACATCGACCGCATGGTCAAGGAGGCCGAGGCGCACGCGGACGAGGACCGCAAGCGCCGCGAGGAGGCCGAGACCCGCAACCAGGCGGAGACCCTCGTCTACCAGACGGAGAAGTTCGTCAAGGAGAACGACGAGAAGCTCCCGTCCGACGTCAAGGACTCGGTGAACGCCGCACTGGGCGAGACCCAGGAGGCGCTCAAGGGCACCGACACCGAGGCCATCAAGTCCGCGATGGAGAAGCTCGCCACCGAGTCCCAGAAGATGGGGTCGGCCCTGTACTCGCAGCCGGGTGCCGAGGACGCTGCGGGTGCCGGTGCGTCCGGCGCGTCCGGTGCCGCCTCCGGTGACCAGCAGCAGGACGACGTGGTCGACGCCGAGATCGTGGACGACGACAAGGACAAGGGCAGCAAGTGACGGCCGACGGCCATCCAGGAGACGGGACGGTCGACATGGCAGACGAGAAGCAGCAGGAGGAGCCGGTGACCTTCCGGGACCGCCGCAAGGTGGACCCGGAGACCGGCGAGGTCCGCACCGCGGGCGGGGACGCCACCGGGAACGGGGCCGCCGAGCAGGCGGCCCCGGCCGGGACTGACACCGACCCGGTCGCGGGTCCGGCCGACGGGGTCGACCCGGAGGTCGAGAAGCTCACCGCCGAGGTCGCCGAGCGCACCGCGGACCTGCAGCGCGTCACCGCCGAGTACGCGAACTACCGGCGCCGGGCGGACCGGGACCGCGAGGAGGCCAAGCTCGCGGCGAAGGTCTCGTTCGTCGGCGACCTGCTGACCGTGCTCGACGACTTCGAGCGCGCCGAGCAGCACGGTGACCTCACCGGTGGGTTCAAGGCGGCGGCCGACAAGGTCGTCGGCGTGCTCACCAAGCTCGGCCTGGAGCCGTTCGGGGTCGAGGGCGAGCGGTTCGACCCGCAGCTGCACGAGGCCGTCCAGCACGAACCGGCCGACGGCCCCGGCCCGACGGTCACCGTGCTGACCACGGTGCTGCGCCGCGGGTACCGGATCGCCGACCGGGTCCTCCGGCCGGCGATGGTGACCGTGCAGGACCGCCCCGAGGCCGAGGCCCCGGCGGCGGAGGAGACGGGCGAACCCACCCCGGGCGAGCCCGGCAACCCGGCCTGACCGGGGCGTACAGGGACGTGGCCGTGCGGTACGGCGGGGTGCGGGTGCACTCCCGCCGTACCGCTGGCGTGAACGGGAAGGAGGCGGAATGACCCAGCGCGACTGGATCGAGAAGGACTACTACCGCGAGCTGGGCGTCTCCTCGACGGCGTCCCAGGACGAGATCAAGAAGGCGTACCGCAAGCTCGCCCGCGAGCTGCACCCGGACGCGAACCCGGGCGACGAGAAATCCGAGCTGCGGTTCAAGGCGGTCTCCGAGGCCTACGGCGTGCTCGGTGACGAGAAGAAGCGCAAGGAGTACGACGAGACCCGCGCGATGTTCGCGGGCGGCGGCGGCTTCGGCGGGTTCGGCACCGGCGGCGGCTTCCCCGGCGGGGCCGGTGGCGCAGGCGGGCCCGGCGGCTTCGACATCAACGACCTGTTCGGCCAGGCCGGACGCTCCGGCGGCGGGGCCGGCGACTTCAGCGACATCCTCGGCGACATCTTCGGCCGGGCGGCCCGCAACAGCGGCGGTGCCGGCGGCGGCTACGGCCCCACCGGGGCGCGGCGCGGCCAGGACGTCGAGAGCAGCCTGACCATCTCCTTCGCCGACGCGGTCAAGGGCGCCACCCTGCCGATCACGCTGTCGTCGCCCGGACGCTGCGAGCGCTGCGGCGGCACCGGGTCCCGGCCCGGCAGCACGCCGCGGACCTGTCCCACCTGCAACGGTGCCGGCCTGGTGACCCGCAGCCAGGGCGCGTTCGCGTTCTCCGAGCCGTGCCGCGACTGCCGCGGGACCGGCCGGATCATCGACGACCCGTGCCCCGAGTGCCACGGCGACGGCGTGGCCACCCGGACCCGCTCGCTGTCGGTGCGGGTGCCGGCCGGCGTCGACGACGGCCAGAAGATCCGGCTCCCCGGGCAGGGCGAGCCGGGCCGGGGCGGCGCGCCCGCCGGTGACCTGTACGTCACGGTGAGCGTCACACCGCACAAGGTCTTCGGGCGGTCGGCGAAGAACCCCGACGACATCACCGTCACCGTTCCGGTGACCTTCACCGAGCTCGCCCTCGGTGCGACCCTGACCGTGCCCACGCTCGACGGCACCGTCTCGTTGAAGATCCCGCCCGGGACCGCAAGCGGGCGCACGTTCCGGGTCGCCGGGCGCGGGGTCGAACGGAGGAACGGGAAGAAGGGCAACCTGCTGGTCACCGTCGAGGTGGCGGTGCCGCAGAAGCTGGACCAGGCGGCGACGGAAGCGCTGCAGGCGTACGCCGAGGCGACGAAGTCGTTCGACCCGCGGGCCGACCTGCTCGGGAACGCCAGGAGGTGAGTGCGGTGGCCGGACGACCTTCGGACGGGAACGCCGACGTCGGGCACGACAGTCCGGTGTTCGTGATCTCGGTGGCCGCGCAGCTCTCCGGTCTGCACGCCCAGACGCTGCGCAGCTACGACCGGCTCGGGCTGGTGAGCCCGGGTCGCGCCGCCGGTGGCGGCCGCCGCTACTCGCAGCGGGACATCGCGCTGCTCCGCGAGGTGCAGCGGCTCTCCCAGGAGGAGGGCGTCAACCTCGCCGGGGTCAAGCGGATCATCGAGCTCGAGCAGCTGGTCGACGAGCTACGGGCACGGCTGGAGGAGACGACCGCCGAGCTCGAGGCGGTGCGTGCGGCGGCGGCCCAGGCGGCTGCCGCCGTGCATCGCTCCTACCGCCGGGACCTGGTCCCGGTTGACCGCCGCCAGGCCGTCGTCCGGTGGCGGCCGAACCCGCAGTAGCGGGTCCCGGACCGACCCCGGCGTCACGCGGGAACCGGGGCCATACCGCCCCGGCGGGCCAGCAACCCCAGCACGGCCGCGCCGGCCAGCGGGACCGCGGCCAGCACCACGAACGGCACCGCGGGCGGGAACGCCGGATCGAGCAGCGCGCCGGCACCGGTCGACCCGACGAGCACCATCAGACCGCCGAACGAGGCGAGCACCCCGAAGTGCGCGCCCAGCCGTCGCTCGCCGGCCAGCCGCGGCACCAGGTCCTGCGCGACCGGCACCGCGAGCATCTCGCCGAAGGTCAGCAGCACGACCATCGCCACGGCCGGGGCCGGCGCCCACCACCCCGGCAGGGCGGGCAGCAGCCGGGCGACCGCGACGACCCCGAACGACGCCGCCATCAGGCAGAACCCCAGCACCACCGAACGCCCGGCACCGATCCGTCGCGACCAGCCCGTCACCCGTAGCTGCAGCGTGATGACCAGCACCGACATCAGCACGAACAGGAACCCGAGCGCCGCGGTCCGGTCGACGCGTTCCAGCTCGGCGGGCAGCGCCAGGTAGAGCTGGTTGTAGGAGAGCAGCCAGCCGGAGTAGCCCGCCGCGAAGACCATGAACCGGCGGTTGCCCAGCACCTCGCCCCAGCCGGCCAGGATCGGCCGGCCCGCCTGCTCGGCCGCCCGCCACGGCAGCCACCGCCAGTGGGCCAGCCCGATCAGCACGAACCCGAGGGCCGCGACCAGGCAGGCGGTACGGAAGTCGACGAGCAGCAGCGCCGTCCCGACCAGCGGGCCGGTCACCGTGCCGACCTGGCCGGCGACGGCGAACAACGCGAAGACCTCGGTGCGGGCCGGGCCCTCCCCGGCCCGCTCCCGCACGCCCGCCTCGCGGGCCAGCGACGACTCGACGGCCGGCGAGAACAGCGCCGCGGCGAACCCGGTGAGCAGAGCCCCGCCGATCACCGCGGGCAGCGTGCCGGCCGCGCCCAGCAGGATGAACCCGATCACGCGGAGGGCGCAGCCGGCCAGCACGACGGGTTTCGCACCGAACCGGTCGGTGAGGGCGCCGCCGACGACGAACATGCCCTGCTGGCTGAACGTCCGCAGCCCCAGCACCAGCCCGACGGCGGCCGCCGCCAGCCCGAGGTCCTCCGCGAGGTGCGTCGCCAGGTACGGCAGCACCATGTAGAAGCCCACGTTGAACGCCAGCTGCGTCGAGATCAGCAGCTTCATGACCGGCGGCAACGCGGTGAACCGGGCCCACCGGGCGGCGTCGGGTCCGGTGGGCCGGTGGCGGAGACTGCGATGCACCTGGCCGTACTACCAGGTTTGAGTTGCAGTCGCGACTTTATGGCAGTAAGCACATATGCGCACTCGGCTTGTTCCTTGACCGGTTGCTCACTCTTTCAGAGGATCTTCCGGGTGCCCGCGGGATCCTCCGCCGGTGCCGGAGAGGAGTGCCCTGTTGATGCCCGCCGCCGTCCCACCGCGCCGCCGTTCCCGGCTCCGGATCGCCGCCGCCCTCGCCGTGAGCACCGTGCTGCTCGCCGCCTGCGGCGGCTCCGGTGAGGGCACCGGCCGGATCGTCCCCGACGGACGGCTGACCATCGCCATGGCGTTCGGGCCCGGCGCCGGCTACGCGATCGACACCGACGACGCGTTCGTGCTGTCGCAGCTGGGCGTCACCGAGCCGCTCGTCGCCTCCGGCGCGGACGGGCGGCCGCGTCCCGCGCTGGCCACCGAGTGGGCACGGACCGACCCGCGGACCTGGCGGTTCGCGCTCCGGCCGGGCGTCACCTTCCAGAACGGCGAGCCGCTCACCGGCCACGCCGTCGCGACGGCGCTCAACCGGCTGGCCGGCGTCGAGGCCCCACCGCGCGCGGTCCGGGGCATCGGGCTCACCGCGGCCCCGGACGGCGCGACCGCCGTCCGGGTCACCACGACCGCGCCCGACCCGATCCTGCCGCTGCGCCTGAGCAGCGCGAACACCGCGATCCTCGCGCCGTCGGCGTACGCGTCGGACCCGCCGGCGGTGCAGGGCACCGGCACCGGACCGATGACGATCACCCGGCTCGACGGGACCCAGTCGGTCGAGCTGCAGCGCAACGAGACCTACTGGGGGGAGCGGCCGCAGCTCGCCGGCGTCACGGCGAACTTCGTGCCCGACCCGGCGGCCCGCGCGCTCGCCCTGCGCGCCGGGGACGCCGACATCGCCCAGGAGCTCCCCGAGGCGACCGCCCTGGAGTTCACCGGCGACGGCTACGTCAACGAGTCGGTTGCCGCGCCGCGGACCGCGTCGCTGCTGCTCAACCAGTCCCGGGCCCCGTTCTCCGACATCCGGGTCCGGCAGGCGGTCGCCGCCGCCGTCGACCGGGCCGCCCTCGGCGAGCAGGCACTCGCCGGGTCCGCGGTGCCGGCGTCCGAGCTGTTCGGCCCGGCCGTGAGCTGGGGCTCCCAGGAACCCCCGCCGCCCGCCGACCCCGCCCGGGCCCGACGGCTGCTCGCGGAGGCCGGGTTCGGCCCGTCCCGCCCGCTGCGTGTCGAGCTGGGCACCTACGCCAACCGGCCCGAGCTGCCGACGCTGGCGACCGCCGTCCAGGAGATGCTGCGGGCCGCCGGCATCGAGGCGACCATCCGGGTCGGCGACTACGACGCCCGCGAGGCCGACCTGCTGGCCGGCAGGTACGACATGTACCTGGCGTCCCGCAGCTACCTGCTCGACGTCCCGGACGCCGGCGCCACGCTGAGGACCGACTACACCTGCCGGGGCTCGTACAACATCAACCGGTACTGCTCGCCGGAGTTCGACGCGCTGCTCGCGCCGCTGACCGCCCGGACCGACCCCGCGGCCCGCCAGGAGGTCTTCACCCGGGCGGCCGCGAAGCTGAACGCCGACGTCGTCGGGGTTCCCCTGGTGCACACCCGCGCCGGCGGGGTCGGCAGCCAGGTGGCGGGCTACACCGTCGATCCGCTGGCGAAGACGCTCGTCGTCCCCGGGCTGGCGAAGACCGGGTGACCGCCGTGCTGCTCCGGCGGCTGCTGGCCCTGCCGGTGGTCGTCGCGGCCGGGGCGGTGCTGGTGTTCCTGCTGCCCCGCTTCTCCGGTCAGGACACCGCGCTGGCGGTGCTGCGCAGCCGGACCGGCGAGGCCGACCCGGACCCGGTGGTGCTCGCCGCCCTGCGCGCGCGGTACGGCCTCGACGGCAGCTGGTGGGACCAGTTCACCGCGTGGGCGGGCGCCGTTCTGGCCGGTGACCTGGGCATCTCCTACGCCAGCCGGACCCCGGTCGCCGGGCTGCTGTGGCCGGCGCTGGGCGTCTCGCTCGTGCTCACCGTGGCCTCGCTCGTCGTCGCCGGGGTGGTCGGCGTGCCGGCCGGCGTGCGCGCCGCGCGGCGGCCCGGCGGCACGTTCGACCGGGCGTTGAGCACCGGCGCCGTGCTGGGCGTCGCGGTGCCCGAGTTCGTGCTGGGGACGGTGCTGGTGCTGACGTTCGCGGTCACCCTGCCGCTGCTGCCCGCGACCGGCTGGGGCACGCCCGCGCAGGCGGTGCTGCCGGTGGTCACGCTCGCGGCCTTCCCGGCCGCCCTCGCCGCCCAGCTGGTGCGGGCCGAGACGATCGACGCCCTCGGCCGGTCCCACGTGACCGTCGCCCGGGCGAAGGGGCTGTCCGGGCGGGCCGTGCTGTGGCGGCACGGCGGCCGGCTCGCCCTGACGTCGGTGACGGCGATGTCCGGGCTGTTCCTCGGCGGGCTGCTCGGCGGATCGGTCGTCGTCGAGGTGCTCTTCGCCGTGCCCGGTCTCGGCCGGCTGCTCTACGACGCCGTCCTCGGTCAGGACCTCCCGGTGATCCAGGCCGGGCTGCTCGCGGTCATCGTGGTGGCCGCGCTCGCCGGCATCCTCGCCGAGCTGGTCGCGCTCGCCCTGGACCCGGTCGCCCGGGGAGAGGCCCGGTGAGCGCCGGGAGGCTCGCCCTCCGCCGGCCGGAGCGTGGCCCGGTGAGCGCCGGGGTCGTGGCGGAGCGCCGCCCGCTCGCCGCGGGGCGGGCGGCCCGGCTGCGCCGCCCCCTGCAGGTCGGCGCGGTCGCGCTCCTCGTCGTGCTGGTCGGGTGTGCGGTGCTGCCGCTCGACCCGACCTCGAACGACCTGGCGCACCGCTTCGCCGGACCCTCGCTCGAGCATCCGCTCGGCACCGACCAGCTCGGCCGGGACGTGCTCGCCCGGCTCGCCGGCGGGGCCCGGATCTCGGTCGGCTTCACGCTCGTCGTCCTGGCGATCTGCGCGGTGACCGGCACCGTCCTCGGCGTGGTCGCCGGCTGGGCCGGCCGGGTCGTGGGCCAGCTGTTCCAGCGGGTGATCGACGTCCTCGTCGCGATCCCTGCGGTCCTGGTCGGTCTCGTCGTCGTCGCGGCGGCGGGCGGCGCACCCGGACTGTGGTCGCTGCTGGTGGCGATCGTCGTCACGGGCTGGACCCCGTTCGCCCGGCTCACCTACCAGCTCGTCGTGCGGGAGCGGTCCCGGGACTACGTCGAAGGGGTGGTCGCGCTCGGCGCCGGGCCGGGGCGCATCGCGTTCCGGCACGTGCTGCCCAACCTCACCCGGCCGCTGCTGGCACACCTGTGCCTGCGGTTCGCGAACGTCCTGCTCACCGTGGCCGGGCTGTCGTTCCTCGGGCTCGGACCGCAGCCGCCGACGCCGGAGTGGGGCGCGATGCTCGCCGAGGGGCGCCAGTACCTGTTCAACGCCCCGCAGCTCGTCGTGCTGCCCGCTCTCGCCGTCGTGGGGACGGCCCTGCTGGTGAACGGGCTCGGCCGCGAGCTCGAGCGGCGCCGGACGACCGGCCCGTCCGGAGAGTTCTGAGAGACGGTAGTTCCTGCCAGTATTGTGCGAGTACAGACGTGAGGCAGGAGGGCGTGACGTGGCACGGACCGGTGCGGACGGACGGCGGCAGGGCGAGGCCCGGCCCGAACTGAAGGGCCTGGTGGACGAGACCGGCGTGGTGCCCCGGGCGGCGGCGTTCGACGACGCACGGTCGGTGCTCGCCGAGGACGGCGTGGTCCGGATCCCGGACGCCGGTGCCGACCCGGAGGTGCTGGTCGTCGCGGCCGCCCGGCTGCTGGGCGGGCGGCTGCGCGAGCTGTTCGGGATCCGGCCACAGGGCGGCACCGACTCGCCGGTGCTCGGCCTGCACAACGACGGCGCGTACCTGCAGGGCGACGTCCACGGGCACACCGTGCGGCTGCGCGACCCCGACGAGGACTACCTGCTCATGCACTGCTCGGAGCCGGCGCCGTCCGGCGGGGACTCGGTGCTCGTCGACGGCTACGCGCTCGTCGACCGGCTGGCGGGCGACCACCGCGGGCTGCACGCGTTCCTGCGCGAGGCCGACGTCGACTTCTTCGGCAGCCGGGTGAACCCGCCGCGCGGGGTGCCCGACACCCCGCTGCTGCGCCGGATGGTCGAGTTCACCCGCGGCGGACGGCGGGCCGTCCGGGCCAGCGACTACGCCCTGCCGGTCCCGCGGGTCCCGGAGTGGGACGAGCACCTGGCGCGGATCGAGGAGTACGCCGACCTGCTCGCGACGGCGTTCGAGGCGGCCCCACGGTTCCGGATGGAGGCCGGTGACCTGCTGGTCCTCGACAACTACCGGTTCCTGCACGGCCGGGACGCCTTCCGCGGCTCCCGCACCCTGCACGTGCTGTCGGTCCGGACCGTCGACGCCTTCTGATCCCCTACCCCTTCCCACTCATGGAGCTTTAGTCCCGTGCCACAGGACTAAAGCTCCATAAGTGTGCGCCGGGGGTGAGCGGCCGGCTCAGTCCATCGTGAACGGGTCGTAGGTGATCCGGTCCAGCGGCGTGCCCGCCACCAGCATCCGGGACACCGTCGAGCGGATCATCGCCGGCGAGCCGCAGACCAGCACGTCGTGGTCGTTCCACGCGCCGAAGCGGGTCACGACGTCGGCCAGGGTGCCGGTCTCGGCCCCGGAGGGCTCGTCCTCGTGCTCCACGACCGGGATCACGTCCAGCCACGGGTAGCTGAACGACAGCTTCCGCAGCGCGGTGAAGTCGTAGAGATCGTCCCAGGTGCGGCCGCCGACGAATACCTGCGTGCGCGGCGGGCGCCGCCGCTGGCGCACCTCGTCGAGCAGGGCCTTCATCGGGGCGACGCCGGTACCGCCCGCCACCATCAGCAGCTCGCGGTCGGTGTCCTGCGGGACGGCCATCCGCCCCATCGGCGGGCCGATGCGCCAGGTCTCGCCGACCCGGCTGTGGGCGACGATCGCCCGGCTGACCCAGCCGTTGTCGACCGCGCGGACGTGGAACTCGATCGTGCCGTCGGGGCGCGGCGCGTTCGCCGGGGAGAGGTAGCGCCACAGCCGCGGGCGGTGCGGGGTCTCCACCGAGACGTACTGGCCGGCCTGGTAGGGGACCGGCTGGTCGGCCGCGACGGTGACGACGGCCAGGTCCCAGCCGATCCGGCGGTGGTCGACGACCCGCCCGAGCCAGGACGCCGGGCCCCGCTCGGCGGCCGCGGCCTGCTGCATCGCGTCGGCGACGATCCCGTAGGCGCTGTTCCAGGCCCGGTCGACCTCCGGGGTCCAGTTCGCGCCGGAGTAGGCGGCGATCGAGGAGATCAGTGCGTACCCGACGGCGTCGTAGTGCTGGGAGAGCACGCCGAACTTGCGGTGGTCGCGCCCGAGCTGCTGGAGGAACGGGACGAGGTCGTCCGGCTGGTCGATCATCTGGACGACGTGCACGAGGGCGCGCAGCAGGCGGCTGCGCTGCACCTCCATGTTCACCGGGAACAGGTCGCGGGTGTCCGGGGCCCGGGTGAACAGCGTGGCGTAGAAGTGCTTGCCGACGTCCTCGATCTGCGGCTCGACGTGCGCGAAGCTGGTCCGGATGAGCTCGACGGTCCGGTCCGCCTCCGAGGCGGGGCGTCGCGGCGGGGCGACGTCGCCGGCGATCAGCTGGTCAGCAGTCATGCCTGGCGGACACTCTCCTCGGTCGTGCTCCGTGCCGTGGTGACACCGGCCATCAACGCCTGCTCACCGCCGGTTAGGGTACGCGAGAGACTCCGTTTGCTCGAACGGCGTACGACGGCCGGCGCACTCGACGACAGCCAGCGGGTACGCATGGTCAGGAATCATCCGTTCGGGGCCGGAGGTCACTCGTGATGGCGTGGGTGGCGCCGCACTGAGGATAGCGCCCGGCCGTGACATGCCCGACATGGCGGGGCGGTGTGTGGCATTCGGGCGGTCGGTTTGGTCCTGCGCTCCGCGGATGGCACGGTGGTGGTCGTGCCGCTGCGAACCCCCGTCCCGGTGCTTCCTGGCCGGGAGCGTCCCGTCACCGATCCGGACACCCCTTCGCACGGCGACGCACCCCCGGACGTGATCCGGCCGGGTTCCGCGGGCGAACACGTCTTCCAGGACCAGGTCGGCAGCACGGACCGCGCGGACCGCTTCTACGGCGACCAGCTGCGTGACCGCCTGCTCCCCCGGATGGTCGAGTTCATCGGCCGGATGGAGATGGCGTTCATCGCCACCGCGGACGGCCACGGCGAGTGCGACAGCTCGCTGCGCGCCGGGCCGCCCGGGTTCGTCGAGGTCATCGACGAGCACACGCTGGCCTACCCCGAGTACCGCGGCAACGGCGTCTACGCCAGCCTCGGCAACCTCGTCGAGAACCCGCACATCGGCCTGCTCATGGTCGACTTCACCGAGTCGCTGATCGGGCTGCACGTCAACGGCCGGGCCCGGATCATGGACGACGACGCCTTCCGTGCCGCCTTCCCCGGTCACGCCCGGGACCGGGCGGCCGGGCGGCGCGCGGAGCGCTGGGTGGTCGTCGAGGTCGAGGAAGCCTACATCCACTGCCGCAAGCACATCCCGCGGATGGAGCGGGTGACGCAGCGGCGGGCCTGGGGCACCGACGACCCGGCCCGCAAGGGCGGCGACTTCTTCGGGGCGAAGGGGACGCCGCAGCGGGCGCCGCGGCCGGCCCGGCGCCGGTTCCCGAGCACGACGCACCTGGGGGCGGGCGCTTCCCGGGCGCTGCGCCGCCGCCCGCACCAGGCCTAACGCCGCCGCCGGGTCCGGACCAGGCCCACGACGACGGCGATCACGGCCAGCAGCAGGAGCACCGCCCACACCCCGGCCGCGAGGAACCCCACCCCGGTGACGGCGACCGCCAGGTAGAGCAGCAGCGCGATGCCGAGCCCGGCCGTGGTGACGGCGAGCGGCCCGTCGCCGCGCACCGCGGCCCGCAGCACCGCTCCGCTGCCGGCCGGCACGGTCCGGGTCTCCCACCGCATCAGCGCGGCCGCCGCGACCAGCACCCCGGCCGCGGCGATCCGGGTCGGCACCGCCGCCGCACCGGTCCCGGACCACACCCCGATCACGACGAACACCCCGAGGAGCAGCAGGATCCGCAGCCGCCACGCCAGCTGCCACAGCACGGCGGCCACGTTCTGCAGGACGAGCGGCTCGTCCGGGGCCAGCCGGCCGGCGTCGATCAGCCCGCGCAGCGCCCGCGCCGGGTGCCGCTCGTGGGAGTCGAGGACGGCGAGGTCGTGCCGGGCCGCGGCGTGCCCGGGATCGAGGCGCAGCGTCTCGGCGTAGGCGTCCCGGGCGAGCCGGCGCCGGCCCAGGTCGCTCGCCACGTCGGCCAGCAGCGCGTGCGAGGCCGCCTGCTGCGGTGCCAGCGCGACGACCCGGTGCGCGACCTGGAGCGCGTCGTGGAGCCGGCCGGACCGTTGCAGCACGCGGGCGTAGCCGGTGGCGGCGCCGGCGTCGTCCGGGGCGAGCGTCACCGACCGGAAGCCGGCCTCCACGGCCTCGGCGTGCCGGCCCAGCCCGGACAGGTGCAGGGACCGCAGCCGGTGCCCGTCCTCCCGCCCGGGTTCCAGCGCGCACACCTGCTCGGCCGCGGCCAGGCCCTCGACCCGGTCGTCGTCGGTGGCGTCACGCAGCAGCACGGCGGACAGCACCCGCAGCAGCGTCACATGCTGCGGGTGCTCGGCCAGCGCGGCCCGCAGGTGCCGTTCGGCGTCGGATCGGCGGCCGGTGTCGGCCAGGTGCGCCGCGCTCGACGCGACCTGGTCCGGGGACGCGGTGGTCACAGCTTCCGGTTCCGCTTCAGGTAGGCGGCCAGCTCGTCGTAGCTGCCGTCGACGTTGCCGAACAGCGCCACGTTGCGGGCGGTCGCGAACCACGGCCCGGTGCTCGGGCCGGTCTCCTTGGCCGCCCGCAGCAGGTCCCGGGTGCTCAGCGGCCGGATCCGGCCGTCCCGCACGGACGCGGCCATCGCCCGCTCCGCGGCGGTGTCGACCACGTGGGCGAGGTCGGCCCCGGAGAAGTGCTCGGTCGCCCGCACCACCTTGTCGAGGTCGAGCTCGCCGGTCGGGCGGTCGCGCAGGTGGTGGCGGAGCACCCCGGCCCGGGCCGGTGCGTCCGGCGGGAGGACGAGCAGCATGCGGTCGAACCGGCCGGGCCGGCGCAGCGCCGGGTCCATGTCCCACGGGTGGTTGGTGGCGCCGAGCACGTAGACGCCCTCGTTGCGTTCCGCCCAGGAGTCCATCTCGGACAGGAGCTGGTTGACGGTGTTGCGCAGCCCCCCGGAGTGGCTGAGGTGGGCGCGCTTCTGGCCGAGCGCGTCGACCTCGTCGAGGAACAGCACGCACGGGGCCCGGCTGCGGGCGGCGGCGAACAGGTCGGCCAGGTTGCGCTCGCTGCGGCCGATCCACATGTCCAGGACGTCGGCGATCCCGATCTCGGTGAACGCGGCCCCCAGCTCCCCGGCGACGGCCCGCGCGAGGAACGTCTTCCCGCAGCCGGGCGGCCCGTACAGCAGCAGACCGCCGCTGGTCCGCGAGCCGAACGCCTTCGCCAGCTCCGGGTTGCGGGCCGGCCCGAGGAACTGCAGCTCCAGGCGCTCCTTGACGTGCTCCATGCCGGCGACGTCGGCGAGCCGCAGGCCCGGGCGGGACGTCTCGCCGAGATCCCCGGCCCCGGACGGGACCTCCTGCAGCGGGGCGGGCTCGAGGCCGGCGAACTCGTCCTCGGCGCGGTCCCAGTCGAACGGCGCGGGCCCGGGCGGGTCCGGTTCCGGCCCCGAGGGGGTGGCTGCCCGCCCGCTCCCGGGGCTGCCGCCGGCCGGTGCCGCAGGGCCGTCCGCGGGCCCCTCGGCGGGGGCCGCCGCCCCGCCGGCGAGCTCGGCCGTCACCCGCTGCAGCAGCGCCAGCCCGTCCGGGTCCCCCGGCGCCGCGGCCAGGGCTGCGCTGACGTGCGGCAGCGCCTCCCCGGCCCGCCCCGACCGGGCGAGCATGTCGGCCACGTGCAGCCGCAGCGGCACGTCCCCGGGGGCGGCCTCGACGGCGGCGAGCAGGCTGCGGAGCAGCGGATCGTCCGGCACGCCGCGCAGTATCCCAGCCGGCCCGGACACCGCCGGAAAAAACCTGCCCTGAGTGGAATGGACTCAACTTTCCTGACGTTGTAGCTGTCGAGAGCGCACCGGCCGGGCAGACTGTGCGACAGCCGGCCGCGGTGCCGCTTCCCCACGACAGAGCCACTCATCGAAGAAGGAAGGACCGGGAGGAACGCGGAGCATGGACTCCTTCAACCCCACCACCCGTACCCAGCAGGCCATCTCCGCCGCCGTCCAGGCCGCGACGCTGGCCGGCAACCCCGACGTCGGGCCGACCCACCTGCTGGGCGCGCTGCTGGCCCAGGGGGACGGCATCGCCGCGCCGCTGCTCGCCGCCGTCGGTGCGGACGCCGACGCCGTCCGGAAGGAACTGACCGAGCTCGGGAACCGGCTGCCGTCGGCGTCCGGCTCCTCGGTCAGCGCGCCGCAGCTGTCCCGGGACGCACTCGCCGCGATCACCGCCGCCCAGCAGCTCGCCACCGAGATGGGCGACGAGTACGTCTCCACCGAGCACCTGCTGGTCGGGCTCGCGCGGTCCGGCGGCCAGGTCGCCCAGCTGCTGCAGCGCCACGGCGCCACCCCGGACGCGCTGCGCGACGCCTTTGGCAAGGTCCGCGGGTCGGCCCGGGTGACCAGCCCGGACCCGGAGGGCAGCTACCAGGCCCTGGAAAAGTACGGCCAGGACCTGACCGCCCGGGCCCGGGACGGCGAGCTCGACCCGGTCATCGGCCGGGACACCGAGATCCGCCGCGTCGTGCAGGTGCTGTCCCGGCGGACCAAGAACAACCCGGTGCTGATCGGCGAGCCGGGTGTCGGCAAGACCGCGATCGTCGAGGGGCTCGCCCAGCGGATCGTGGCCGGTGACGTGCCCGAGTCGCTGCGCAACAAGCGGGTCGTCGCGCTCGACCTGGGCTCGATGGTCGCCGGCGCGAAGTACCGCGGCGAGTTCGAGGAGCGGCTCAAGGCCGTCCTCAAAGAGATCACCGACTCGGCCGGCGAGATCATCACGTTCATCGACGAGCTGCACACGATCGTCGGGGCAGGCGCGTCCGGTGAGGGCGCGATGGACGCCGGCAACATGATCAAGCCGATGCTCGCCCGCGGCGAGCTGCGGATGGTCGGCGCCACCACGCTCGACGAGTACCGCCAGCACATCGAGAAGGACGCGGCCCTGGAGCGCCGCTTCCAGCAGGTGCTGGTCGGGGAGCCGAGCGTCGAGGACACCGTCGGCATCCTGCGCGGCCTCAAGGAGCGCTACGAGGTGCACCACGGCGTCCGGATCACCGACGCCGCCCTGGTCGCCGCGGCGACCCTGTCGGACCGCTACATCACCGCCCGGTTCCTCCCGGACAAGGCCATCGACCTGGTCGACGAGGCCGCGTCCCGGCTCCGGATGGAGATCGACTCGCGCCCGGTGGAGATCGACACCGTGGAGCGGGCCGTGCGCCGGCTGGAGATCGAGGAGATGGCACTCGAGAAGGAGTCCGACGCCGCCTCCGCCGACCGGCTGGTCGCGCTGCGCGCCGAGCTGGCCGAGAAGCGCGAGGAGCTGTCCGCGCTGACGGCGCGCTGGCAGAACGAGAAGGGGGCCATCGAGGCGACCCGCGAGCTCAAGGAGCAGCTCGAGCAGCTGCGCGGCGAGTCCGAGCGGGCCGAGCGCGACGGTGACCTCGGCCGGGCCGCCGAGCTGCGCTACGGGCGCATCCCGGCCCTGGAGAAGGAGCTCGCCGAGAAGACCGCCGTCGTGGAGGAGAAGCACGAGGAGGTCATGCTCAAGGAGGAGGTCGGCCCGGACGACGTCGCCGACGTCGTCAGCTCCTGGACCGGCATCCCCGCCGGCCGGATGCTGGAGGGCGAGACCGCCAAGCTGCTCCGCATGGAGGAGGAGCTGGGCCGGCGCGTCGTCGGCCAGGAGGAGGCCGTCCGGGTCGTGTCCGACGCGGTCCGCCGGGCCCGGGCCGGGGTCGCCGACGAGAACCGGCCGACCGGCTCGTTCCTGTTCCTCGGCCCGACCGGTGTCGGCAAGACCGAGCTGGCCAAGGCGCTCGCCGAGTTCCTGTTCGACGACGAGCGGGCGATGGTCCGCATCGACATGAGCGAGTACTCCGAGAAGCACTCGGTGGCCCGCCTGGTCGGCGCCCCGCCCGGCTACGTCGGCTACGACCAGGGCGGCCAGCTCACCGAGGCGGTGCGGCGGCGGCCGTACACCGTCGTCCTGCTGGACGAGGTGGAGAAGGCCCACCAGGACGTCTTCGACACGCTCCTGCAGGTGCTCGACGACGGCCGGCTCACCGACGGCCAGGGCCGCACGGTGGACTTCCGCAACACCATCCTCGTGCTGACCTCGAACCTCGGCAGCCAGGCGATCGCCGACCAGTCGCTCGACGACCAGGGGCGCAAGGACGCGGTCATGGCCGTGGTCCGGAGCCACTTCAAGCCGGAGTTCCTCAACCGGCTCGACGACGTCGTGGTGTTCCACGCGCTGTCGACCGACGAGCTGACCCACATCGTCGACATCCAGATCGGCGTGCTGGAGCGGCGGCTCGCCAAGCGGCGGCTGACCCTGGACGTCACCGACGCGGCCCGCGAGTGGCTGGCCATGAACGGGTTCGACCCGGTCTACGGCGCCCGCCCGCTGCGCCGGCTGGTGCAGAGCGCGATCGGCGACCAGCTCGCCCGCGAGCTGCTCTCCGGCGCGGTCCGCGAGGGCGACACCGTGCGGGTCGACCTGGACCCGGCGGCGGCCGGCGGCACCGGCGCCCTCGTCGTCGGGAAGGCGCCGGACCCGGTCGCGATCGCGAACTGATCCGCGCCTCCGGGCGTGGGCCGGGACGGTGAGGAGTCATCGTCCCGGCCCATGGAGCGCATCACCCCCACCGCGGCCGAGACCTGGCTGGACGAGTACCGCGCACGCATCACCACGATCCGGGCCCGGGCGGACCACGCCCGGGCCCGGCTCGCTGCGGTGACCGCGACCGCGCGGACCCGGGACGGGGCGGTCGCGGTCACCGTCGACGCGTCCGGGGCGCTCACCGACCTGCGGTTCGGCGTCCGCACCGACGAGCTGCCCCGTGCCCGGCTGGCCGAGACCGTCCTGCGGCTCGCCGGGGAGGCCGCCGCCGACGCCCGCACCCAGGTCGAGGCGATCATGGAGCCGCTGACCGTGGAGGCCGGGCGGTGACCGGCTTCCGGGTGGACCCGGACCGGCTCGACGGCCTCGCCCGCCGGGCCGGGGAGGCGGCGGCCGCCGTCGGCGGGGCCCGGACGGAGCAGGCCGTCGCCGGGGACGCGTTCGGTGTCGTCGGCGCGGCCTTCGCCGGCGTGGTGATCACGGCGACCGGTGCGGGCGCCGACGCCGTGACCCGGCTGGCCCGGCGGCTCGGGGCCACGTCCGAGGCCCTGGCCGCGGCCGCCGCCGGCTACCGCACCGCGGACACGTCGGCGGCACGGGCGTTCACGGAGCTCGACGTCCCCCGCGGTCCGGAGCCGGCGTGACGACCGCAGGGCCCGCCGCGCCGACGGTGCCGATGGTGGCCGCCGAGGACCTCGACGCGCGGACCGACGCCGCGTTCGAGGGCAGCGGGATCGTCTCGTCCTACTACGACGTCGGTGAGGCACTCGACGAGCAGGACGCCGGGGGCGTTGCCTGGGCGGCCGCGGCGGCCGGCCTGGACACCCTCGGCGCCGTCGCGGACCCGCTCGGCACCCTCGTCTCGGCCGGGGTCGGGTTCCTCATCGAGCACGTGGGGTTCCTGCGGGAACCGCTCGACGCGCTGGCCGGCGACCCCGAACAGGTCGCGGCGGCCGCCCGGACCTGGCAGGACGTGTCGCGGACGGTGACCGCCGGTGCCGGGGAGCTCCGCGCGGCGGTGACGTCGGCCCGGCCGGCCTGGGACGGGGACGCCGCCGCCGCGTTCGCGGCCGGGGCCGGCCGGATCGACGCCTCCGCCGCCGAGGTCGCCGCGGAGGCGCTGCGGCTCGCCGATCTCGTGCTGCGGTCCGGTGCCGCGGTGGGCACGGTCCGGGCGCTGATCCGGGACGCGGTCGCCGACTTCGTGGCCGGGGTGATCGCGAAGGCGGCGGTCACTCTGCTCACCGGCGGCACCGCGGCCCCGGCGACGCTGACCGCCGTCGTCCTCGACGCGGTGGCGCTGGCGTACCGGCTCTCCGACCGCGTCGAGGACGCGATCCGGATGCTCCGCACCGCCGGCGAGCACGCCGAGCGGGTGCGGGCGGTGTTCGAGGCGGTGCCCGGGACGGCGGCCGGGGTCGAGTCCGGGAAGCAGGAGGCCGCGGCCCGGGCGGCCGCGGCGGAGGGCCGGCCGGCCCCCACCGGCTGACGACCGCGGGCCCGGGCCGCGGCACACCCGGTCGGGTGGACACCGGGGTCGTGGCGTTACCACGGCGTGAGGCGGATCGGTACTACGCTCCGCGGCATGTCGGTCTGGTTCGTCATCGCCCTCGTCGCGGTCGTCCTCGGCGTCGGTCTGCTGGTCTTCGACCGGTTCCGCGGGGGCGCGACCCGCGACCGGAAGCGGTGGGCGGCGCTGCGCGAGTGGGAGTTCCTCGACTCCGATCCCGTGCTGCCCAGCCGCTGGCGCTACGGGACGATCCACCAGGGCGGCCCGGGCGTCGCCCGCAACCTCGTCTCCGGCGACGTCCCGACCCCGGACGGCCCGCGCAAGGCGCACGCCTTCGACCACGAGCAGGCCGGCCGGATCAGCTCCGTGCTCTGCGCCGTGCAGGTGCAGGAGTCGCTGCCGGCGGCGGTCGAGCTGCGGCTGCCGTCCGCGCCGCTGCCCGACGACGCCGGCCTGGACCTCCTGGAGCCGGTCGGTGAGCGCTACGCGTTCGTCAGCGACGCCGACGCCGTCCGCCCGCTGCTCACCCCCCGCCTGGCCGACGCCAGCGACGCGATCGGCGAGGACGTCGAGCTGCTGTGGGCCGAGGAGGCCTGGGTGCTCGCCGCCGCGCCGGTCGGGATCTCCTCCGACCGGATGCAGGACCTGCTCGCGGACCTCGCCGAGGTCGCCACCGCCCTGGAGGAGGGGCTGCACGCGCGGCGGTCCCCGGTCGAGTCCTGACCCGGCCCGCCCGCGGCGTGCGGCGGCGGCCGCAGGGATGATCGAGGGATGACGACGACCGGGACCCCGCCGCTGCCGAAGGCCGAGCTGCACCTGCACATCGAGGGCACGCTCGAACCGGAGACCGTGTTCGCGCTGGCCCGCCGCAACGACGTGGCGCTGCCGTACGCGTCGGTCGAGGACCTGCGGGCCCGGTACGAGTTCACCGACCTGCAGTCCTTCCTCGACATCTACTACGCCAACATGGCCGTCCTGCGCACCCGCGAGGACTTCGCCGAGCTCGCGTCGGCGTACCTGCGGCGCTGCCCCGGGCAAGGGGTGCGGCACGTCGAGATGTTCTTCGACCCGCAGGCCCACACCGCCCGCGGCGTCCCGATGGCCGACGTCGTCGGCGGGCTCACCGACGGGATCGACGCGCACGCCGCCGACGTCTCCGCGGGGCTGATCCTCTGCTTCCTGCGCGACCAGCCGGCTGCCGACGCCGAGGCGACGCTGCGCGCCGCCGAGCCGTACCTGGACCGGATCATCGGGGTCGGCCTCGACTCGGCGGAGGTGGGGCACCCGCCGTCGAAGTTCACGGCCGTGTTCGACCGGGCCCGCGCGCTCGGGCTCAAGCCGGTCGCGCACGCCGGGGAGGAGGGCCCGGCGTCCTACGTCCGGGAGGCGCTCGACGAGCTCGGCGTGCTCCGCGTCGACCACGGCATCCGTTCCCTGGAGGACGACGACCTGGTCGCCCGCCTGCGCCGCGACCGCACCCCGCTGACCGTCTGCCCGCTGTCGAACGTCCGGCTGGGGTGCGTGCCGGGGATCGGGCTGCACCCGCTGCCGGAGATGCTCGACGCCGGCCTGAACGTCTCGGTGCACTCCGACGACCCGGCCTACTTCGGCGGGTACGCCGACACCAACTACGCGGCCGCCCGCGACGGCCTGGGCCTGACCACCGACCAGCTGCGCACCCTGGCGGAGAACTCGTTCGCCGCCTCGTTCCTCGACGAGGCGACGAAGACCATGTTGGCCCTCCGGGCTCGTGAGTGGAAACCAGGGCCGGGGCCCGCGTAACCACTCACGCGGTGGTTGCCAGCCGCACCGGGCGCAGCGGTTCCAGGGGGCGGCCGGCCCCGGTCCGGCCGCGCTCGGCGTGGAACGGCGCGAGCCGGAACCGGCGGGTCCGCAGCTGGTACTCGGCGGTGTTCGCCGGCCACATGACGACGTTGTGGCCCTCGTCGTTCTGGTAGTAGCTGGTGCAGCCGCCGATCTCGTACACGGTGCGGGCCGAGCGCCTGCGGATCCGGCGGGTCCAGCGCTCCTCGGCCTCGGGCCGCACGTCGAGGGCGCGGATCCCCTCGCCGGCCATCCGGCAGACGGCGTCGGCGACGTAGCGGGCCTGGGCCTCGGAGAACAGCAGCGTCGAGCTGGCGCCGCTGGTGGCGTTCGGGCCCTGCATGAGGAACAGGTTCGGGAAGCCCGGGTAGTTCATCCCCAGGTAGGCCCGCGGGTAGGCGCCCCAGTGGTCGTGCAGCGAGCGGCCGGCGGCGTCGAGGATGCGCTGCGCGATGGGTGCGGTCGCGCCGACCTCGAACCCGGTGGTGAGCACGAGCGCGTCCACCTCGGCGGCGCTGCCGTCCCCGGACACGACCGTGCGGCCGTCCACGTGGGACAGCCCTCCGGTGTGGAGCGTCGCGTTCGGCGCGCTCATCGCGGGCAGGTAGGTGTTGGACACCAGCGGGCGCTTGCAGGCGTAGTCGAAGTCGGGGGTGAGCCGCTGCCGCAGCTCCGGGTCGGCGACCTGGGCGGCGAGGTGCCTGCGGCCGACCCGGGTCAGCGTCTCGCGCAGCAGCCGGGACCGGCGGGTCGTGGCCAGCAGCTCCGCGCCGGCGTAGAGCAGGTCGAACTGCATCCGGCACAGCACCGGGTTCGCGGCGAACGCGCGCCGCGCCCGCTCCCCGACCGGGCGCTCCGGCTTCGGCATGATCCAAGCCGGGGTGCGCTGGAGGACATGCAGCTCGGCGACCCGGGGCTGCAGCTCCGGGACGAGCTGGACCGCCGTCGCGCCGGTCCCGACGACGGCCACCCGGCGGCCGGCCAGGTCGACCGAGTGGTCCCAGCGCGCGGAGTGGAACACCGGGCCGGGGAACTCGGCCAGGCCGGGGACCTCCGGGACCTTCGGGTCGGCGACCAGCCCGGCCGCGCTGACCAGGACGTCCGCGGTGAACTCGCCGGCCGGGGTGTCGATCCACCAGCGGGCGCCGTCGGGATCCCAGCGGGCGGAGCGGACGTCGGCGCCGAACCGGACGTGACCCAGGAGCCCCGTCGAACGGGCGAGCCGCTGCGCGTAGTCCTGCACCTCGTGGCCCGGCGCGTACAGGTCGGACCAGTCCGGGTTGGTCATCGCCCGTAACTGGTAGAGCGGCGAGGGTGTGTCCACACCGACGCCCGGGTAGGTGTTGTCCCGCCAGACCCCACCGACGTCGTCGGCCCGTTCCAGCAGCACGAAGTCGTGCACGCCGCGGCGCAGCAGCGCCAGGCCCACGGCCAGACCGGTGAAGCCGGCACCCACGACGGCCACCCGCGAGTGCCGTGCGGGCGGCCCGGTGGGGAGCTCGTCGGCGTCCGGCGTGTGATGGTCGGCCGGTCGCTGGATCGGCAGCGCCTCGGACGTCATGTCCTCGACGGTAATTGCAACGTATGAGACGGGGCACCCGAGAGCGGCCGGTCTCACGGTGGCCGATCCCGTCGCCGCCGTCACATCCGGCGCCGGTGGCCGCGCCGCGGATCGTGCGCGCACCGGTGACCGACTACGCTCGCCCCGTGCCCTCAGTGATGATCACGGGTGCGTCGTCGGGAATCGGGGCCGCCTTCGCCGACCGGCTCGCCGCCGACGGCCGCGACCTGGTGCTCGTGGCGCGCAACACCGACCGCCTGCAGGCCGCCGCGAACCGGTACCGCGACCTCGGCGTCGCCGTCGAGGTGCTGCCGGCGGACCTGGCCGACCCCGGCGAGCGCGAGCGGGTGACCCGACGGCTCGCGGACCCGGACGTCGCCCCGGTCGACCTGCTGGTCAACAACGCCGGCCTGTCCCTCGGCGCGTCGTTCCTGGACAACGACCCGGCCGACCTGAGCCGGCAGCTGCAGGTCAACGTGGCGAGCGTGCTGGAGCTGACCCGGGCCGCGCTGCCCGGGATGGTCGACCGCGGCACCGGGGCGGTGCTGAACGTGGCCAGCGTCGCCGGGTTCGTGCCCGGCCGCGGGTCCACCTACGCGGCCGACAAGGCGTGGGTCATCGCCTTCACCGAGGGCGCGGCCGCGTCGCTGCAGGGCACGGGGGTGCACGCGATGGCGCTGTGCCCCGGGTACGTACGGACGGAGTTCCACGAGCGGGCCGGGATCGACGTCGGCGCCCGGCGCGGCCCGCTCTGGCTGGAGGCCTCGCAGGTGGTCGACGAGGCCCTGGCCGATCTGGACAGGGGACGGGTGGTGTCGGTGCCCTCGAGGCAGTACAAGGCGATCGTCGGGCTGGTCGGGGTGCTGCCCCGCGGGCTCATGCGCCGGATCACGGCGACCTTCGACCGGGACCGCGCATGAACACCGCGCACGCCGACCGGGCCCGGCTGGCCGCGCTGGTCCGGGAGCTCGCCGTCGTCCACGAGAAGGTCACGCTGTCCTCGGGCGCCGAGGCGGACTACTACGTCGACCTGCGCCGGGTCACGCTGCACCACGAGGCGGCGCCGCTGATCGGGCGGCTGCTGCGCGAGCTCACCTCGGACTGGGAGTACCGGTCGGTGGGCGGGCTGACGCTGGGCGCCGACCCGGTGGCCGCCGCGGTGCTGCACGCCGCCGCGCAGGACCCGGACGCCGACCCGGTCGACGCGTTCGTCGTGCGCAAGGAGACCAAGAAGCACGGGCTGCAGCGGCTCATCGAGGGCCCGGACATCACCGGGCGACCGGTGCTCGTCGTCGAGGACACCTCCACCACCGGTGGCTCGGTGCTGACCGCGGTCCGGTCGGTGCTGGCCGGCGGCGCGGACGTCGTCGGTGTCTGCACGGTCGTCGACCGGGACACCGGAGCGCGGCAGGCCGTCGAGGCCGAGGGCGTGCCGTACCGGGCGCTGCTGGGCCTGGCGGACCTGCAGCTGGGATGACCGACCCGGGGCCCAGCGAGTGGTCGGTCCCCGGCCAGGTCGGGGTCGGCCCGTGGGCCGGGCCGCCCCCCGAGGGTGACCACTGGGACCCGGAGCTGCTCGAGCACGGCGACCGGCGCAACGTCGTCGACGCCTACCGGTACTGGCGGCGGGACGCGGTCGCGGCGGACCTGGCGCGGCGGGCGCACCCGTTCCACGTCGCGATCGAGAACCTGGGGCACGACCACAACATCGGCACGGTCGTCCGGACGGCGAACGCGTTCGGCGCCGCCGGGGTGCACATCGTGGGGCGGCGGCGGTGGAACCGGCGCGGTGCGATGGTCACCGACCGCTACCTGTCGGTGCACCACCATCCGGCGGCCGACGGTCTCGTGGCGTTCGCCCGGTCACGCGGCCTCGCCCTGGTGGCGGTGGACAACCTGCCGGGCGCGGTGCGCCTGGAGGAGACGGTGCTGCCGCGGGAGTGCGTGCTCCTGTTCGGGGCCGAGGGGCCGGGGCTGTCGGCCGCGGTCCGGGACGCCGCCGACCTCGCCGTCTCGATCGCCCAGTTCGGCTCCACCCGGTCGATCAACGCCGGGGTGGCCGCCGGGATCGTCATGCACGCCTGGGTGCGGGAGCACGCCGACCTGGCCGGCGCCTGGTGAACCGGCGCCGGGTTCGGCGTTGCGCGCGCGGTGGTGCCGGGGTCAGCGGTCCCGGCGCGGCGGCATCGCCGGGCGGCCGGTGTCGTGCCGGTACGGCGGCTCCCCGCCCTGCGGTCCCTGCGGCGCGCGGGGCGGCTGCGGCGGCCGGGGGTTCCCGGGCTGCGGACCGGCGTGCCCGGCACCCACCTGCGGACCGGGACCGGCGGCGCCGATCTGCGGGCCGGGGTTGCCGGGGGTGCCGGCACCGGTGTTGCCGACGCCCGGCTGCGCCCCCGGGGCGCCGACGGCCGGCATCCGGGTGGTGACGGCGGCCGGGTCGTCGTCGGCGCCGGCGTCCCCGGTGACGGTCGCGGCGGCGGCGCCCGCGGCGGTCGCGCCGACCGCCTCCACGCCGCTCGCCGGGGCGCGGCGGGCCAGCGCCTTCGCCCGGACCACCTCGAACACGATCGGCAGCACCGAGAGCAGCACGATCGCGACCAGGATCAGGTCGATGTTCTCCCGGACGAACGTGAACTGGCCCAGGAAGTAGCCGAGCACGGTGACCCCGGCCGCCCACACGATCCCGCCGACCAGCGAGTAGGTGAAGTAGCGCTTCGGGTCCATCCGCGCGACGCCGGCGCTGACCGTGATGAAGGTCCGCACGATCGGGACGAACCGGCCGAGCACGATGGCCCGGTTGCCGTACTTCTCGAAGAACTCGTGGGTCTTCTCCACGTGCTTCGGGTTGAACAGCTTCGACTTCGGCTTGTCGAACACCGCAGGCCCGGCCCGGTACCCGATGGCGTAGCCGACCACGTTCCCGACGAACGCGGCCACGACCAGCACCACGCACACCAGCCACAGCGGGACGCCGATCGCGCCCTGCGCGACGAACAGGCCGGCGGTGAACAGCAGCGAGTCACCGGGCAGGAAGAAGCCGAGCAGCAGCCCGCACTCGGCGAAGATGATCGCGGCCACCCCGACCAGGGCCCACGGGCCGAGGGACTCGATGATCACGGCCGGGTCCAGCCAGTCGGGACCGAGGGCGAGCGTCTGGGTCGCGGCGAGAACCGTCACGCGGTCCAACGGTACCGGTCGGGTGAGCGCGACCGGTCGGCGCCGTCGCCGCCGGCGGGACGCACCCCGCCCCGCACCGGATCAGCCGAGTGCCGGCAGCGCCCCGGGCAGCAGCACCGACACCAGCGCGATCCCGCCTCCGAGCAGCGCACCGACCAGCAGGACGATCAGTGCGGACCACAGGATCTGCCCGGTCGGCGATCCCGCGGGCCCCGGCGCGGGAGCGGCGGTCGCCGCGGGGCGGTGCTGCGGCGGCCGCGGGCGCGGCTCCGGTGGCGGCCCGGCCCGGCCGGGGCCCCGCGGCGGGGCGGGCGCCGGCCCGGGTGGGCGCTGCGGCGGCATCGGACGCCCGCGGGCCTGCGCGTGCAGCGCCTCGCCGATCCGACGGGCGGCGTCGTCGCGGTAGGGGACGTCGGGGTGGTGCGGCCGGGTCATCGTGGCTCCCCCGAGCGGCGGGCGGCGGAGGCGCCGGCCCGCTCCTCCATGATCCGGGCGACCGCGTCGAGCGCCCGGCTGGCGGTGGACTTCACCGTGCCCCGGCTCATCCCGGCCGCCTCGGCGATCTCCGACTCGGTCAGCCCGCCGTAGTAGCGCAGCACGAGCACCTCGCGCTGCCGTGGCGGGAGCTGGGACAGCGCGTCGACCACGGCCTGGTGCTCGGCGGACAGCATCGCCAGCGACTCCGCCGAGCGGGCGTTGGCCGCGTGCGGCGGGACGTACTCCCGGGCGGTCCGGCGGCGGCGCAGCACCGAGCGGGAGCCGTTCACCACGGCGGCCCGCAGGTAGGCGACCGCGGCGGACTCGTCCCGCAGCCCGGACCAGTGCCGGTGCAGGCCGGCGAACGCCTCCTGCACGACGTCCTCCGCGGTCGCCGGGATGTCCACGAGCAGCATCGCGAGCCGCATCAGGCGCAGCCGGTGGTCGCGGTAGAGGTCGGCGAGGGTCAGCGGGCGCTCGCCGGGCGGGCCCGCCGCGGCCGGCTCCGCCGGGAACGGGCTCGGCTGCGGGCCGGTGCCCTCGGGCGCCGGTCGGCTGTCGATGGCGCGCAACCGGCCCAGCGTCCGGTCGACGGCGTTCTCGGCCCGCTCCTCCTCCACGCACACCAGCCTAGCGACCATCCCCGACACCGTTCACGGCGTTACCGGTCGCGCCGGACGTCACGGGTGATCAGACGCATCCACCCGGATGACTGCCGCCTCACGCCGGGTACGTGATACTCAGCGACGAGAGAGCGCTGCGGCCCGCAGCGACTGCCGACGACGAGGAGGGCCGGCCGTGCCGATCGCCACGCCCGAGATCTACAACGAGATGCTGGACCGCGCCAAGAGCGGCGAGTTCGCCTACCCGGCGATCAACGTGACCAGCACCGAGACCCTGAACGCCGCGCTGCGCGGGTTCGCCGAGGCGGGCTCGGACGGCATCGTCCAGGTCTCCACCGGCGGTGCCGAGTTCCTCTCCGGGACCCGGGTCAAGGACATGGTCACCGGCTCGGTGGGCCTGGCCGAGTTCGCGCACGTCGTCGCGGACAAGTACCCGGTCAACATCGCGCTGCACACCGACCACTGCCCGAAGGACAAGCTGGACGGCTTCGTCCGGCCCCTGCTGAAGATCAGCCAGGAGCGCGTCGCCAAGGGCGAGAACCCGCTGTTCCAGTCGCACATGTGGGACGGCTCCGCGGTCGAGCTCGAGGAGAACCTCCAGCTCGCCGCCGAGCTGCTCGACGAGGCCGCCAAGGCGAAGATCATCCTCGAGGTGGAGATCGGCGTCGTCGGCGGCGAGGAGGACGGCGTCGCGCACGACATCAACGAGAAGCTCTACACCGCCCCGGGCGACTACGAGCGGACCGTCGAGGCCCTCGGCGCCGGTGAGAAGGGCCGCTACCTGCTGGCCGCGACGTTCGGGAACGTGCACGGCGTCTACAAGCCGGGCAACGTCAAGCTGCGCCCGGAGATCCTCAAGCAGGGCCAGGACGTGGCCGTCGCCAAGCTGGGCCTCGAGTCCGGCAGCAAGCCGTTCGACCTGGTCTTCCACGGCGGCTCCGGCTCGCTGCTCGAGGAGATCCACGAGGCGGTGTCCTACGGCGTCGTGAAGATGAACGTCGACACCGACACCCAGTACGCGTTCACCCGCCCGATCGCGGCGCACATGTTCGAGAACTACGACGGCGTGCTGAAGATCGACGGCGAGGTCGGCAACAAGAAGGTCTACGACCCGCGCTCGTACCTGAAGAAGGCCGAGGTCGCGATGAGCGAGCGGGTCGTCGAGGCCTGCGAGGCCCTGAAGTCGGCCGGTACCGCGCTGAAGTGACCCGGGCGCCCACCGGCCGGCGACGGCCGGTGGGCGGTCGAGGAGGATGAGCACATGAGTCTGCACGGCAACCTGCTCGAACCGGACGCCACGCACCTGCCCGCCGATCCGGCGGCGGCCGAGCTGGCCGGCGGGACGGACCCGGCGACGGTGGCCGCGGCCAGCCCGTCGTCGTCGATCGTGTGGGCGGCGCTGGCCGAGCGCGCGCTGGCGGGCGGCGAGACGGTCGCCGCGTACGCCTACGCCCGGACCGGCTACCACCGCGGCCTCGACCAGCTCCGCCGCAACGGCTGGAAGGGCTTCGGGCCGGTGCCGTGGTCGCACGAGCCGAACCAGGGCTTCCTGCGGGCCTGCGGCGCCCTGCTGCGCGCCGCGGAGGGGATCGGCGAGACCGCCGAGGTGGAGCGGCTGCGCACGCTGATCTCCGACTCGGACCCGGAGGCGCTCGCCGCCCTCGGCATCGCCTGACCCCGGTGCCGGCGCCGGATCCGTGCCGCGAGCGGGCCGCCCCGGGGCGACGGGCGTGACACCGGGCAGCGGGTCGTGGCGCCGCGCCGGTGCGCGGCTGCGCGCCCGGGGCCGGGTCGGCGGCCGCCGGCTGCGGGCGTCCTGGCTGCCGATCCTGCAGTGTTCGGTCGCGGCCGGGCTCGCCCTGTACGTGGCCGGTGACCTGGTCGGGCACCCGCGGCCGTTCTTCGCCCCGATCGCCGCGGTGATCAGCCTGGGGCTCTCGCTGAACTCCCGGTTGCGCCGGGCCGCGGAGCTCGTCGTCGGGGTCAGCCTCGGCGTGCTCGTCGGGGACCTGCTCATCGCCGAGATCGGCAGCGGCGTCTGGCAGCTGATGCTCGTCGTCGCGCTCGCGATCGCCCTCGCCACGTTCTTCGACGGCGGCAACCTGATCGTCGGCCAGGCCGGGGCGTCCGCGGTGCTGGTGGCGACCCTCCTGCCGCCCGGCGAGTCCGGTGGCATCGACCGCTGCGTGGACGCCCTGATCGGCGGCGCGGCCGGGATCCTGGTCGCCGCCGTGCTGCCGGTGCACCCGGTCCGGATCGTCCGCCGGGAGGCGCGGCGGGTGCTCGACGACCTGGTCACCGTGCTCACGGAGGTCGCGGGAGCGCTCCGCGAGCACGACCCGGCGGGCGCGTCCCGGGCGTTGCGCCGGGCCCGGGACACCCAGCCCGCGATCGACCAGCTGCGCACCGCCGTCCGGTCCGCGGGCGAGGTCGCCGTGGTGTCGCCGCTGCACCGTCCGCGCCGCCGGGTGCTGCGCCGGTACCGCGAGCTGGCCGAACGGGCCGACTACGCCCACCGCAACGCGCGGGTGCTCGCCCGCCGGGCACTCACCGCCATGGAGGACGGCGAGCGGGTCCCGCCCGAGCTCGCCGACGCGATCACCGACCTCGCGACGGCGGTCGGCGCGTTGATCCGCGAGCTGGCCCAGGACGGCGACCGCGAGCACGCCCGGCCGGCGATCCTGGAGGCCGTGCACGGCGCCGCGGTGCTCGCCGACCGGCCGATCCCGCCGCCGACCTGGGAGGACCCGGTGCCGCCGCGGTCGCTGCCGGTGCTGGTCGCCCAGGTCCGCTCGATCGCGGTCGACCTGTTGCAGGCGACCGGGATGGCGCGTTCGGAGGCGTTGCACGCGCTGCGCGAGGAGCTGGCAGATCCCGGCATCGGCTGAACGGGCGAGACGGGGTTCCGGCACGGCCCGGTCCCGGAGCAGAATCGGGTCCTGATCGGCGCCGGGACGGAGCCGTCCCCGGCACGGTGTGGTGTCGCCGTCCGCCTCGCAACGCTCCGCTCAGATCGGGGAACCGTACGTGCAGCTGCTCATCCGGTATGTCCTTGCCCCACTCGTCCGACTGATCTGGCGCCCGCGCGTGCACGGGGCCGGCCGCATCCCGGCCGCCGGCCCGGTGATCATCGCCGCGAACCACCGGGCCGCCGTCGACACCGCGTTCATCCCGCTCGTCGCGCCCCGGAAGGTCGCGTTCCTGGGCAAGTCGGAGTACTTCACCGGCCGTGGCCTGCGCGGACGCCTGATGGCCGCGTTCCTCGGCGCCCTCGGCTACATCCCGGTCGACCGCGGCAACGCCCGCGCCGGGCTGGCCGCGCTCGACGCCGGCCGCAGGGTTCTCGAGGCGGGAGGCGCGTTCGGGATCTACCCCGAGGGCACCCGCTCGCTGGACGGGCGGCTGCACCGCGGGCACACCGGGGTGGCCAGCCTGGCGCTGTCGACCGGGGCCGTCGTCGTACCGGTGGGGTTGCGCGGCACCGACCGGGTGCAGCCGGTCGGGCGGCTGCTCCCGCGCCTGGCCCGGGTGGAGATCCGGTTCGGCGCGCCGCTGGAGTTCAGCCGCTACGAGGGGCTGGAGGGCTCGCCCGCGATCCGCCGGGCGGTCACCGACGAGATCATGGACGCCATCGCCGACCTGTCCGGGCAGGTCTACGTGGACTCCTACCACCGCCGCCCGGACGAGCTGCGGGACGCAGCCTGACCGCTACCCGTCGGACGTGACCGGCTGCCGGAGGATCGTGCGCTGCCTCCCGGGGGCGACCCTGCGGACGTCGCTGAGGTAGATCTCGTGGTGCCGGCCGGCCATGCGCAGCCCGTTGCCCGGGATGAACTCGTGATGCAGGCGTGCGAGCACGGCCGCCTCGTCGTCGAAGGAACCGACGTGCAGCGTCTGCACGCACCGCCCTTCGGCCAGGCCCTCGAGACGGAGGTCCTCGATGCGGGACGGCCGGTGCGCGGCCGCGGCCCGTTCGGTGGCGGTGGCGACCATGGCGGGGCCGATCCAGTCCGGGACCATGATCATGAGCGTCCAGTCCCACCGTGACTTGTCGCGCGCCGCGGTGAAGACGTCCATGTCGTCGGCCCACCACAGCCCTTCCAGGGGCGGGACGACGTAGTCGCGGCCGAGTTCCCGCTTGCTCGCGAACTTCAGCGTGTACGCGACCGGGTAGAGCGCGCGGAGCGCAGCGGCGAAGGCGGGCGAGGTGTTCGGATCACCGTGGCCGTCGATCATGAGGTACTGCATCGCGGGCACGTCAACGATCCGGAACCGGCCCCGGGGTGCCCGGTAGGCGTCGTGCTTCTTGACGTCGGTCCTGTCCATCGTCTCCCCCGGCGTCAGTGCGGAAGCACCGGATGCCACGGCTCGGTGTGCCGGTACCACGCCCAGCGGGTGATCTCCCGGGGGAACGGCTCGCCGTCGCGGACGGGGGTCGCGCCGGTCGTCCCGATCTGGACGGCCCGCCCGCGCGCGGCCCGCACCCCGCGCCCGCCGCGGACCCGCAGGCCGTCCGGGCCGGCGTCGACCACCAGCCGCGGGACCCGCCCGCGGAACACCCGGGTGGCATCGCAGTAGGCCTCGCCGTGCAGGTCGGGGACCACCCCCCGGCCCGCGAGGACGCCGCCGTTGTCGTCGCGCAGCAGCGGCTGCGGCCGGGCCGTCCCGGTGCGGGCCAGGTCGGCGGCGGCGGTGAACGACCGGGGCAGTCCCCAGTTCGCGGCGGCCGCCGACCGCCGGGACACCGGGAGGTAGCCGACCTCGGTGGCCAGCGCGTCCCTCCGCAGCAGCCGGACCAGCACGGCGGCCAGGTCGGCGTCCTCACCGTGCACGATCAGGCGCCGCGTCCCGCCGAGCAGCGGGTCGACCGCGTCCTTGCCCGGCCGCGGGCCGACGGTGACCGACCGCACCGCCGGGTCGTCCAGGAGAGACGACGGTGGCCGTTCACGGCGTGCGCCCGGGCGGATACCGTGGAACGGAAGACGGTGTCGCTCCGGCAGCACGCAGCTGAGCAGCACTGCTTCGGGATCGGTCGAACCCACTGATCGAGTACCCTTCCCGCCGCGGAATCCGGAAACCACGCCCGGGTCCGCGGCCGTGACGAGCGTGTTGAACTGGAGTCTCTTACATGCCCGCAATCGTGTTGATCGGCGCCCAGTGGGGCGACGAGGGCAAGGGCAAGGCCACGGACCTGCTGGGCGGCGAGTACGGCTGGGTCGTCCGCTACCAGGGCGGCAACAACGCCGGGCACACCGTCGTCACGCCCGACGGCCGGGACTTCGCGCTCAAGCTCATCCCGTCCGGGATCCTCTCGCCGGGGGTGAAGAACGTCATCGGCAACGGCGTCGTGGTCAACCCCGAGGCGCTGATCGAGGAGAAGGCCGGGCTGGAGAAGCGTGGCGTCGACACCTCGGGCCTGCTGATCTCCGCCGACGCGCACCTCATCATGCCGTACCACGTGGCGATCGACCGGGTCACCGAGCGCTACCTCGGCAAGGCCAAGATCGGGACGACCGGGCGCGGCATCGGCCCGGCCTACCAGGACAAGGTGGCCCGGGTCGGCGTGCGGGCCGCGGACCTGCTCGACGAGAAGATCCTGCACCAGAAGGTGGAGGCGGCCCTCGAGCTGAAGAACCAGATCCTGGTCAAGGTCTACAACCGGCGGGCGCTGGACTTCCACGAGGTCGTCGACACGGTCCTGGAGCAGTCGCGCGAGTTCGCCGACAAGATCGTCGACACGCGGCTGCTGCTGAACCAGGCCCTGGAGCGCGGCGAGACGCTGCTGCTGGAGGGCTCGCAGGGCACCCTGCTCGACGTCGACCACGGCACGTACCCCTTCGTGACCTCGTCGAACCCGACCTCGGGCGGCGCATCGGTGGGGTCCGGCATCGGGCCGAACAGGATCACTCGCGTGATCGGCATCCTGAAGGCCTACACCACCCGCGTGGGCTCGGGACCGTTCCCGACCGAGCTGCACGACGAGATGGGCGAGCGGCTCCGCAAGACCGGCGGCGAGGTCGGGGTGAACACCGGCCGGGCCCGGCGCTGCGGCTGGTTCGACGCCGTCATCGGCCGGTACGCGGCCCGGGTCAACGGGATCACCGACTTCTTCCTGACCAAGCTCGACGTGCTGTCCGGCCTGGAGACCGTGCCGATCTGCGTCGGGTACGAGGTCGACGGGCACCGGGTCGACGAGATGCCGATGACCCAGACCGGGTTCCACCACGCCGTCCCGGTGTACGAGGAGATGCCCGGCTGGTTCGAGGACCTCTCCGGGGCCCGGGCCTGGTCCGACCTGCCGGACGCGGCGCGGGCCTACGTCGAGCGGATCGAGGAGCTCACCGGGGCGCCGGTGTCGGCGATCGGCGTCGGCCCCGGGCGGGACCAGACGATCACGCGCTGACGGCGCGGCGCCGCACACCCGTTCCGGGCGGACGCTCACGAAACCCGGGAGTGCTCGCTCGATCGGGTGAGCATCGCCGGGTCCGGTGAGCGTGTGGCGGTGGGTCGAGGTGCGCGTTGTCGCCGTGCCCGGGCCGGGGCGGGGCGCGGCCGGTGGAGCGGCTCAGGGTCGGGCCGGTTCGTCCCGCACCGGCGTCACCGCCACCGCGACCAGCGGGGCGAGCGCGGCCAGGGCGAACCCGGCGCCGTACCCGGTCACCCCGACCAGCGCACCGAGCACGACCGGGACGGCCGAGGCGAACGCGTTCTGCCCGGTGTTCTGGATCCCGAGCGCCCGCCCGGACCACGCCCGGCCGGCGAGCTCGGCGGTGCTGGTGAAGGCCAGCCCGTTGTCGGCGACGGTGACGACCGCGCCGACCGCCAGCATCGTCACCGCCAGCCACCCCGCGACGGCGTCGCCGAGCGCGAACAGCAGCAGGACGACCGCGGCCGCCACCGCGATCTGGCGCATCGGGCGCAGCCGGGACCCGACCCGGTCCGACCACCAGCCGGACCCGATCCGGCCGAACGCCCCGGCCACCTGGCCCGCCGCGACGAACGCGCCGGCCGCCGTGACCCCCCACCCCTGCTCGCGCACCAGGTACTCGGTGCCGAACGCGGCGATCGCGAACTGCGGCACGACCAGCAGCGCGGACGCGGCGTGCACCCGCCACAGCGTCGGCGTCCGGTACGGCGACGGCGCCGCGCCCGCCGGACGCGCGGTGCGCGGCGGATCCGGGGCCAGGACCAGCACGAGCAGTACGGAGGCCAGGCACAGCCCGGCGGGCAGCAGCAGCGCGGACCACGGCCCCACCGCCGCGCCCAGCGACGGCAGGGTCAACCCGGCCAGCGCGACGCCGAGCGGCTGCGCGGTCTGCCGGATCCCCATCGCGGTGCCGCGCTCGTGGGCCCCGAACCAGCCCATCACCATCCGGCCGTTGGCCGCGAACACCGAGGCCGCCCCGGCCCCGCCGAGCACGAGCAGGACCGGTGTGGCCGGACCGGGCAGCAGGGCCGCCGCGCCGACCGCCGCCGCGCACACCGCCAGCCCGGCGGCGATGACCCGCCGCTCCCCGGTGCGGTCGGCCACCGCGCCCCAGGCGATCAGCGTGAGCAGCAGCCCTGCGGTCGGGGCGCCGACGTAGGCACCGGCCCCCGCCAGCGACAGGCCGCCCGTGTCACGCAGCAGCGGGACCAGGAACGGCATCCCGTAGACGAACGAGCAGGCGGCCGTCTGGGCGAGCACGCCGACGCCGAGCACCACCCAGCGACGGCGGCTCCGCGTGACGTCAGGCGTGGTGGACACCGGCCCACGCTAGGCCGCCGTCTCAGTCCATGACCACCTGGTTCCGGATCGTGGGAACCCTCAGGCGGCGCACTCCCCGGTGTCGACCGGATCCGACGCGGTCCCGGCGGCGACGTTGAGCGCCTCCGAGACCTGCTCGGCGGTCAGCACGAAGCCGGTCTCGGAGTCGTCGAGCGCGGCACCGAACACCACGCCGACCACCCGGCCGTCCGGGGTGATCATCGGTCCGCCGGAGTTGCCGGAGCGGACCACGGCCCGGACGGTGTAGACGTCGCGGACCACGCTGCCCTGCTCGTAGATGTCCGGCCCGCGCAGCCGGATCCGCTCGCGGATCTTGCCCGGCGTCACCGTGTACGGCCCGTCCAGCGGGTACCCGACGATGATCACGTCGTCGCCGACCCGGGCCGGGTCGGGGGTGAACTGCAGCGGCTCCTCCTCCAGCGCCGGCACGTCGAGCACGGCCACGTCGACCTGCGGGTCGTAGTGGATGACCTCGGCGTCGAGCTGGCGGGTGCGCCCGCTCGCGGTGGTAACCTCGACCGTCGTGCTCGACGTCCCCGCGACGACGTGCGCGTTGGTCATCACCCGCTGCGGTGCGACGACGAACCCGGTGCCCTCCAGGGCCCGGCGGCAGGAGGTCGCCCGGCCCCGGACCTTCAGCACGCGGTCACGGACCTCGGTCACGACCGGGGACCGGGCGAGGGCCGAGTCCGGGGGCCCGACCGCGGCGACCGGAGTGCGGGAGAACGGGCTCACGACGTCCGGGAAGCCGGAGTCGTCGAGGATCTGCCGGAGCTCGGCGGGCAGCTGGCGCGCCGCGTCGGGCATCACGCCGTCGACCGCGGCGAGCACCCGGGAGTCGCGCAGCCCGGACGTCAGCGTGGCGAAGCTGGTCGACGCCAGCGGCAGCGCGATCAGCCACGCGGCCACCACCACCGCGACGGCCTGCACCCCGGCGCCGAGCGTCGAGTCCACCCGCAGCGTGCCCTCGCGCCGGATCCGGTCCCGGATGAACCGTCCGAGATAGACACCGGTGGCCTCGCCGAGCGCCACCAGCAGCACGACCGCGCCGATCCCGAGCAGCACCTTGGCCTGCTGGGACTCCACCTGGGCGGCCAGCAGCGGCGCGAGCCGCAGGCCCAGCACGGCCCCGGTCAGGACCCCGAGGAACGACAGCAGCGCCACCGCCACCCCGTGCCGCCAGCCGGACGCCGCCGCCAGCAGCGCCAGGATGACGACCAGCACGTCGACCCAGCTGATGCTCACCGGCCCACCTCGTCAGACACGTCGACGGGGTCGGTCACGCGTTCTCCTCGCAGCTCGTCACGGTCGCGGTGGTGCGCCCGGGCGGCGGCCCAGGCCTCGTCGAGGTCCTCGATCCGGGTGGCGTCCCAGGGGCGTTCCCAGCCGGACCGGTGGAGCAGGGCGGACAATAGGCCAGCGGTGAATCCCCAGATCAACAACCCCGAGGCGCGGAACGCGGGGCCGGTGTACCCGCGCGGGCCACGGACGCTGATCCGGTTCGCCGGGTCGGCCAGGTCCGTGACCGGCACCCGGATCACCCGCGCCACCTCGGCCGGATCGATCGCGCGGACCGGGGCCGGGTCGGCCCAGTGGGCGAGCACCGGTGTCACCAGGTAGCCGGTCGGCGGGATGAACAGGTCGGGGAGCACGACCAGCGGGACGACGCCGCCGGGGTCGAGCCCGGTTTCCTCCTCCGCCTCGCGCAGTGCGGCGTGCACCGGACCGGTGTCGGTCGGGTCGACCCGGCCGCCGGGGAACGCGACCTGGCCCGCGTGCGAGCGCAGCGTCGACGCGCGCTCGGTGAGCAGCACGTCCGGCCCGTGCGCGCTGTCGGCGAACAGCATGAGGACGGCGGCCCGGTGCGCCCCCGGTGCCTGCCCGGCGGGGTCCATCCGGGCCCCGAACCAGGCCGGGTCGAGCCCGAGCGCGCCCTCGACCAGCGGTTTCAGCGAGTCCGGTGCGGCGCGGGGGTCCGGCTCGGGCACGGCGGTCACCGGAGCTTCTCCACGGCCGCCGCGACGTCGTCGGCGGACCGGAACGGGATCGGCGGGGCGACGGCGGCCGGCGTGCCGTCGGCCCGGACGACGTAGCTGTACGGCAGCACCGGCGGCGTGCCCAGCGCCCCGCGCAGCTCGCCGCGCGGGTCGGCGAGTGCGGGCAGAGTGACGCCGAGTTCGGCGGCCAAGCGGAGCGCGGCGACCGGGTCGTCCTGCACGTCCACGGTCACGACGGGCACCGAGCCGGGCCGCCGGGCGTACTCGGCCAGCGCCGGCAGCTCCTCGCGGCACGGCACGCACCAGGACGCCCAGAAGTTGACCAGGGCGGGGCGGCCGGCGAGCGCCGCGCCGACGTCGACGGTCCCGTCCGCGCCCAGGCACGGCACGGTGATCCCGGCCAGCGGGCCGGCCGGCAGCGCACCGCTCGGGGCCGGGCAGGGCTGCAGTCCCGCTGCGCCCCGGGCCGCCGCGAGCGCGGCCGGGTCGGCGCTGGCCGGATCGGACTCCGGCCGGGCCGCGGCCGGCGGTGCGGCGCCGCCCGGCGGCTCGGGGGACGACGGCCACAGGGCCCACACCGCGAGCCCGACCAGCACCACCACGGCGACCGTCGAGACGATCTCCGAACGGGTGGCGCCGGTCCGGCTCACCGGCCGTCCCCGCTGATGCCGGCCAGCTCCAGCAGGTGGTCCCGCTCCGGACCCTTGACCAGCGCGGCGGCCTCACCCGGATCGGTCGGCCCCAGCCCGTACGACGGGCAGTCGACGGCCAGCGAGCAGGCCCCGCACGCCGGCTTGCGCGAGTGGCACACCCGGCGGCCGTGGAAGATCACGTAGTGCGAGACGATCGTCCAGTCCCGGCGGGGGACGAGCTCGCCGACCGCGTGCTCGACCTTCACCGGGTCCTCGTCGGTCGTCCAGCCCCAGCGCCGGACCAGGCGTCCGAAGTGGGTGTCGACGGTGATCCCCGGGATGCCGAACGCGTTGCCGAGGATGACGTTGGCGGTCTTGCGGCCGATGCCCGGCAGCCTGACCAGGTCGGCCAGCGACGCGGGCAGCTCCCCGCCGTGCCGCTCGACGACCGCGGCGCCCAGCCCGATCAGCGAGGTCGCCTTGTTGCGGTAGAAGCCGGTGGGGCGGATCAGCTCCTCGAGCTCGGTCCGGTCGGCCGCGGCGTAGTCGGCCGCCGTGGGGTAGCGGGCGAACAGGGCCGGTGTGACCTGGTTGACCCGCTCGTCGGTGCACTGCGCCGACAGGATCGTGGCCACCGCCAGGTCGATCGGCGTGGTGAAGTCGAGCTCGCAGTGCGCGTGGGGGTAGGCCGCGGCGAGGGCGCGGAGGATCCGGTTCACCCTGCGCGCTCGCCCGATCGGGTTCTCCCCGGCTGCGACACGCGCGGCGAGACCGGCCGCGGCGCGTCGCGTGGGCCGCCGGACGGAGGTGCTCACATCACCGAGCGTACGGGGAACCCCTGACGGTTCCGCACGGTGTCGCACGGCGGCCGCACGACCCCGTTGCCGCCGCTCGCCGAGCGTGCACGACGCCGAACGGTCCATCCCCGCCGGTCGGTGTCCGGCGGGCGGTTCACGAGGTCACGAACGCGTCACGAACCCGGCGGGTCGGCCACCCCCGGCGCGGCGTGCCTCGAACCCGTGAGGGAGGATCAGGGGTGCCATGACTGCCTGGTTGAGCGTTCTCGTCCCGCTGCTCGTGATGTTCTTCGCGCTCGGTATGGAGCGTGTCGAGTCCCGCCTGCGGGAGTCCACCGTGCGGCAGGACGAGCTGGACGAGATGCTGGAGCAGCCTCGCCCGGACGAGGTGCGCGCCCTGTTCCGGTCCGGCACCAGCCGGGCGCTGGAGCTCTTCCGGCTGCGCAACCGCCGTCGGCGGAGCGCTCGGCGCAGCCAGGTTCCGTCGGCGTGACCGGGATCTGACAAGATCGTAACGGGGGCTGTGGCGCGCCCCTCGGCCGAAACAGGCCCGATCGGACGAGTCCCCGATCGGCCCGTGGTGCGCACGTGTGTGGCGAAGGCCTCTACACTGACGCGCCGACGACCCGCCGTGACGCTCGCGGCCGGTGAACGAGGAGTTGCAGTGGACGAGGTTCTGATCCGGGCCGGGATCTTCCAGGGCGTGGAGCCCCAGGCAGCCGAGGCGCTGGCCGAGGCGCTGGAAGCCGCCGATTTCTCCCGTGGGCAGGTCATCTTCTCCGAGGGCGAACCGGGTGACCGCCTCTACATCGTCGCCGGTGGCAAGGTGAAGCTCGGCCGCAAGTCGCCGGACGGGCGGGAGAACCTGCTGATGGTGGCCGGTCCGTCCGACATGTTCGGTGAGCTGTCCATCTTCGACCCGGGCCCGCGCACGTCGTCGGCCACCGCGGTCACCGAGGTGCGGTGCTACACGATGGACCGTGCCGCGCTGCGGGAGTGGATCGGCAAGCGCCCGGAGATCGCCGAGCAGCTGCTGCGGGTGCTGGCGCGTCGCCTGCGCCGCACCAACAACATGCTGGCGGACCTGATCTTCACCGACGTCCCGGGGCGCGTCGCGAAGTCGCTGCTGCAGCTCGCCCGCCAGTTCGGCTCCCAGGAGTCCGGCCTGCTGCGGGTGACCCACGACCTCACCCAGGAGGAGATCGCCCAGCTGGTCGGTGCCTCCCGGGAGACCGTCAACAAGGCGCTCGCCGACTTCGCGCACCGCGGCTGGCTGCGGCTCGAGGGCAAGAGCGTGCTGATCCTGGAGCCGGAGCGCCTGGCCCGCCGGGCCCGCTGAGCCCGGTCCCGCCCCGGGGAAACCGGCTGGTACGCCCGTACCAGTTCGTGTGATCCTGGGTGGCGTGGCCGCTTCCCTCACCGACTACCGGGCCGTCCTCGGTGCGCCGGGGGCCGTCGCGCCGGTCTGCGCGTCCGCGATCGGGCGGTTCCCGCTCGCGATGCACAGCCTCGCCACGTTGCTGTACGTGCGCGAGACAGGTGGTTCCTACACGGTCGCCGGCGCCGTGTCGGCGGCCCTGCTCGTCGGGACGGCGGTCGGCACGGTCGTCCAGGGCCGGCTGCTCGACCGGCTCGGTCCGACCCGCCCGATGCTGGTGCTGGTCGCGGTCTATCTGGCTGCGGTCACCGGCCTGGTCGCCTGCATCGAGGGCCGCGCCGCACTCGGCGCCACCCTCGCCGTGGGTCTGCTGGCCGGGCTCGCCACCCCCGCGCTCGAAGGTTCGTCGCGGGCGCTCTGGTCGGACCTGACGCCGCCGGGGCCGCGCCGCGAGGCCGCCTACACCTACGAGGCGATCAGCCTCGAGACGTTCTTCGTCCTCGGCCCCGCACTGGCCGCGCTCCTGGTCGTGGCGACGCCGTGGCCGGGGACCGCACTCGTCGTCGCGGCGTCCGCCGAGCTGGTCGGGACCACCTGGTTCGCGCTGACCGCGGCGGTCCGGCGGCGCTCGTCCCGGATCCGCGCGGCGCGGGCGGCCGGATCGCTGGCCCGCGAGGCCGGCCTGCTGGGCGTGTTCCGGCGGCCGGGCCTGCGGACGGTCGCGGTGGCGTCGCTCGGGTTCGGCCTGGTCATCGGCAGCGCGGAGGTCGGCGTGCTCGCGGCCGCCCGGTTCGCCGGAGCGCCCGCGGCCGGCGGGATCCTGCTGTCCGCGTGGTCCGTGGTGTCGGTGCTGGCCGGGGTGCTCTACGGGATGCGGCCCTGGCCGCGGCCGCTGCACCTGCGGCTGCCGGTGCTGCTCGGCGGCTTCGCCCTGCTGGTGACGGTGATGGGCCTGCTCTCCCCGCTCGGCTCCCTGGTGGCCCTCGGCGGAATCATGATGGTGGCCGGGGCGCTGATCACCCCGCAGGTCACCGCGCACTCGCTGGGTGTGGAGCGGACGGCGCCCGCGGACTCGGCCACCGAGGCGTTCAACTGGATGGTCATGGCCGCGGTGCTGGGGGTCTCGGCCGGGCAGGCCGCCTCCGGGGCGATGATCGACGTGGCCGGGCCGGCCGGGTACGCGGCCGGTGGGGTGCTGGGGCTGCTGGCCGCCGGGCTGCTGTGGCTGCGCCGCGGCACGGTCGCCGCCGCGGACGCGTCACGCGAGCCCGCCGGCAGCCTCGCCTAGGAGGCGCACCCTCCCCACGCCGCACTCATGGAGCAAAGGTCCCGTCGCACGGGACTTTTGCTCCATGAGTGGGTTCGCGGACCGGTCAGCCGCGGAGGTGGTCCAGCTGGGCGCGCACCGACAGTTCGGCCGCGTCCCACAGGGAGGTGTCGACGTCGGCGTACACGACCTCGACGACGTCGCGCGGGCCGGCGTCCGGGCCGAGCTGCTCCAACGCGGCCCGGACCTGGTCGAGCCGCTGCTCGCGGTGCGCCAGGTAGGCGTTCGCGATCTCCGCCGCGTCCGGGAGCTCGGGGCCGTGCCCGGGCAGCACCGGGGTCCCGGCGGGTAGCTCGGCGATCCGGCGCAGCGAGTCCAGGTACGGGCCGAGCGCGCCGTCCGGATGCGCGATGACGGTGGTCCCGCGGCCGAGGATCGTGTCCCCGGACAGCAGCGCCGGGCCGTCCGCGCCGGGGCCGGTGAGCAGCAGCGACGTCGAGTCGGACGTGTGCCCGGGAGTCGCCATGACCTCCAGCTCGACGCCGGCCGCGGTGATCACCGTGCCGTCGGTGAGCGGGTCGGTGCCGATGGTCAGCGCCGGGTCGGCGGCGTACACCGGCGCGCCGGTCAGCTCCACGAACCGGCCGACGCCACCGGCGTGGTCCGGGTGCCGGTGGGTGAGGACGATCGCGGCCACCGGCACGCCGTCGGCGAGCGCCTCGAGGTGGCTCCCGTCGTCCTCCCCGGGGTCGACGACGATCCGCTGGCCGGAGTCCGGTACCGAGATCACCCAGGTGTTGGTGCCGTCGAGGGTCATCGGGCCGGGGTTGTCCTGCAGCAGCACCGACGCCAGCGGGTGCACCGACCGCATGCTGCCGTAGAGCGGGTGGCTCACGTCCGCACCTCCTCGTGTCGCCAGTCCGGGTCGCCGGGCAGGGTGATGGTGACGACCCGGCCCTCGCTGCGGGCCTCGGGCGTGATCGGGTCGATGTCCCGGCGGGCGGCCGCGTCGAGGACGGCGGCCGCATCGTCGTACCGGGCGAGCGCCTGCAGCGTGTGCAGGGTGGGCGCCATGAGCCGCAGGTCCCCGGCCGCGTAGCTGTCGAGGGCGTCCTGCGGGGCCCACCATCCGGCCTCGACGGCCTCGGTGGTGGCGTCGTCGGCGACCTGCCCCTCGGGGACGCGGGCGACCAGGAACGCCGTGTCGTAGCGCTTCGGGTTCCGGGTCGGGGTGATCCAGCGCGCCCAGGGGACGAGCAGGTCGGCGCGCAGCTCGAGGCCGTGCTCGGCGAGCAGCCCGGGCAGGGTCGCGCGGCGTCCGACCAGGTCGGACCGCCATGCCTCGGCCCCCGGGAGCGGCCCGGGCTCGCTGCCGGGGTGCGCGGGCAGCAGCACGCCGCACTCCTCGAACGTCTCCCGGACGGCCGCCGTCACCAGTGCGGCGGCGAGCTCGGGAGGCTGCCCGAGCCGCGCGCCGAACCGCGCAGGCCCGGGTCCGCGCCAGCGGTCCGGATCCGGGATGTCGTCGGGCGAGACCCCGCCGCCGGGGAACACCGTCATCCCGCCCGCGAACGCCATCGCGGCGACACGTCGCTGCAGGAACACCTGCAGACGGCCGTTTCCGGGCTCGTCGCGGACGAGCAGGACGGTGGCGGCCGGTTTCGGCTCCACCGGTACCGGAGCTGCGGGGGTCATGGCCACCGACCCTAGGTCACGATCGGCCGTCGTCGATGGTGAGAATGCCCGCATGCGGATCGGACTCGTCGGTGCCGGGCCGTGGGCGCGCAGCGTGCACGCGCCCGCGATCGCCGCCCACCCGCGCTGGGCGGCCGCCGGGGTGTGGGCGCGCCGGCCGGAGGCGGCCGGCGAGGTCACGGCGATCAGCGGTGGCTCGGCGTACGCGTCGTTCGACGCACTGCTGGAGGCCTGCGACGCCGTGGCGTTCGCCGTCCCCCCGGAGGTCCAGGCCACGCTCGTCCCGTGGGCCGCGGCCGCCGGGAAGCACGTGGTGCTGGAGAAACCGCTGGCGGTGGGCCTCGCGGATGCCGAGCGGGCCGCGGCCGCGGTCGACGCCGCCGGGGTCTGCTCGGTGACCGTGCTGACGCTGCGGTTCGCTCCCGAGGTCCGGGACTGGCTCGCGGCGATCGGGGACGGTCCGTGCGGCCCGGAAACGGTCGGGACGGCCCGCTGGCTGTCCGGGGCACTGCTCGGCGGCCCCTTCGCGTCGGCGCGGTGGCGGGCCGAGCACGGGGCGCTGCTCGACGTCGGCCCGCACGTGATCGATCTGCTGGACGCCGCGCTCGGTCCGGTCGACGCCGTCGAGCAGGCCCGGCGCGACGAACCGGACCTCTGGCGGATCGGGCTCCGCCACGCCGGTGGGGCCCGCAGCTCGCTCGTGCTGTCGTTGCGGACGCCGGTGGACCCGACCGAGTTCGAGGTGGCCGTCGTCGGCGGGGTCGGGCCGGACGGGCGCGGCCGGTTCCGCCTCGACCGCCGTCCGGCGGATCCGGTGGCCGGCTACACGAGCATCCTCGACGACCTCGCCGCCGCGGTCGACGCCGGCGACCGGTGCCACCCGGCCGGCGTGCACCGCGCACTGCACCTGCAGCGGATCATCGAGGAGATCCGGCGGCTGGCCGCCGTCCCGGCCTGATCAGGACCCGTCGGGGCGGGCGGTCCCGTTGCGGGGCGTCGGGTCGCTGCCGTTCTCCCGGGCGGCCAGCTCCTCGTGGAGCCGCTGCAGCAACCCCTGCTCGGTCGGGGTGAGCCGGTCGGCGAGACCACCGGACGCCCGCGGGAGCTCGGTGTCGTCGGGAGCGGCCACGTCCTCCTCGGCGGCGTCGTCGCCGGTGTCCTCGGTCAGCAGCAGGTGCCGGGGACGGCGCGACGGACCCGGGTGCGGTGTCACCGGGACCCCCGGGGCGTCCGAGATCGGTACCCCGGCCGTCGGGTCGCCGTCGGGGCCGGGTGAGCGCGCCCCGTCGTCGGTGGTTGCGTCGACCTGGCTCGCCCGGTCGGTCGGCAACGCGCGTGTCCGGTCGGCCGCCGGCGTGCTCGCCTCGTCGGCGGGGGTGTTCGCGTGGCCGGTCGGCAGCGCGCCGGTCGGGTCCGCGACCGTGCTCACCTCGTCGACCGGGACGCTCGTCCGGTCGGTCGGTAGTGCGCCGGTCGGATCCGGGATGGGTGTGCTCGCCCGGTCGGTGAGTGCGCTCTGCCGGTCGGCGGGTGGTGCGTTCTCCCCGGCGACGGTCTGAGCACCCGTCCCGGTGGCGGCCGGCGACGCCACGTCCCCGGCCCACGTGCCGGACGCCCAGTCCTGCAGCCAGGCGTCCTCGTCGGCCGCGGGGACCGCGGACGGGCCGACAGGGGCGTCGCCGGCAGGGACGTTCCCCGGCCACGATCCGTCGACGGTCCGGGGCGTGAGCGGGACGCTCGAGGTGCTCGGCTCGCCCGGGGGCCCGGCGTGCGGCGGTGCGGGGTGGGCCGGCCCGGGGACACCGTTCACCGGTTCCGGGAAGGTGCGATCGCGGCCGGCCGGGACCGTGCCGTGGGACGGGCGGGGCGGCTCCGTGTGCGAAGGCCCTCGACCGTCCGGGCCGCCAGCAGGGTTCGGGTATCGGACCGCCGGTGTGCCGTCCGGCTGCCCCGTACCGGCGGGCGGCCCGGTGCGGGGCCGACTGCCCGGCCCGGAGCCTGGCTGACCCCCGCCCGGCCGGGCGTCCGGGCCGGCCGGTCCGATGCCTGCTTGACCGCCGGCCGGGCTGGTGCCCGGGTGGACCCCGGCCCGTCCGGTGCCTGCCCGGTCCGGTCCGCGTCCGGGCCGTCCGTGCAGGTCAGGTCCGGTCCACTCGCCCGGCGCCGCGAACAGCGGGGGCGGCGGGCCACCGCGGTGATCCGGAACGCCCGGGCGGTCCGCCGCCGAGGTGGGCGCGCCCGCCGGGCCGGGAGCCGGGAATCCCGGCTCGGGGTCCCGTGGGGTCCGGTCGATTCCGGGCCGCTCGTGGCCGGCCGCCGGGTTCGGGAGCCCGCCCGCGTCGTCCGGCTCCGGTCGCGGTCCCGGGCTGCTGAACGGCGCCGTGGACGCGTCCTCGTGGGAGTCGGCGTCGAACCAGTCGCCCGCCGTCGTCCCGGCCGGGGGCTCCGGCAGGGACGGGGGCCGGCGGTCGAAGGGAGGCGGGGCGCCGAAGGCGTCCGCGCGACCGCGCGGGAACGGTGCCGGGTCCTGCCCCTGGGCGGCCGCGCCCCCGTTGACGTGCCGTCGGGGGAGGCGCTCGGCGCCGTTCCCGGCCGGGTGCGCCGCCGGACCGGTCGCTCCGGGGAGTCCCGGGTACGGCGGTGGTCCCGAACCCCAGGACCGTCCGTCGGCGGGTGCTCCGGCCGTCGCCGGCGGGGCCGCCGTCACCGGCGGGTCCGCCGGGGCGTCGGTGGTGGCCCGGAGACCGGACTCCGCGGGGCCGGCGCCGTCGGGGTCTGCCGAGCCGACGTGGGGTCCGCCAGCACCGGTGCTGCCGCTGCCCGCATCACCGTCGTCGGCGACGTGGCGGGTCTCGTCCGCGGCGGCAGCGGTCGAGCTGCCCGTTCCGTCGACGCCGCCTGCTCCGGCCGGGTCACCTGGACCGGTGGGGCTGCTCGGGCCGACCCCGCCGCCCGGCTCGGCCGCCCGGCCGCCGGAGGGTGCTCCGTCGGGCCCGTCCGCGCTGCGTGCTCCGGCGGCACCGAGCGCCCCGGCCGCACCGGCGACACCGAGGGCACCGGCGACCCCGAGCGCCCCCGACACCCCGTATGCACCGGCCGCGCCCGCTGTGCGGGCGCCACCGGCCGTGTCAGCAGCACCGGTCGGCGAGGTATCACCGGCCGTGCCGGGAGCGCTGGTCGTCCGGGCGTCGCTGGTCGTGGCGGGTGCGGTGGTCGTCCGGGTGTCGCTGGTCGTGGCGGGTGCGCCGGTCGGCGGTGCATCACCGGCCTCAGCAGCACCGGTCGTCCGGACATCGTCGGCGGTGGCGGCCGCCGGGCGGGCTTCGGCCGCGTGCTCGGCTGCGGTCGCGCGGGTGTCCTCGGCGGTGCCGGCAGCTCCGGTAGCCCGGGTATCGCCGTCGGCGGGGACGGCTCCGGTCGCCCGGGTATCGCCGTCGGTGCCAGCTGTTCCGGTCGTGCCGTCGGCTCCCGCCGCGCCGGCGCCACCGGACATGTCATCGGCCGCGACACCCGGGTCACCCGCACGGGATTGCGCGCCGCCCTCGCCGGTTCCGGCCGGGCGCGCGGACCCGGTCGCGGCAGACCTCACCGGTCCGCGGTCATCAGCCCGCAGGCCGCGGCCCTCCCGGCCGGCCGGCGCCGGCGCACCTCCCTCCGGCGCGCCCGCGGAGGGCAACGGCCGGGCGGCGTCCCGGGCGGCCCGGTGGTACGCCGTGTCGGGATCCGCACCGTCGCGCACCTCCACCGATGCCGCGAGCCCGGCAGCGGCCAGCGCCGACTGCGCCCGGTAGGTCAGCACCTCGGCCGACCCGTCCGCGGTGGTGCCGAGCAGTACCGGGTGCGGCAGCGGGCCCGGCGCGGATCCGGCCGGGGTGACGCGCCAGGCGAGCGTCCAACCGTCGTCCGGGGCGGACGCCGTGGTCAGCGCGCCGGCGAGCTCCGCGGCCCGGCCGTCCGGACCGTCGGCGGTGAACCGGTGCGGGCAGCCGCCCCGGGGCTCGGCACCGGGGGGCAGGCAACGGTCGGCGTCCGGCTGGACGCGGCGGGCGTCGGCCTCGCTGACCAGGTCCCGGCGCACGGCCGGAGGCAGCGCCACCCGGCCCGCGACGAGCTCCGCGACCAGCAGCTCGAGCGCGTGCCCCTCCTCGCCGACGGCGACGAGCTCCCGCGCGGTGGCGAGCAGGTCGTCGTCCACCCGGCCGGCCAGTTCCAGCAGCAACCGGTACGTGGGGTCGGACATGAGGCCTCCTTCGCGGGGCGCGGGGCGGACCCGCGGGACGTCAGCCGGTGGGCACCGGGGTCCGGTTCCACAGCGACACGGCGGCCGCGCATGCCGCCTCGTGGTACGGGGTAGGGGCGTCGGCGCCGGCCCAGACCTCGACCCGCGGGACGCGCTCGCCGTGCACCCGCAGCAACCGCTGCAGGGCGGCGGTCAGCAGGTGGGGCCGATCGGCGCCCCGGACCAGCAGGACCCGGGCGCCGTCGTCGCGAGCCGCGGCCAGCAGCTCCCTGGCCTCGCCCTGCACGACGGACGCGGCCGACCACGCCGCCAGGTCGGGCTCGACCGGGCCGAACGTCGGCGGGGCGGGCACGGAGCCGGCCTGTACCGCGTCCACGAGCCGCCGCGACGGCGACCCGGGTTCGACGAGCTCCGCGAGCAGGGCACGCTCGTCGTCGGTCAGGCCGATGCCGTGCCGGAGCAGCGTCCGCGGCAGCACCGTGCCCGCGGCGCTCCGGTCCCCACCGGCGACCCAGTCCCGCAGGCGCCACAGCAGCTCGTCGGGCACCCGCCCGGCGAGCCGCAGGAGCAGCTCGTGGCCGGCCGGCGCACTCATGTCAGCGGGCTCATGGTCAGCGGTGCTCACGGTCGTTCCGCTGGCTCTCAGCCGACCTCGACGACCAGCTCGACCTCGACCGGCACGTCCAGCGGCAGGACGGCCACGCCGACCGCTGACCGGGCGTGCGCACCGGCGTCACCGAAGATCTCGCCGAGCAGGTCGGACGCGCCGTTGACGACACCGGGCTGGCCGGTGAACGACGGGTCGGAGGCCACGAAGCCGACGACCTTCACGACGCCGGTCACGCTGTCCAGCCCGACCAGGCCGTCGACCGCGGCCAGTGCGTTCAACGTGCAGATGCGGGCCAGGTCGTAGGCCTGCTCGGGGGTCACCGCGGCACCGACCTTGCCGGTCGCCGCGACCTTGCCGTCGACGAACGGGACCTGGCCCGCGGTGAAGACCAGGTCCCCGCTGCGGCGCGCCGGGATGTAGGCCCCGGCGGGGGTCGCGACCGGGGGCAGGGTCAGCCCGAGCTCCTTCAGGCGGGCGAGCGCGCTCACTGCTGCACCGGCCGCTTGAAGAACGCGACGAGCTGCTCGGCGTTAGCGCCTGCCGTCACGGTGACCAGTTCCCAACCGTCCTGGCCGAAGTTGTCCAGGATCGCCTTGGTGTTGTGGATCAGCAGCGGGGCGGTCAGGTATTCCCACTTCACGACCGGGGAGCTCATGGCCGGACTCTAACCCGGACCACCGACGGCGCAACGAACTCCCGCGGCGGGTGGCCGTCCCGCTGCGACGGACGTCCCGAGAGAAGCTTGCGGAACGAGCATCGAGGCTGTGTGTGTCCCGCCTCGTCACCGAGCAGACCCGCCGACCCGCTCCGTACGCTTGATCGCGTGACGACGACCGTCCACCCCGACACAGCGGCCCGACCCGCACCCTGGCCGGACGCACTGGCCCAGGCCCGGCTGCACGTGGTCTCCGGCAAGGGCGGCACCGGCAAGACGACCGTGGCCGCGGCCCTCGCGCTCGCCCTCGCCACCGGTGGGAAGCGGGTACTGCTCGTCGAGGTCGAGGGCCGGCAGGGCATCGCGCAGGTCTTCGACAGCGCCCCGCTGCCCTACGAGGAACGGAAGATCGCGGTCGCGGCGGGCGGCGGCGAGGTGCGGGCGCTGGCTGTCGACACCGAGGCCGCGCTGCTCGAGTACTTCGAGATGTTCTACCGGCTCGGGGTCGCGGGCCGGACGCTGCGCCGGATGGGCGCGATCGAGTTCGCGACCACGCTGGCCCCCGGCCTGCGCGACGTCCTGCTCACCGGCAAGGCGAAGGAGTGCGTCACCCGGACCGCGGCCGACGGCCGCCCCGTCTACGACGCCGTCGTCCTCGACGCCCCGCCGACCGGCCGGCTGGTGACCTTCCTCGACGTGACCAAGGCGATGGCCGACCTCGCGAAGGCCGGCCCGATCCACGGCCAGGCCAAGGGCGTCGAGTCGCTCATCCACTCCCCGCGGACCGCGGTCCACCTGGTCACGCTGCTGTCCGACCTGCCGGTCACCGAGACCCTGGACGCGGCCGCCGAGCTGGACCGGGCGGGCATCCCGGTGGGGACGCTCGTCGTCAACCGGATGCGCGAGCAGTGGCTGCCGGACCGGTCGGTGACGGCGGCCGCCGGCGGCCGGGTGGACGCCGGCCGGATCCGCAACGGCCTGCAGAGCGCCGGGATCGAGCTCGGCCGCGACGAGATCGACGGCCTGGTCGCCGAGACGGTGGAGCACGCCGTCGCCGTCGCAGGCGAGTCCGCGGCGCTGGGCAGGCTGGACAGCGAACCGGACCCGCCGCTGCCCCGGCTGACCCTCCCCAACCTGCTCGGCGGGGTCGACCTGGGCTCGCTCTACGAGCTGGCGGAGTCGATGACCGCCCAAGGCGTGTACCTGGAGGCCCGTCGGTGAGCGAGCTGGAGATCGACGCGCTGGTCGACGACCCGGACACCCGGGTGATCGTCTGCTGTGGTGCGGGCGGGGTGGGCAAGACCACGACGTCCGCGGCGCTGGCCCTGCGGGCCGCCGAGCGGGGACGTCAGGTGGTCGTGCTGACCATCGACCCGGCCCGCCGGCTGGCCCAGGCGCTGGGCCTCGACGAGCTCTCGAACGACCCGGCGCCGGTGGCGGAGGCCGGGGGCGAGCTCGCGGCGATGATGCTGGACATGCGCCGCACCTTCGACGAGATGGTGCAGGGCCACGCGCCGCCGGAGAAGGCCCGGAGGATCATCGAGAACCCGTTCTACCAGGTCATCTCGTCGTCGTTCTCCGGCACGCAGGAGTACATGGCGATGGAGAAGCTGGGCCAGCTCGTGGCGGCCGGGACGTGGGACCTCGTCGTCGTCGACACCCCGCCGTCGCGATCGGCGCTGGACTTCCTGGACGCCCCGCAGCGGATGTCCCGGTTCCTGGACGGCCGCATGATCAAGCTGCTGGCCGCGCCCGCCCGGGCCGGCGGCCGGGGCCTGCGCCGGATCGTGGAGGCGGGCTTCGGGCTGTTCGCCAAGGCCGTCGGGACGATCATCGGCGGCCAGATGCTGCAGGACGCGTCGGCCTTCGTGCAGGCGTTCGACACGCTGTTCGGCGGGTTCGCCGAGCGGGCCGAGAAGACCTACGCGCTGCTCCGCTCGCCCGGCACCGCGTTCCTCGTCGTCGCCGCGCCGGAGCCGGATGCGCTGCGCGAGGCCGCGTACTTCACCGACCGGCTGTCGGCCGAGGACATGCCGCTGGCCGGGCTGGTGCTCAACCGGACCCACCCGGTGCTGGCGCCGGTGTCCGCGGCCCGGGCCCGGGCGGCCGCCGAGCAGGTCGGCGGGCCGGGCTCGCAGATCGCCGCGGCGGTGCTCCGCCTGCACGCCGACCGCGTCGACCTGCACGAACGCGAGGAGCACCTGCTGACCCGGTTCTCCGCGGCGCACCCGTCGGTGCCGGTCGTGCGGGTGCCCGCGCTGGCCGGTGACATCGCCGACCTCGACGGGCTCCGGCAGGTCGGGGACCTGCTGGCCGGGGAGGTCGAGCCGGGCGCCACGGCCACCGGCTAGCGCCCCGTGAGTGGCGAGGAGGGCCAGGACCCTGCTAACCACTCACGGGCGGCATCGCGAAGAAGATCATCGGGTTCGTCGTCGTCCCGCGTGCCCCGGTGATGCCCACCTCGGCCCGCACCGCGTCCAGCGCCCGCAGGTGCTCGCGGGCCGCGGGCCGGGCGGCGGTGAACCACGGCACCCCCCGCGCCCGCAGCCACCGCAGCACCTCGGCGCCCTCGGTGAACGGCCGCGCCCATCGCAGGTGGAACACGTCGTGCACGCTGGTGGGGGTGCCCGGCGCGATCCGCGGGAACAGGTTGGCCAGGTACCAGCGGCCGAACCGGCGCCCGTGGTCGGCGTCGACGAACAGGTAGCCGGTGCCGGCCGGGACGTCGCCGATCGTCTCCCGCAGGTCCCCCCGGTGGAACGTCCAGCGGTCCCCGGCCAGCGCGGGCGGGACCGTGCGGCGCACGTGGTCCACCCGGTCGAACGAGTGCAGGTGGCCGTGGCCGTTGTCGCGCAGCGCCGACAGGATCCAGGTCGTGGACCAGCCCCAGTACGTGCCGATCTCCACCACGTGCGACGGCCGGTGGTGGCGGAGCAGCAGGTAGGTGAGCTCGGCCTCGACGTCGTCGAGCTGCGGCGTGACGGTGGGCGACCCGGCCAGGAACGCCCGCTGCTGCGCGACCACCTGGGCGAGGTCGCCGGCGTGCCTGCGGTAGAGGCCGGAGAGGAACTCGAGCACGGGGCGAAGGTAGCCGGGTCAGGCCCCGCGCCGCCGTCCGGCGTAGTGGTCGCTGCGGGCCCGCCCGAGCAGCCCGGCCCAGTCGGTGACCTCGGGGCGCCTGCGCAGGACCGCGCGGCGGTCCCGCTCGGTCATCCCGCCCCACACCCCGAACTCGATCCGCTGGTCGAGGGCGTGCGCGAGGCACTCGGTGCGGACCGGGCAGGCGTAGCAGAACGCGCGGGCCCGGCGCTGGTCGGCTCCGGTGACGAAGAGGGCGTCGGCGTCGTCGGTGCGGCACCGCGCCGCGACACGCCAGTTCCAGATCGGACCTGACGGCCGGCGCCCGGCGGGGCGCAGCCGGGGCTTGCCGGTGCGCCGGGCGTCGATCGAGGAGACGTTGTGCTGCTCGGACATCGGTGGCCTCCCGGGGTCTGCGGCTGCTGACGATTCTCGGGAGGCACCGGGGCCCGGGGCAGCGCGCAAAACTACGCAACCCGGGGGACCCCGGACCTGACGGGTTCCTGACTCCGTGGCCCGTACGCTTGGCCGCGTGAGGTTCCCCCGGCGCCTGCTCCGCCCGATCGGCGTGCTCGCGGGTTTGTGCGTCCTGCTCGGCGTGGTCTCCGCGGGAATGCTGTTCCCGGTGGTCGGAGGCCTCGGGATCCTGTCGAACGAGGCCGGTGACAGCGTCACCTCCAGCTCGGTCGACCTGGTCAACAACCCGGCCCCGCGGACGACGACCCTCACCGACTCCGAGGGCCGCCCGATCGCCTACCTGTTCGACCAGAACCGCACCGAGGTCACCAACGACCAGATCTCGCCCGCGATGAAGGCGGCGATCCTGGCGATCGAGGACCGCCGGTTCTACGACCACCAGGGCGTGGACTGGCAGGGCACGCTGCGCGCGGTGGTCGCGAACTCGGCGTCCGGCGACGTCGTGCAGGGCGCATCGACGCTCACCCAGCAGTACGTCAAGAACTACATGCTCTACGTCGACGCCCAGACCGAGGCCGAGCGGCTCAAGGCGACCGAGCAGACCCCGGCGCGGAAGCTGAAGGAGGCCCGGATCGCCCTGCAGCTGGAGCGCCAGCTGTCCAAGGACGAGATCCTCAACCGCTACCTCAACATCGTCTTCATGGGCAACGGGTCGTACGGCGTCGCGGCCGCCGCGCGGACGTACTTCAACACGACCCCGGACAAGCTGACCGTGCCGCAGGCGGCGCTGCTGGCCGGCATGGTCCGCTCCACCACCCAGTTCGACCCCATCCAGAACCCGCAGACGGCGATGGAGCGGCGCAACCTCGTCATCGAGGTCATGCGGATCCAAGGCATGATCAACGACCAGCAGGCGCGGGAGGCCGCGGCGTCGCCGCTGGGTGTCGCGAACCCGCTGGTCCGGGTGCCGAACGGCTGCATCGGCGCCGGGGACATGGGCTTCTTCTGCAAGTACGTCGTCCAGTACCTCACCGAGGCCGGCTTCTCCGAGGAACAGATCAACCGGGGCGGCTACACCATCCGGACGACGCTCGACCGCCGGGCGATGACCGAGGTCAAGCGGTCCCTCGACAAGGAGGTGCCGCCGCACACCCGCAACGTCGCGAACGTGATGTCGCTGGTGCAGCCCGGGCAGGAGAAGCACCGGGTGCTGGCGATGGGCTCCAGCCGGACGTTCGGGCTCAACGGCGACGCCGAGGAGACCAGCTACGGGTTGCCGTACCAGCCGGTCAACCTGGGTGCGGGCTCCACGTACAAGATGTTCACCGCGGCGACGGCGCTGGAGAAGGGCCTCGGCATCAACTACTCGATGCAGGTGCCGCCGTCCGGGTACGCCTCGCCGATCTACGTCGACGGCAGCGGCCGGCCGATCCCGGTCGCCAACGCCGGCGAGGGCCTGCCGGCGCGGATGAGCATGACCGACGCCCTCGCCCAGTCGCCGAACACCGCGTTCATCAAGCTCGAGGAGTTCACCGGCGTCCCGGACGTCGTCGACATGGCGGTCCGGCTCGGCATGAAATCGCTGGCGACGACGCCGTTCGTCGATCCGGGCTCCGGTGAGCGCACCGACCGCTCGATCGCCGAGGTGATCAAGGAGCAGCAGCTGGCGTCGTTCACGCTGGGCGTGACGCCGACGTCGGTCCTGGAGCTGGCGAACGTCGGGGCCACCTTGTTCTCGCAGGGCAAGTGGTGCCCGCCGACGCCGATCGACTCGATCACCGACGCGAACGGCCAGAAGGTCCCGATCACCGAGGAGCCGTGCCAGCAGGCCGTCGACCCGGCACTGGCGAACACCATGGTCCACGGGCTGAGCAAGGACGACATCAACGGCACGGCCGCAGCCGCCGCCCGGGCCGCGGGGTGGAACCGGCCGATGGCCGGCAAGACGGGCACCACCCAGCAGCACAAGTCCGCGGCGTTCATGGGCGCGATCCCGGAGATGTCCGGCGCGGTCATCACCTTCGACAACTCGAACTCGCCGCGCCCGCTGTGCGACGGCGGCGGCGCCCCGTTCCCGTGCGGTGAGGGCAACATCTTCGGCGGCAAGACACCGGCCCGGACCTGGTACGGCGCGGTGTCCCCGCTGGTGGCGGGCACACCGCCGACGCCACTGCCGCCGGCCGACCCGCGGTACCTCGAGGGGGGCGCCGAGTCCCGGATCCCGGACGTCGTGGGCCGCTCGGTCGACGACGCCCGCGCCGAACTCGAAGGCGCCGGCTGGCAGGTCACGACCCGGACGGTGGACAACCGGGCCACCGAGGGGACGGTCGTCGGGCAGGACCCGCGGGGCGCGGCGCTGCCGGGCGAGCAGGTGACGCTGCAGGTCAGCAGCGGTACCGTGCCGGCACCGCCCCCGCCGCCGGGGCAGCCGACCCCGGGCCGGCCGACGCCGGGTGGCCCGCCGCCTCCGGACGGGGCCGGGCCCCCGCCCGGGGAGAACGGCGGTGATCGGCCCGACGGCGGCTGACCCGGCCCCGGGGCCGTCTGCGGCACGTGCCGCCGGGGCGAGGCGGCGGGCGGCCCCGCGCCGTCGTCCGGTCGCCGGATGCGCTCCGACCCGGTCACCCGGGTGGGGATGGTTCCGCGGCAGGCCGTCGCGGGAGGCGGCGGTCGGCGCCGGTCCGCCCTAGCATGCGGCAATGGCCGTGCGGTGGAGGACCAGGCGTACCGCGCTGGCCCGCGCCGACGACGGGCGCTGGGGCGTGGCGCGGCTCGTCGCGCAGCGCGAGGCGGCTCGGTGCGCCGCTCGCTCCGCGGTCCCCGGGCCGGCCACCGGCGAGCCGGACGCCGCGGACCCGCCGGGGCAGCAGCCCGAGGACACCGTTCCGGACCCCCGCACCCCACGGCCCGCGTCACCGGGCAACCCGGTCCCCCCGAGCCCCCGGCGCGCCCCGGCCGGGCCCGCTCCCGACCTGCCGGTTCCGCGCCGCCCGCAGCGGCCGTCGGACGAGGGCCCCGTCTACCGTCCGCCCGCGGTGTCCGCACGCCCGCCGGTGGACCTCGAACCCGGCCTGCTCGGGTTCTCCCGGCTCACCCGCAGCCGCACGGGAGCCCGGGCGTTCACCCTGTTCTTCGTGGCGATCTACCTGGTCATCCTGGTCCAGACGCTGTTGACGATCGTCTGACCCCGGGCCGGGTGTCGCGGGCGGCGTGTGGTGGTACGCCGGGCTGTCGGTGGCCCCGACTATCCTCGTCAGCGGACCGGCCGCCGTCGTGTCAGGGGGTGAGCAGCGATCGCGTCATCGCAGCCCACGTCGACCGCGCATCGCGTGTCGTCGGTCCTGGCGATCCCTGCGTTCCGCCGCCTCTGGTCGGTCACCGCGCTGACCGCGACCGGCGAGTGGATGTCGCTGCTCGCGCTCACCTCCCTGGCCACGCACCTGACCGCGGAGTCCGGCTACACGGCGCAGAGCTTCGCGCTGGGCGGTGTCGTCGCGACCAAGCTGGTCCCGTCGCTGGTGTTCGGTCCGCTGGCCGGGGTGCTCGCGGACCGCTTCGACCGGCGCAAGGTGATGGTCACCTGCGACCTGCTGAAGTTCGGGCTGCTGGCGTCGATCCCGTTCGTCGAGTCGCTGTGGTGGCTGCTGGCGGTCACGCTGCTCATCGAGCTGTGCACGATGTTCTGGATCCCGGCGAAGGACGCGGCGGTCCCCAACCTGCTGCGCCGCCCGGATCAGATGGAGGCCGCCGCGCAGCTGGGTCTTGTGGTCACCTACGGCGTCGCGGTGATCGGCGGCGCCGGGCTGTTCGCCCTGGTCACGAAGTTCGCGCCGCTGATCGACGAGGGTCATCCGATCGCCGCGGTGAACGCTGCGCTGTTCCTCAACTCGTTCGTGTTCCTGTTCGCCGCGCTCGTGGTCTTCTTCCGGATCCCGGAGATCTCCGGACGGTCCGCGGCCGCGGACCGGCGGGAGGCCTCGCCGTCGATCCTGTTCCTGCTCCGGGACGGCTTCCGGTTCGTGGTCGACACGCCGCTGGTCCGCGGGCTGGTCGTCGGTATCATCGGCGCGTTCGCGGCCGGGGGTGCTGTGATCGCCACCGCCAAGCTCTACGCGTCCAGCCTCGGCGGCGGTGACGCCGCGTACTCGGTGCTGTTCGTGTCGGTCTTCGCCGGGCTGGCGCTCGGGATGGCCATCGGCCCGCGCCTGGCGCAGCGGCTGCCGCACAACCGGCTGTTCGGCACGGCGATCGTCGCGGCCGGGCTGTCGCTGGTCGTCGTCGCCGTCGCGGTGCACCTGTTCATGGCGATCGCCGCGGTGATGCTCGTCGGCGCGTTCGCCGGGATCGCGTTCCTCACCGGGCTGACGATCATCGGAACCCAGGTCGACGACCGGATCCGCGGCCGGATCAACGCGTTCGTCCAGTCCCTGGTGCGGCTGGTGCTGCTCGGGTCGATGTCGCTGGTGCCGGTCGTGGTGGGTGTCGTCGCCACCCGGACGATCACCATCGGTGACGTGCCCTTCGTCGTCGACGGCACCCGGTTCGTCCTGGCCGGAGGCGGGCTCGTCGCCGCGGTCGTCGGCACGATCGCCTACCGGCAGATGGACGAGCGCGGCCTCGAACCCCTGGTCAAGGACCTGGTCTCGGCCCTGCGCTCGGGCGAACGGCGGACCGGTGCGGGCGTGCTGGTGGCGGTCGAGGGCGCGACCCCGGAGGAGACGGTCACCCAGGCCCGCCGGCTCGCGGCCACGCTGCGCGAGCACGGGTACCGGGTCGCCGAGCCCGGCCCGGGCACGCACGACGCCGCCCGCTGGATCGCCGCGACCCGCGAGGCCGACCTCGCCGGCCTGCGCGCGAAGGCACTCGCCGCGGCCGCCGTCCGGGCCGATCTCGTGGAGCGGGAGGTGCGCCCCGCCCTGGACGAGGGCGCGGTGGTCGTCATGGACCGCTTCATGGCCAGCCCGCTCGCCCGGTTCGGTGCCGCTGCCGAGCAGATCGGCGCCGGGCCGGACGACGGCGAGCTCGAGGACCTCGCCCGCTGGGCCACCGGCGGGCTGCGGCCGGACCTGTCCGTGCTGCTGGACCGGGCGCCCGCGTCCCGCCCGGACCCGGGTGTCGCGGGGGTCGAGCACGCCCGGGTGCAGCGGCTGCTGGCCCGCACGCTGGCCACGCAGGGCCCGCAGCGTTCGGTCGTGGTCGACGCCGACGGCAGCGAGGACGAGGTCGCCGGCCGGGTCCTCGAGCGGGTGCTGCCGCTGCTGCCGCCGGCCGGGATGCGGGAGGGCGCGTCGTGACGGTCTGGGCCGACGTCGTCGGGCAGCCGGCCGCCGTCGCGGAGCTGTCCGCCGCGGCCGCGGACCCGACCGCGATGACGCACGCGTGGCTGTTCACCGGCCCGCCCGGCTCCGGGCGGTCCAACGCGGCCCGGGCGTTCGCCGCGGCGCTGCAGTGCCGCTACGACGGGTGCGGCGAGTGCGCGGCCTGCCGGACCACGCTGGCCGGCACCCATTCCGACGTCCGGGAGATCAACCCCGAAGGCCTCTCGATCAAGGTCGACGAGATGCGTGCCCTGGTCCAGCTGGCGGCCCGCCGCCCGGCCACCGGCGCCTGGCAGATCGTGATCATCGCCGACGCCGACCGGCTCACCGAGGGCGCGTCGAACGCGCTGCTCAAGGCGGTCGAGGAGCCGGCGCCGGAGACGGTGTGGCTGCTCTGCGCCCCGTCCGACCATCCCGAGGACGTGCCGGTCACGATCCGCTCGCGCTGCCGCCCCGTCCACCTGCGCAGCCCGTCCCCCGATGCGGTCGCCGGGGTGCTCCGCGACCGCGACGGGATCGAGCCCGAGCAGGCGCGGTGGGCGGCGTCGGTGTGCGGCGGGCACGTCGGCCGGGCCCGGCGGCTCGCCCGCGACGCGCAGGCCAGGGCGCGGCGCGAGGAGATCCTGGCCGTGCCGACGAAGCTGCGCCGGCTCGGCGACGCGTTCTTCCACGCCGACGTGCTGATCCGGTCCGCGGAGGCGGAGGCCGAGGAGCTCCGGGCGTCCCGGGACGAGTCCGAGCGCGAGGAGCTCGCCGTCGCGATGGGCGCGGGCGGCACCGGCAAGGGTGCCGCCGCGGCGGCCCGGTCGGCGAAGGCGGCCGAGCGCGACCTGGAGAAGCGGCAGAAGAGCCGGGCCACCCGCACCCAGCGCGACGCGCTGGACCGGGCCCTGGTCGACCTGGCCGGGTTCTACCGGGACGCGATCGTGGCCGCGTCCGGGTCCGGGGTGCCGCTGACCAACCCGGACCGGGAACGGGAGGTCCGGGTCGCGGCCGCGGAGTGGGGGCCGGAGTCGTCGCTGCGCCGCCTGGAGGCCGTCCTGGCCTGCCGGGACGCCCTGGAGCAGAACGTGAAACCCCGGATCGCCGTCGAGGCGATGATGACCGCCCTGTACCGGGGGTGACCGGCACCGACGCGGCCCGCGACCGCGCGGCGCCGTGATCCGGTGGGGGTCGGCGAGGCCGCGGCGGGCGGTCGCTACACTTGCCACGCACCACGCCGCCTTAGCTCAGTCGGCCAGAGCGACGCACTCGTAATGCGTAGGTCGCGGGTTCGATTCCCGCAGGCGGCTCCACGAAGCCCCTGGTAGCACACCGCGCCAGGGGCTTTCGCGTGTCCGGGTCGTCGCTCAGTGCGGTGCCGGGGTTCCGAGCACCGCGGCCACCGACGCGCGGACCGTGCGCTCGACCGCCGAGGGGTCGGCGGCGTCGAACTTGCCGTCGAGGTGGAGGAAGGCGAGGCCGTGCGCGAGCGCCCAGAGCGTCCTGGCCATGGTCCCGGGCGCCGTCGTGGCGAGCACGCGGGCGACGGTCGCGTGCAGGTAGTCGTTGATCGCGGTGGCCGCGGCGACCCGCTCGGGACTGTTCGGGTCGCACGGCTCGGCGAACATCACCCGGAACATCGCCGGGTGGTCCAGGGCGAACCGGACGTAGGCGACCGCGATGTCGGCGAGGTCGCCGGGGCGTGCGGGTTCCGGGTGGGCGGCATCCAGGGCCGCGGCCAGCTCGCGGTAGCCCTCGGCGGCGACGGCCGACAGCAGGGCCTCGCGGTCGTCGAAGTGGCGGTACGGCGCGGTCTGCGAGACACCGGCCCGCCGGGCCACCGCCCGGAGTGACAGCCCGGAGTCCCCGGTCTCCTCCAGCAGCTCCCGCGCCGCGCGGATGCAGGCGGCGCGCAGGTCGCCGTGGTGGTACGAGGCGGTCGCCTGCGACACGGATCACGCTCCCAATGTTTACAGCGCTCACGCACCGTCGGTAATGTGTGCGGTGCACACATCGTCTCACGTCGGTGACCGAGTATGGAGGACCGCATGCCGTCCGAACTGTTCTCACCCCTGCACCTCCCCTCGGGGGCGGTGCTGCGCAACCGGATCGCCAAGGCCGCGATGGAGGAGAACCTGGCCGGGGAGGGTCAGCTGCCCGATCACCGGTTGTTCGAGCTGTACCGGCGCTGGAGTGCCGGCGGTACCGGGCTTCTCATCACCGGCAACGTCATGGTGCACGCCGAGGCGCTGACCGGCCCGGCCGGTGTGGTGCTCGACGACGCCACGCCGCTGGAGCCGTTCCGCGAGTGGGCACGCGCCGGGCGCTCCGGCGGCGCCGCGGTGTGGATGCAGGTCAACCACCCGGGGCGGCAGATCGAGGCGGACATGCCGGGCGTGGTGTGGGGCCCGTCCGCGGTCGGTGTCGACCTCGGCCGGCAGAGCAGCCGGTTCGGCAGCCCCCGGGCGATGACGGCGCGGGAGATCGCCGACACCGTGCAGCGGTTCGCCGTCACGGCCGCCCGCGCGGAGGAGGCCGGGTTCGACGGCGTCGAGATCCATGCCGCGCACGGTTACCTGCTCTCGCAGTTCCTCTCCCCGCTGGCGAACCGGCGTACCGACGAGTGGGGCGGTTCCCTGGAGAACCGGGCCCGGATGTTGCTCGACGTGGTGCGGGAGGTCCGCTCCGCGGTGTCGCCGTCGTTCGCGGTGGCGGTGAAGCTGAACTCCGCCGACTTCCAGCGGGGCGGGTTCGACGCCGACGACGCGCGCCGGGTCATCGGCTGGCTGGACCCGCTGGGCGTGGACCTGGTCGAGCTGTCCGGGGGCAGCTACGAGAGCCCCGCGATGACCGGGCGCCCGGCCGACGAGCGCACCCGTTCCCGCGAGGCGTACTTCCTCGACCTGGCCACGGATCTGGTCGCGACCAGTCCGCTGCCGTTGATGCTCACCGGCGGGATCACCCGCCGCGCCACCGCCGAGCAGGTGCTCGCCGGCGGCGTCGCCGTCGTGGGAATGGGCACGTCCCTGGCCGTCACCCCGGACCTGCCGGACCGCTGGCGCCGCGGACAGGAGGCCGGCCGCGCGCTGCGGCCCGTGACCTGGTCGAACAAGCCGCTGGCCTCCGCCGCGAGCATGGCCCAGGTCCGGCGCCAGCTGCGGCGACTCGCCCGCGGAGCCCCGACCGCACCGGGCGTGTTCCCGGCCTACGCTCTGGCCGTCGAGCAGGTCCGGCGGCGACACGCCCTGCGCCGCTACCGCAGCTGGCTGGCCGCCCGGCCGTCCGCAACGAAGGAGTACGCACGATGACCTCGGTCCTGTTCGTGGTCACCGCGGCCGACCGCTGGACGCTCTCCGACGGGACCGTCCACCCGTCCGGGTTCTGGGGTGAGGAGCTCGCCGTCCCGCACCGGATCTTCACCGGGGCCGGCTGGGAGGTCACGATCGCGACCCCCGGCGGGATGCCGCCCACACTGGACAAGCTGAGCATGTCCCGTACCGCGGGACGCCCGTCGAAGATCCGTGAGGTCGCCGCGTACCTCGAGTCCATCCAGGACCGGCTCGACTCGCCCCGCTCCCTCGACGACGTCGACGAGGCCGCGTTCGACGTCGTGTTCTACCCGGGCGGGCACGGCCCGATGGAGGACCTCGCGGTCGATCCGGTATCCGGTGCCCTGCTGACCCGGCGGCTGCGTTCGGGCCTGCCGCTGGCCCTGCTCTGCCACGCGCCCGCCGCGACGCTGGCCGCTCGCGACGACGACGGCGGCTGGCCGTTCGCGGGCTACCGGATGACCGGGCTGTCCAACGTCGAGGAACGGCTCAACACCTTCGGTTGGAAGGCGCCCTGGTACCTGGAGGACCGCCTCAGGGAGAACGGCGCCGACTACTCCAAGGCGCTCGTTCCGCTGCGGCCGCACGTCGTGGTCGACCGCAACCTCTACACCGGACAGAACCCGTTCTCGTCGGAGAGGCTCGCCGAGCGGATCGTGGCCGACGTGACCGGGCGCTGAGGGGCGGCCGGCCGACGACGAGACGGCCCATCGGCGGGAGTGCCGGCTGTTCCGTTCCTCGCTGAGGCCCGTGAAAGCACACCAGCCGCGGCTGAAGCGCTACTCCGAGACTGGTGACGGCTGCTTGTCGAACACGTGCCCGATGAACTGCAGCGCCGCGGGCAGGTTCTCCTCCCAGGTCGGCTGGATCTGGTCGGGTGGCAGGATGAAGCCACCTTCGGCCTGGGTGTCGGGCCGGAGCTCGATGGTGAACGAGGGCACCCCGTACTCGCCGTAGGTCCAGTCGGTGGTGTCTCCGGCGGTCGGGTAGAGCGCCGACGACTGCTGGACGGTGTAGGTCTCGCCGTGGACCTGCCGGATCAACCGCGCCATGTCCTGGCCGAGGCCCTGCATCTCCCGCCGGTCGTGGGCGTCGGCGATCTGCGTGGAGGTGTAGCCCCACGGGTAGAGGATCAGCTGCGAGTAGCTGTGGTAGGTCAGCACCCCGGCCGGCAGTTCGCGGGCGACGAGGTTGCGCACCGCGCGGACCTCGGGCTCGGAGAACGCCCTCGGCCCGACATAGGTCTCGTCGCGGGGTACGTGACTGGACGTGCTGATGTTGAGCGTCCCCCACATGTAACCGTAGTTGCGGTTCGGGTCGACGCCGCGGCTACCGTCGGGGTTCAGCCGTCGGTTCTTGCGCCACAAGCGGTCCTGGGTGCGGGTGTGCTCGTGTCCGTCCGGGTTGACCATGGGGGCGACCCAGATCTCGCCCTTGCGCAACCACTGCTGAACCGGGTCGGTGCCCGACCGGGTCACCAGGTGCTCGGCGAGCAGATACGGCACCTCGACCGCGATCCACTCGCGAGCGTGATGGCAGCCCAGGAACACCATCTTGAGCGGGTTGCCGCGTCGTTCTCCGATCCGCAGGGCCCAGATCGGCCGGTCCTCCACGCTCCGGCCGATCTCGTGCAGCTCGGCGACGTCGGGATGGTCGTCCGCCAGCCGTTGCAGGTCCGCAGTGAGTGTCTCGACGGTGTGGAAGCCGGCCAGTGCCTCGTCGGTGGCGAAGGTCGACAGGTAGGCCTGCGTCTGCTGCAGCTCCTCGACGGCGTAACCCATGTGTTCGAGCCGCTCGGCCTGCGCCGGAGCGGCCTGCAGGACCAGGTGCTCGGGTTTGACCTCCCACACGTCGAGACCCAGCGGCGAGGACAGCAGGTGCTCCAGTGGAGCCCGTGGACTGTCCGAGGTCACCTTCACGATCACCGTCATCTCGGCCCGCCTTCCTGGTTGTCGTTGTCGCCCTCGCCGGTACCGGCGGCCCGACGCCGGGCCCGTTCCACGAACTCCGACTGGCGTGAGATCCGCACGACGACGGCCAGTCGCCGCCGCTCCACCTCGGACAGCTGGTTCTCGGTCGCGGCCACCACCAGCGAGTCGCCGTGGCGCTCCCACACGTCCAGGCCCGCCGAGGACGCGAGCACGTCGTCGACGCTGCCCTCACCCAGGGGGGTGAGCCGGGCGATCCAACGATCTTCCGCGATCATGACCTCCCCCGACGGCTCGGTGAGTGGTCCGTGTTTCCGCCTGCCACGTCGAGCGGGACCCGCGGGAACGGGATCTCTGCATCGAGACGCTGCTGGGACGAGCCGCGACACCGTCGGTTACGGATCGGTTCACCCGGATCCCTCGGTAGCCACTCGAAGCCGGAGCGTGACCATGCAGGTTCGCAATGGTCGCAGCCACGGGCGGTGTGACGCATCCATCGCATTGGGTATCGACAGGGCGGACGGGTCGAGCGGGAGTGCCGATTCGTCCAAGCCACACCCGCCACGGCAGGCCTAGCGTCCCGCCCATGAGCACCGATCCGATCGTCCGTGACCCCAACTCCGAGCCACCGTTCCCGATCACCGCGCCCGGACCCGCCGGGACCGTTCCCGGCCGGCAGGGCGGGACCGACCGGGCGCAGGAGTCACCGTGACCGCCGCCGGGACGGCCGAGGCCGGCGCCGAACGTGAGCGGCTGTTCGGGCTGCTGTGGGGGTTCTTCCCCGCGCAGCTGCTCCGCACGCTGGCGCAGCTGGGAGTTCCCGACGCGCTCGCGGACGGGCCCGCCGACGTCACCACGCTCGCCGCGCGGACCGGGACGCACCCGCCGTCGCTGCGCCGGCTGCTCACGGCCGGCGTGGGGCTGCAGCTGGTGACCGCGGCCGGCGACGACCGCTACGAGCTCGCCCCGGCCGGGCACCTGCTCCGCACCGGGGCCCCCGGTTCGCTGGGCAACCTGGCGCAGCTGTTCTGCGGCGACGCCACCTGGCGCGCCTGGGGCGAGCTCGGGTGGAGCGTGCGAACCGGTGCCCCGTCGTTCGAGAAGGTGACCGGCCGGACGGCGTTCGCGCACATCGCGGCCGACCCGACGCTGTCCGCGGTGTTCACCGAGGCGATGGCCGAGGGCACCCGGGCCGGCGCGCCGGCGATCGTCGCCGCCTGCGACCTCGACGGCGCCGGCACGCTCTGCGACGTCGGCGGCGGCAACGGCACGTTGCTGGCCGCGTTCCTCGCCGCCCGGCCCGAGCTGCGCGGCGTCCTGTTCGACACCGCGGACGGCCTCGGGGACGCCGCCACCGTCCTCGCCGGCGTCGCCGACCGCTGCCGGATCGAGGCCGGTGACTTCTTCGCCGAGGTCCCGAGCTGTGATGCCTACGTCGTCAAGAGCGTCGTGCACGACTGGGACGACGACCGGGCGACCGCGCTGCTGGCCAGGATCCGGGCGGCCGCGCCCCCGAACGCCGCGTTGTTCCTGGTCGAGCCGGTGCTGCCCGCCGATCCGGCCGAGCTCACGCAGGTGCCGACCATGCTGATGAGCGACCTGAACATGCTCGTCTGCACCGGGGGCCGTGAGCGCACCGCGGCGGACTTCACCGCGCTGCTCGTCGCGGCCGGCTGGCGGCTCGTCGACGTGGCCCCCACCGAACGGCACGGCTACTCGGTGCTGCGCGCCGCGCCGGACCGTCCTCGCGAGTAGCCGCGCCGGGTCGCGGGTAGGCGCCCGGCACGCGACGACCGAGGAGGAACGATGCCGGAGCCGGGCAGGACGAACGGCGCACGGCCGGCAGGTGGGTGCCGTACGTGAGCCGCCGCGACATCGACGCGGTGCGGGCGCTGGCCCGGCCCCTGCGCACCGACGCCGACCTCGACGACCTGGTCGAGCGCATCGGGGACGCCCGGCTGGTGCTGATCGGGGAGGCCTCGCACGGCACCCACGAGTTCTACGCGTGGCGGGACCGGCTGACCCGCCGGCTGGTCGCCGAGCGCGGCTTCGGGTTCGTCGCCGTGGAAGGCGACTGGCCGGACAGCCGCCGCGTGCATCGCTACGTCGTCGGCGACCCGGAGGCTCCCGCGGACGCGGACCGCGTGCTGCGCGGTTACGACCGCTGGCCGACCTGGATGTGGGCCAACACCGCGGTGTCCGCGGCCGCACGGTGGCTGCGTACGCACAACGCGGGCCTGCCGGCTGCCGAGCGGGTCGGCTTCCACGGGCTCGACGTCTACAGCCTGTACCGGTCGATGACGGCGGTGCTGGACTGGCTGTCCGAACACGAGCCGGAGCTGGCCGAGGCGGCGCGGGCCGCCTACGCGTGCTTCGAGCCGTTCGGGACCGACCCGTTCGAGTACGCGCGGGCGACCCGGTGGGTGCCGGAGAACTGCGAAGCGCCCGTCGTCGACGTGCTGACCGCGCTGTGCGAGCGGGGCGCCGCGGCCGACGGCGGCGAGGACCGGTTCGCCGCAGAGCAGAACGCCGCCGTGGTGGCCGGCGCCGAGCGCTACTACCGCACCGCGGTGCGCGGCGGGGCCGCGTCGTGGAACGTGCGGGACGAGCACATGGCCGACACCCTCGACCGGCTGCTCGAGCATGCCGGCCCGGGTGCGAAGGGCGTGGTGTGGGCGCACAACACCCACATCGGCGATGCCGCGGCCACCGACATGGTCGCGTACGGCATGACCAACCTGGGCCGGCTGGCCCGCGAGCGGCACGCCGACGACGGCGTGGTGCTGGTGGGGCAGGCCGGCCACCGTGGCGAGGTGATGGCCGGCGACCACTGGGGCGCCCCCGCCTGCCGGCTGCCGGTGCCCGCCGGCCGCGCGGGCAGCGCGGAGGACCTGCTGCACGACGCGCTCGGTGACCAGGCCTCGGTGCTGTCGTTCCCGCCGTCGCCGGACCAGCCGTCGTGGCTGCGGAGCCCACTGGGGCACCGCGCGATCGGCGTCGTCTACCACCCGGAGCGCGAGCACCGGGGCAACTACGTGCCCTCCACCCTGGGCGACCGATACGACGCGCTGCTCTGGTTCGGCGACACGACGGCGCTGCAGCCGGTGCGCGCCGAGCCGGCCGACGACCCGGAACCGGAGACGAGGCCGTCCGGGGTGTGACCCGCGGGCTCGGGTATTGATCAGCGCGATTCCGTCCCGGGCTGGGCGAAAGGTGCGGGTCACCGTCCGACGGGGGTCGATCAGCACGTTGTCGTCTCGCCTGGGGCGGAAGCGTGCGGCTCGACGCTGGGTGAGGTGTTGATCAGCCGCAGAAGCAGGACCTGCAGGCGCAGCTCGACAGCCGTCCGGTCGTCCCGGTGCCCGCCCCGGTGGCACCGGCCGCACCGGTCGAGACCGGGCCGGCGAGGACCGCGGTGGGAAGCCCCGCCGGCGACCGCCCACCGCGCCCCGGCTCCAGGTCGACACACCGGGGCGGGACGGGCGGCGGCCGCGACGGTGCCCTCCCCTCCTACAGCGACGCGTACAGCGCCGCCTCGAAGTCGCCGTACACCTTCCACGCCTCGTCCTTGGGGATGAACGGCAGCGAGTTCGTGTAGAGGGAGGCGCAGATTCCCGTGGTGCGGTCGACGAAGAAGTGCGTGTTGAACAGGCCGGCCCACGCCCCGGTCCACGCCCGCCGTGCACCGGGGAGGTCCAGCGTGTTGAGCAGGAGCCCGTAGCCCCAGGTCCAGCCGGGGCCGAGGGTGAGCGTGTCGGTGATCGGCGGGTCGACGGTGCGGATCTCGGTCGGCATCGGGATGCCACCCAGCTGGTCGGAGAACGCCGCGTCGACGGTCTCCTGAGTCAGGATGCGGGTGCCGTCGAGCTCACCACCGCGCAGCAGTGCGCGCTCGAAACGAATGAAGTCGCGCGGGGTCGAGTGCAGCCCGTGGCCACCGGGCCACCACTGCGGGTCGTCCGGGAGGACGTTGCCGGCCGAGATCCACCCGCCGTCCTCGCCCTTGACGTGCACCGGGGTCTTGTTCGCCTGCCGGGCCTCGTCGAGGGCGAACATCGTGTCGTCCATGCCCAGGGGCTCGGTGACGTTCTCCTTGATCACGACGTCGAGCGTGGTGCCGGCGACCGCCTCGACCACCCGGCCGAGCCAGTCGGTGTTGATGCCGTACTCGAAACGGGTGCCCGGGTCGGCGACCATAGGCGCCTTGAACGCGGCCATGTCCCCGGGCACGACGTTCGGCAGGCCGGTGACCTCTTCGTACTTCTTGAGCTCGGCGTTCCAGAACCAGTAGCCCAGGCCCGAGGTGTGCGTGATCAGGTGCTTGACGGTCGCCGGTGTCTTCGGAGCCCGCAGCCTCGGGGTGTCGCCGTCGAAGCCCTCGAGAACCTGGACCTCGGCGAAGTCCGGGACGTAGCTCGCGACCGGGGCGGCGAGGTCGAGCGCACCGCGCTCGACTTGCTGGAGCGCCGCGACGGTCGCGACGATCTTGGTCATGGACATGATGCGGAAGTGGGTGCCGGTGCTGACCGGCTGCGGCCCGCTGTCCGTGTGGCGCACCCCGGCCGCGCCCTCGTAGACGACGCCGTCGGCGTCCGCGACGATCGCGGCCACGTGCGGCACCGCGCCGTTGTCGACCGCCTCCTGCAGCACCGTGTCGATCCCGCTCCCGTCGATCGTCCTCGCCATCGAGCCTCCTCCGGTTCGGTGCGCCCGCCACCGCGGACGTGGGGTGGGCGCGCGTTCCCGATCATTGTGACCGGGAACACGAGCGGCGGGAACTGGCGCGAGGGCGGGGTCCGGGTTCCTGGAGCCGCCGCCGGCTGGCGCCGGCCGGACCGATCACGCCGTCACGGCCGTCCGGAGTCGGGCGCGGACGCGGCAGCGCCGCGCGGCCGGGGCGCCCGCCGCCCAGCGGGCCGGCACGTGCTCGGCGTGCAGCGGTGCACCGGCGAGACCGGACCGGGCCCGGTCGACCACACGGGCGTCCCGGACGGCCGGGTGGTCGGCATACCGGCGCAGGACCGCGTGCAGGGCCGGTAGCCGCCCGGCCAGGTCGGCGGTGATCCGCGCGGCCGCTCGCTCCCGGTCGTCCGGGGCCAGGTCGAACACGGGGTCCAGCACGGCGGCCAGCGTGCGTGACCAGCGTGCGGCCAGGTGGGTCAGCACGGCGTGGTCGTCGGCGAAGTCCTCGGCCAGCGCGGGCAGGGCGCGCCACGGGATCTCCGGGTGGCCGGTTGCCTCGACGTGCCGCAGGAGCTCGTCCACCAGACGGCGCTGGCGCCGGTACTGCTCGGGCGTCGGACGCGGGGTCGGATCCATACTCGCCTCCTTGAACATACTCAGAGTACGTACTGCGAGTATGTAATATCCTAGGCGTCATGGAACCCGTCAAGTCGCGGCGCACGGAGTACACCGAGACGACCCGCGACGCGGTGCTGGACAGCGCGGCCGAGCTGTTCATCCGGCGCGGGTATCCGAAGACGTCGCTGGACGAGGTCGCGGCGGCCGCGCGGGTGACCAAGGGCGCGATCTACCACCACTTCTCCAACAAGGCCGCGCTCATGAAGGCCCTGATCGAACGGCTGGAACAGCGTGGGAACGACCGGATCCGGCAGACGTTCCTGCAGGTCCGGGAGGAGCACGGGGCCGCAGCCGGTGCACTGGCGGCGATCGACGCGTTCCTGGACCAGTGCGCGGAACCGGTCTACAGCGGGCTGGTGTTCCGGGAGGCGCCGCTGGCCCTGGGCTGGCAGGAGTGGCGGGCGTGCGAGGAGCGGTACGCGGTCGCGGTGATCGAGGAGATCCTGCGCGTGCTGGCCGACGACGGTGTGATCCCGCGCCCGCTGATGACGCCGACGCTGGTCTCGGTGGTCTTCGGGATGCTCGGCACCGCCGGGCAGGAGATGGCCGGGGCGGGCGAGGCCGATCGGCCGCGGGTCCGGTCCGAGCTGCAGGCCACCTTCGGCGCGCTCCTGTCCGGCCTGCTCACGGCCGGTCCGGGGGCATGACCCGCGTGCAGGACGGCGGACGAGACGACGGTCGTCGCGGCCGGAACCCCTGAGTACCGTCGGGTCATGCGCACCCGGGGTGGCGCACGAGAACCCGGCCGGTCGCGCCCGTACGCGGCCGCCGCGCTGGGCGGTGCCGTCCTGGTCGCGCTGGTGCTCTCCGTCGTCGCCGTCGCGATGGGTGGGGCGGCCGGCGCGGCGCCGGGCCCGGCCCACACCCTCTCCGTGACCCTGGCGGGTACCGGGAACCCGTCGGCGGACCGCACCTACCAGCTGAGCTGCGAACCGCCCGGCGGCGACCTCCCGGACGCCCCGGCGGCCTGCGCCCGGCTGGACGAGCTCGCGCGCGCCGGCTGGTCGGACGCGTTCGACCCGGTGCCGCCGGGCACGATGTGCACCGAGATCTACGGCGGGCCGGAAACCGCCCGCGTCACCGGCACCTGGGGCGACCGGCCGGTCGACGCCCGATTCAGCCGCGTCGACGGCTGCGAGATCGCGAGGTGGGACGCGCTGGACCCTGTCCTGCCCGCCCCGGTGTCGTGACGACCCCGCGCGGTCGGCTCACCCCGCGGAGCCGACCGGCTGCCGGGTGGCCGCGTTGAGCCGGTTCCAGGCGTTGATGGCGGCGATCGACACCAGCAGCGAGGCCAGCTCCTTCTCGTCGTAGATGTCGGCGGCCGCGTTCCACACATCGTCGGGGACCGGGTCGGAGCCGTCGGCCAGCCGGGTCACGCGCTCGGCCAGCTCCAGCGCGGCCCGCTCGGCGTCGGAGAAGTGCGGCGACTCCCGCCAGGCGCCGACGGCCCAGATCCGCTCGTCGGGTTCGCCGGCCTGCTTCATCTCGCGCGCGTGCATGTCCACGCAGAGGCTGCAGCCGTTGATCTGGCTCACGCGCAGGTGCAGCAGGTGGTGCGTCGACGCCGGGACGGTGGTGGCGGCGGCCGCCTTGCTGAACTGCAGCAGGCCCGTCATCGCGTCCGGCAGCACCATCACGGGGTTGGTCATCCGCGGGTCCATCGTGTCTCCTCTCGTCACGACCGCGCGTTCCGGGCGGTCATGGAGGTGACCCACCGGAACGGGAAGGTGTGACAGATGCGGGACACGGATTTCTGGGCGGCCCGGTTCGACGAGCACCGGCCCCGGCTGCGCGCCGTGGCCTACCGCATGCTCGGCTCGCACGCCGAGGCGGACGACGCCGTGCAGGAGGCGTGGCTGCGGGTGACGAACGCCCGCGACGAGGAGATCGACAACATCGGCGGCTGGCTGACCACGATCGTGTCCCGGCAGTGCCTGAACATGCTGCGTTCGCGCAGCACGCGGCGCGAGGAACCGCTCGACGTGCGGGTGCCGGACCCGGTCGTGGTGACCGGCGACGGCGTCGACCCCGCGGAGCAGGGCGAGCTCGCCGACACCGTGGGGCTCGCCCTGCTGGTCGTGCTCGACGCGCTCGACCCGGCCGAGCGGCTGGCGTTCGTCCTGCACGACATGTTCGCGGTGCCGTTCGACCGGATCGCACCGATCGTGGGCCGCAGCCCGGCGGCGGCGCGGCAGCTCGCGAGCCGGGCCCGCCGCCGCGTGCAGGGCACCGTGCCGGACGGGCCGCCGGACCGGGCCCGGCAGCGCACGGTCGTCGAGGCGTGGCTGGCCGCGTCGCGCAGCGGCGACTTCGAAGGGCTGCTCGCCCTGCTCGACCCGGACGTCGTGCTGCGCGTCGACGCGGGCGGGCCGGCGTCGAAGCTGGTCCGCGGCGCGGAGGTGGTCGCGGGTCAGGCGCTCACCTACCGCGGTGGAGCGACCCGCGCGGGGATCGTCTCGGTCAACGGCCTGCCCGGGATCGCCTCCTGGGCCGGGGACCGCATGGTGGCGGTGCTCGCGTTCACCGTGGTGGACGGCCGGATCACCGAGATCGACATCCTGGCCGACCGGGACCGGCTGGCCTCGGTCGTGCCGTGACGCCGCCCGGGCCGGGCGCCGGAGCCCGCTCGGCGCGGCTGCCGTGCGCATTCACCGAACTGCCCCGAAAAGATGAACAACCACACGGAAAGTAATGTCGCCGCACGATGGTGGCACGGGTTTGAAATCGGCCGATTTCCGCAGTTACGTTGGCGCACAGCCGGCACGGGCTCCCCCGTTGTCGACGTGCCGGAAGGTGCCGGGTCCACGGATCGTGGGCCTGTGACTCATCAGGAGAGAACTGTGCTGAAGAAGAAGGTCGGCCTCGTCGCTGCCACGTCCGTCGCGGGTCTGCTCGCCCTGTCGCCGATGGCGTTCGCGGGTGACGACGGCAACGCCATCGACAAGGACGCCAAGGGCGTCGTCGCCGGCGGCAACGGCAACAACATCAACACCCCGATCCAGGCGTGCAACAACAACGTCCCGGTCAACGCGCTGGGCGTGCAGGTCCCGGTCGAGGACGCGGCCGGCGGCAACGGCCTGACCGGTGCGGTCAACGGCAAGGCGAAGTCGGGCGACTCGACCACCGACCAGTCCGACAACTGCGCCCAGCAGGGCAACGCCGGCGACGCGATCGCCGACTGATCCACCCGGATCTCGACGCGCCCCGGGACCCCACGGGTCCCGGGGCACGTTCGTGTCGGCACCCGGCCACGGCCGGTCACCCACCGTGGCCGTCCCGGCGCCGGCCGACGATTCCCACGGAATCAGAACGACCCGATCGTGGGAATAACGGAACGGAAAGTGATTTCGCCACCCGATGGTGGTAGCGAAATTGTTTCGCCGCCGTGTGACGGTTAGATTGCAGGGCAGCCGGTGCGGGCTCCCCCCCTTTGTCGACGCCCCGGCAGGTAGCCGAGCCGTCCGTGCGCGGGCTCGAGACTCAAACAGGAGAAGGACTGTGCTGAAGAAGGCTGGAATCATCGTCGCGGCGTCCGCCGCGTCCCTGCTCGCCGCCTCCCCGCTCGCGTTCGCCGGGGACTACGCCGCCGACAGCTCCAAGAGCGGCGACCACCAGGGCTCCGACGAGGGCGGCCACATCCACAAGAGCTCGGAGGGCCTCCTCGGCGGTGTCGCGAGCGGCAACAACGTCAACGTGCCGATCCAGGTCTGCAACAACAACGTGCCGGTCAACGCGCTCGGCGTCCAGGCGCCGATCGAGGACCTCGGCCTGCTGAACGGCCTCACCGGCGCGCTGGGCGTCGCGGGCAAGGGCGAGGCCAAGTCGGGCGACTCGACGACGAACCAGTCGGACAGCTGCGCCCAGGGCTCCGGCTCGGGCGACTCGATCAACTGATCGTCGCGCCGCCCCGTGCCCCCGCCGACCGCCGGTCGGCGGGGGCACGCGCGTTCTGCAGGCCCCCTCAGGGCGTGGTCGACCCGGCGATCTCCGCGACGACCGCCTCCCACGCCGCGGACCGCGGGTCGACGACGGCGAAGTGGTCCACCCCCGGCAGCACCACGAGCCGCGTGGCCGGGTGCCGCGCGACGTAGGACCGCGCGTTGCCGACCGGGACGCGGTCGTCGGCGTCGCCGTGCACGATCGTCACCGGGCCGGGCGGCGTGGCCAGCAGTGCCGGGTCCAGCTCCGGGTGCGCGGCGGCCGGCCCGCCGAGGTAGGCGCGGACCGCGCCGTCACCGAGGTTCTCGGCCTCGCCGCGGGCGAGGTCGGCGACCGGGGCCAGCGCGACCGTGCCGCGGACCAGGTCCGGCGCGGTCGCCGCGGCGTGCAGGACCAGGTGCCCGCCCGCCGAGTGCCCGACCGTGACGACCGGCCCGGAGTGCTCGTGCGCGGCCCGCAGCCCGGCCAGCACGTCCGCCGTCGCCGCCGCCGGGTCGCCCGGGACGCGGCGGTACTCCAGCGACGCCACGGGCCAGCCGAGCCCGTTCAGCTCCGTCGCCATCGGACGGAGGTGCGTCCGGTCGAACCGCGGCCGCCAGAACCCGCCGTGCACCAGCACGACCAGCGGGCGCCCGGGCGCGCCGTCCGGCCACAGCTCCAGTACCTGGTCGGCGTGCTCGCCGACGGCGACCGTGCGCGGCGGCTCGGGCGCCGGCCGGGTCAGAATCGAATCCGCATCCACACCGACAGGTCTACCGCGCGCGCAACAGCTTGCGCACCTCGATCCACGCCACCGCGACCACCGGCACCAGCACCGCCGCCACCCACTGCGGCGCGGTCAGCGGCACCAGACGGAGCGCCTCCCGCAGCACCGGCACCGTCATGATCACGACGACGGCGACCGCGGTGACCGCCGTCCACGCCGGCAGGAACCGGTTGGCCAGCAGCCCGGCCCGCAGCAGCGGTGTCCGATCGGTCCGCATCACCCAGGCCAGGGCCAGGTAGCCGGAGAGCCAGCCGACGAACGCGACCGTCTGCGAGCCGGTGACCAGGTACAGCCCACCGACCGCGACGAACAGCGACGCCCCGCCGGCCAGCAGGTCGGTCACGAGCGCCCGGTTCAGGAACCGGGCCGTCGGGTCACGCGGCGGCCGGTCCATCGCGTCCCGCTCGGCGGGCTCGACGGCGAACGTCGCGCTGCCGGCGATGTCCATGAACATCTCCAGGACGACGATGTGGATCGGCGCGAACGGGATCGCCAGCCCGGCGACGACACCGGTCGCCGCCGTCGCCACCAGGCCGACCTTGCAGGCCAGGTAGTAGGTGACCCCCTTGCGCAGGTTGTCGTGCAGCGTGCGGCCCTCGCGCAGGGCCCGGGTGAGGGTGGTGACGTCGTCGTCGGCGAGGACGAGATCGGCGGCGTCCCGCGCGACGTCGGTGCCGGAGGCGCCCAGCGCGACGCCGACGTCGGCGCGGGCCAGCGCCGGGGCGTCGTTCACCCCGTCACCGGTGACCGCGACGACCTCGCCGCGGGCCTGCAGGGCCTCGACCAGCCGCAGCTTGTGCTCGGGCGTCACCCGCGCGAACAGCGAGGTCGTCGCGACGGTGGCGGCCAGCTCGTGGTCGTCGAGCCGTTCCAGGTCCCGGCCGGTCAGCAGGGTGCCGTCGCCGATCCCGAGCCGGGCGGCGATCGCCCGGGCACACGCCGGGTGGTCGCCGGTCACCATCACCACCCGGATCCCGGCCCGGTGCGCGGCGGAGACGGCCTCGGCGGCCCCGGCCCGCGGCGGGTCGGAGAGCCCGACGAGCCCGGCCGGGACCAGGTCGCGCTCGGCGTCGTCGACGTCGGCCGGGATCCCGGACGCCTGCCGGGTCGCCACCGCGATCACCCGCAGGCCCTGCTCGGCCATCCGCTCGGCCCGGTCGAGCAGCGGCCGGTCCGCCGGGCGGCAGCGGGCGAGCACGGACTCCGGCGACCCCGTGGTGATCACGGTGTTCATGCGCGATCCGCCGGCGCTACTCGCTGTGTTCATGCGCGATCCGCCGGCGCTACTCGCTGTGCCGCCGTCGAGCACCACCGTCATCGTCTCGCGGGCCGGGTCGAACGCGAAGCGCTGCACCGGTTCCCCGGGCACGGTCAGCCCGCGCTCGCGGGCCGCGACCAGGAACGCGACGTCGGTCGGGTCGCCGGACCAGCCGCCGTCCGGCTCCGGGCTGGTCTCGGTGCAGGCCGCTCCGAGCGCGATCAGCTCGTCGTCGCAGACCCCGGCCGGGACGGTCCGGGCGACCGCCATCCGGTTCTCGGTCAGCGTGCCGGTCTTGTCGGTCGCGAGCACGGTGACCGTGCCCAGGGTCTCGGCCGCCCGCAGCCGCCGGACCAGGCCGCGGTGCTGCGACAGCCGGTAGGCGCCGAGGCCGAGGACCAGGCTGATGATGATCGGCAGCTCCTCGGGCACGGTCGCGAACGCGAGCGTCAGCCCGGTCAGGACCATCTCCCGCCACGGCTCGCCGGTGAGCGCGCCGACCAGCGGGACGAGCACGCTGAAGCCGATCGCCACGCTCGCCAGCGCCTTCGAGAGGTCCCGCATGGCCTGCTGCAGCGCCGTACGCGGCGGCCGCGCCGCGAGCACCAGCCCGGTGATCCGGCCGATCTCGGTGTCCGTCCCGGTGGCGACGACGACGCCGCGGCCCCGCCCGGCGGCCACCGTCGTCCCCGCGAAGGCCAGGTTCGCACGGTCGCCGAGGTCCGCGTCGTCGTCGACGACCCGGCGGGCGTCCTTCGGCACGGTGACCGACTCCCCGGTCAGCGCGGCCTCGTCGACCCGCAGCCCCCAGGTCTCGGTGAGCCGCAGGTCGGCGGGGACCCGCGCCCCCGCCGCGAGCGGGACGACGTCGCCGGGCACCAGCTCCTCGGACCGGATCGACCGGGTCCGGCCGTCGCGCAGCACCGGCGTGGTCGGGGCGGTGAGCTCGCCCAGCGCGGCGATCACCGACTTGGCGCGGAACTCGGCGAACACCTCCACCAGCACCACCGCCGCGATGATCACGACGATCGCGACCGTGTCCGACGGGGTGCCCCAGAGGCCGTAGAGCACCGCCACGGCGACCAGCAGCAGCATCATCGGCTCGGTGATCTCGTCGGCGAGCACGTGCCGGAACGTCACCCGGCGCGGTTCGACCCGCCGGTTCGGGCCGTGCCGGACGAGCCGGTCGGCCGCCTCCGCGCTGCTCAGCCCGGCCGCCGGGTCGGTGCCGTACTGTTCCGCGACCGCGTCCGCGGCCGCGGCGTGGGCGTTCATCCGGCGGACGGCGGGACGTCGGGAGCGACGCCCTCGGCCTGGTAGACGCCCGCGGTGAAGGCCTCGAGCGCCCGGCGGCAGCGGTCGAGGAGCTCCTCGGCCTCCTTGAGCCGCTCGTCCGGGAAGAAGTCGCGCGCGGAGATCTTGGTGAACCAGGCGGCGAGCCGGTCGAGGCCCTGCTCGTTCTCCTCCAGCTCGGCGAAGGAGAAGTTGTCCCGCGCGGTCTCCTTCTCCAGCTCGGCCAGCAGGGCCCTGCCCCGTTCCTCGAACTCGGCGAACTCCTTGGCGCGCTCGGCGCGGAACCGGGCGACGATGTCGCCGCCTGCCCGGTCGTCGCGGTCGGTGACCTCGAGCGCGTAGGCCGTGCCGCCGTGCTCGCGCACGTACTCGGCCAGGCCCTCGAAGAACTCCCGGTGCTCGCGCGTGCCGGGCAGCACCCAGGCGCCGTTCTGCAGGCCGACGGCGCCCGCGGCCCTGGCCCGCCGCCAGAGCGTCACCCGCGGGCTCGACGGCGACGCCGGCAACTGGGCGAGCAGGAGGGCCCATCCGTCCGACGGCATGCCGGCACGCTACCCGGAACCGGGGCCGGGTGAAACACGTGTTTACCCAGCCGGGCGGGTTCGGGCACGGGCGGGCAGGCTGGGGCCCATGCCGCACGCCGTCTCCCGGCTGGGCCTCGGCCTGGCCGCGGTCGCCCGCCCCGCCTACATCACCGCCGGTCGCGCGTCCGCCCTCGGCGCGACCCGGGACGTCGAGACGCTCCGTACCCGCACCCGCGAGCTGCTCGACGCCGGGTACGCGGCCGGCATCCGCTACCTCGACGTCGCCCGCAGCTACGGCCGGGCCGAGGAGTTCCTCGCCGGCTGGCTGGCCGACCACCCGGAGGCCGACGACGTCGAGATCGGGTCCAAGTGGGGCTACCGCTACGTGGGCGGCTGGCGGATGGACGCCGAGCGGCACGAGGTCAAGGACCACTCGCTGGAGGCGTTCACCGAGCAGTCCGCGCAGACCGGCGAGCTCCTCGGCGACCGGCTCGCGATCTACCACGTGCACTCGGCGACCGTGGCCACCGGCGTGCTCGACGACGGGGCGGTGCACCGCGCGCTGGCCCGCCTCCGGGACGGCGGTGTCCGGGTCGGGATCTCCACCTCCGGCCCGGCGCAGGCCGAGGCGGTCCGGCGCGCCCTCGACGTCCGGGTGGACGGGGAGCCGCTGTTCACCTCGTTCCAGTCCACCTGGAACCCGCTCGAGCCGTCGGCCGGGCCGGCGCTCGCCGAGGCCGCCGACGCCGGCGCCCGGGTGATCCTCAAGGAGGTCTTCGCGAACGGGCGGCTGGCCCCGGGCGGCGAGGACGGCACCGGCGGGGCCCGGGCCGCCGCGGCGCTGGCCGACCGGGTCGGCATCTCGCTGGACCGGATCGCCGTCGCCGCCGCGCTGGCCAACCCCTGGGCCTGGCGGGTGCTGCTCGGTCCGGTGGGGACGGACCAGCTGGAGTCCCATGTCGCTGCCGCCGGCCTCGTGCTTCCGTCCGGTGTGGACGGCGAGCTGGCCGCGCTGGCCGAGGAGCCCGAGGAGTACTGGGCGACCCGCTCGGCGCGGCCCTGGGCCTGACCCCCAGCACCGGGGGCCGGGCGACGGCACCCGAGCCCGGCCGCCGGGGCGGTCAGCGCCGCCAGGTCGCCCGGTACCGCGACGGCGACAGGCCGTACCGCTCCACGAACGCCGCCCGCAGCGTCTCCGCCGACCCGAGCCCGGACCGGCGGGCGACCTGGGTCAGCGGCAGGTCGGTGGTGCTCAGCAGCTGGGCCGCCGCCTCGACCCGGATCCGGCGCACGACGCGGGCGGGGGTGTCCCCGAGCTCGGCGGTGAACAGCCGGGCCAGGTGCCGGGTGCTCACCCCGGCACGGGCGGCGAGCGCCGGGGCGCCGAGGTCGGCGTCCGGGTGCGCGGTGGCGTGCTCGACCAGCCCGCGGACCAGCGCGTCGTCGGTGCGGCGGACCGAGGTGAACAGGCTCGCCTGGGCCTGGTTCCCCGGGCGCTGCAGGTAGGTGACCAGCTCCCGGGCCACCCGGCGTGCCAGCTCCGCCCCGTGGTCCTCCTCGACGAACGCCAGCGTCAGGTCCAGCGCCGAGGTCACGCCACCGGAGGTGACGACCCCGCCGTCGCGCAGGAAGATCGGGTCGGGGTCCACGGTGACCCGGGGGAACCGCTCGGCGAGCTCGGCGGCGAACCGCCAGTGGGTGGTCGCCGTCCGCCCGTCCAGCAGGCCGGCCGCGGCGAGCAGGGTCGCCCCGGTGCACACGCTCGCGGTGCGCCGGGCTCCGCAGGCGACCCGCCGCAGGTGGTGCAGGCTCGCCGGGTCGGCCGCGGCGTCCCGGTGGCCGGTGCCCCCGGAGACGACGACGGTGTCCACCGGTGCGTCCCAGTCCGCGAGCCGGGTCCGTGCGACCAGCTCGACCCCGCCGTCGCAGCGCACGACCGGGCCGGTGAGCGCCGCGACGGTCACCCGGTACGGCGGCCGGACCCGGTGCCGGTTCGCCATGGCGAGCGTGCTGGTCACCGAGCTGACGTCGAGCGGCTCGACGTCGTCGTAGACGACGACCAGCACGGCCCGCTCCTCCACGTCCGCAGGGTAGGTCGTTGCGGACGGGAACCCCAGCGATCCGGACGGACCGGCCGGGCGGGGGCGCGCCCGTGACCCCGGCCACGGTACCCCTGAGGGGTATCTACGTCGGAGGGGGAACGTCATGACCGACACCACCGCGCCCGGCCGCCGCCCGCTCGCCCGCCAGGTGCTGGACCGCTGGCCCGCGGCGGCCGGCGTCGTCGTCGCCGTGCTGAGCGCCGCCGCCGGTGACGGGGCCGCGCCGGTCCTGGTGGCGGCGGGCTTCGTCTACCTGGGCGCCGCCGCGGTGCGCCGCCGGGCAGCGGCGTGGCCGCTGTTCTGGGTGACCTTCGTGCTGATGGCGGCGTCCCGGTTCGTGCCCGGGCTGGACCCGGCCGGGGCGATGCTCGCGGTGGCGGCGGTGCTCGCCGTCGCCGGTCTCGCCCGGGGTGCGGCGCGGCCCGCGTACGGCCTGCCGCTGCAGGCGGCCGTGCTGCTGGTCATCGGCGCCGCCGCGCTGGCCGCTTCGGCGGCGTCGCCGCAGGTCGCGGCGCTGATCGTCGCGGCGGGACTGTTCGGGCACGCCGGCTGGGACCTGTGGCACCACCGGACCGGGCGGGTCGTCTCCCGGTCGCTGGCCGAGTTCTGCGGGGTGCTGGACGCGCTGCTCGCCGTGCTCGTCCTGTGGGCGACGTTCGGGTGACCCCCTTTCCGGCCGAGGGCCCCGCGTTTCCCGCGGGACGGACGCTCGTTTATCTTCCAGTCACCTGACGGCCACCGGCCCGATGTCCACCGTGTACCCGGCGGACGCGGTCGACCGGCTCGGTGATCGGCAGCGCAGAAGGAGGGGACATGACCGCCCAGCACCGCCTGGACCGGCAGCATTCGCACAGGGCGGACGACGACCCGGCCACCGAGGTGATCCCGCGCGTCCAGGAGTCCCCGTCCGCGGCCGCACCGGCCCCGGAGGAGCCCTCGCCGGAGCCCGAGGCGCCGGCCGGCGTGCCGCACCTCGCGCTGCTGCGCCCGGCGAGCGTCGTGAAGGTCGCGGCCGGGATCGCGGCGGTGCTCGCGCTCGCGCACTTCGCCGCCGCCGTCTACGGCCTCGGCCGTCCCGGGTTCCAGGTCCCCGCGGCGATCCGCCTCGGCAACGAGCTCAACGTCTCGACCTGGTTCAGCTCGGTGCTGCACCTGACCAACGCCGCGATCCTCGGCCTCATCGCGGCGAACTCGGTCCGCCGGGAACGGTGGAAGTGGGTCCTGCTGAGCGTCTCGTGCGCGGTCGTCGCGATGGACGAGGTCGCCGCGAACCACGAGCACGTCGGCTGGATCATCCACACCACGTTCGGCACGACCGGGTTCCTCACCTACGCCTGGATCATCCCCGCGGTGGTGCTCGTGCTCGTCGTCGCGGCCCTCTGCCTGCCGACGCTGCTGCGCCGGCCGGGTGCCGTGGTCGTCGTCGTGGGCGCCGCGGTGTTCCTGTTCGGCGCGGTCGGCCTGGAGTCGGTCGGTGGCGCGCTCTTCGAGCGGACCGGCGACGTGCAGGCCTTCGCCTACAACGTCCTCGCCGGCACCGAGGAGACCTTCGAGATGGCCGGCCTGGTGATCGCGATGGCCGGGCTGCTGCGGATGGCCGGGGGTAGCGGGCTGCGGCTCGCCGGCGAGCGCTTCGTCGACGGGGCCCGCTGAGCCCGGTCATCCCACCCGCGGGTCACTCCACCCGCGAGGAGCCCTCGATCCGCCTGCGGTCCGTGCGCTCCTCGGGCTCGGAGTCGGAGGGCAGGTGGACGTCGTCGACGGCGATGTTGACCTCGACGATCTCCAGCCCGGTCATCCGCTCCAGGGTGGTGATGACGTTGCGCCGCACGGCCCTGGCCACCTCGGCGATCGGGACGCCGTACTCGACGACGACGTTGAGGTCGACCGCGGCCTGCTTCTCACCGACCTCGACGTGCACGCCTTGCGCGACGTTGCTGGTGCCGCCCGGGATGCGCTCGCGCAGCGCGCCGAGCGCGCGGGCCGCGCCACCGCCGATGGCGTGGATCCCGTCGACCTCGCGGGTGGCGAGGCCGGCGATCTTCGAGACGACGGCGTCGGCGATCCGGGTGGTGCCGTGCTCGGACTGCAGGGCGGACGGGGCGCCGGTGGCCGTGGTGTCCTTCTGCTCGCTGCTGGTGCTCATGGGTCGTTGCGCCTCCGAGTGCGTGGCCCGGGTTCCTCCGGGGTGGGTCCACAGGTGGGAGGCGCCGACCGGACGGATCCTCACGCGCCACCGGGTGTGATGCTCGTCACTCCGGCGGCAGGCCGATCGTCCAGGCGGTGACATCGCGCAGCGCCACCTGCCAGCACGCCGGCTCGACGTAGTTCGGTGCGGCCGCCTGGATCGGGACGATCAGCGCCTCGGTGAAGTAGATCCACCGGATGTCCTCGGGCCGGACCGCCCCGCCCGGCTGGTCCTGGGCCCACCGGTCGGCCATGTCGAAGAACATCTGGACCGTCGCGTCGACCGACGCGTTCGGCGTGTGCCCGAGGGTCAGGTGCCGGAGCTGCTCGCCGAGCCGGCGCAGCCAGGTCGCCGGGTGCACGGCGTTGCCGAAGACGAGGCCCGCCGGGGTCGCGACGGTCAGCGGCACGCTGTTGGGCTCGTCCTGGTACGCGGCCGCCAGCACCGCCTGCAGGTAGCTCGGTGCGATGAGCCCGGGGGGCGGCGTCACCGGCTGGGCGTTCGTCGTCCCGGTGGGCCCCTCGGCGTCGACGGTCATGACCGGTGACGCTAGCCCTGCCGCCCGACGCGCGAACAGGTCCACGTCGCCCTGACGAGAACCCCCGTACGGGGCAATGGCCTGTCGACCGTATGGGGGTATGCGGGTCTCAGGAACGCGGTGACGGTGCCGGGGTCCCGGTCACCGGACGGCGCGGCTCGGGCACGCCGGTCACCGGCCGGTCGCCGACCGGTGCCGGCGCGACGACCACGTCGAACCGGGCACCGGCCGCGCCCGGGCCGACCCCGTCCCGGGTCTCGTGCCGGGACACCACGTGCCCGCGCGCGGTCGCGGCGGCCCGCAGTGCCTCGTGCACGCGGTCGGCGGTGCCGGCCTGGCCGAAGTCGCCGCGGTAGTGGTAGGCCAGCAGCGTCCCGCCCGGACGCAGCCGGTCCAGCAGGGCCGCGATGCCCACCCGCAGGGTGACCGGCTCCCAGTAGTACAGGACGTCCGTGCAGACGATCAGATCGAACGTGCCGTCCGGCATCTCCCGGGGCAGCGTCCGCCGGGCGAACGTCGCTGACGGCACCCGGCGCGCGGCCCGCTCGACGGCGGCCGGGCAGATGTCCACGCCCACGAGCGCGTCGGTGTGCCCGGCCAGCCGGACCGAGAGGTCGCCCTCCCCGCAGCCGACCTCCAGGGCGCGGGCGAACCGGTGCCCGGCCAGGGTGTCCATCACCGTGCCGTACTTCTGCTGCTCGTACGGGCTCAGCCCGATGCCGTAGGGGTCGGGGCGCCGGTAGAGCCGGTCGTGTGCACCACGGCCCCAGCCCGGCTGCCACAGCCAGGCCGCCGCCGGCCAGCGCGGGTCGCTGTCGGGACGGCCCAGGCGGGCGAGGGCACGCAGCGGGGCGGTGGTCGTCCGGGCCGTGGCGCAGACGGTCAGGCGTGCGGTCCGGCGGGCTCGGTCGGACGGCGACGGTCGAGCGGGCTGCGGGTCGGCCATCAGGCACTCCGGGCGGGGTGGGACGGGATGTGTGCTCCGTCCATCGCGCCGGCAGCCCGTTCGTTACTCCGGTCGTCCGAGCAACCCCGGATGCGGGGTGCGGTGGTCAGCCCGCCCGGCGGGCCGCGGCCTCCTCCGAGGCCCGGACCACCTGGACCTGATCGCCGATCTGGAGGTTGTCGAAGTACGCCTTGGCGTCCGCCTCGGGCAGGTGGATGCACCCGGCCGAGGACCGGTTCGGGTCGCCGCTGTGGAAGGCGATGCCGCCGTCGTCGAAGAACACCGACCACGGCATCGGCGCCGGACTGCCGTCGCGCCGCCGCGATTCCTGGCTCTTGTGGTCGGCCTCCTTGCGGTAGACCCGCAGCGAGTGCCCGACCGGGGTCTCCTGCCCGTTGCCGCCGGAGGAGATGCGGATCGGGCCGCGGATCACCTTGCCGTCCTGGATCAGCCAGGAGCGCTGGGACTCGAGGTCCACGCAGGCGCGCGCGCTGACCGAGCACGGCGTCCCCGGGACCTGCGGCTGGGAGCGCGCCCGGTCCGCGGCCGGTGAGTCCGCGACCGCGGGCCCGGCCAGGGCGAGGCCGGCCGCGACGGCGAGGGCGAGGCCGGCTGCGGCGATCCGCCGCGGTCGCTGCCGGTCGGTGTCCATGGGTCGTGCTCCCTCGGTCCGCGCCGGCCGGTGGGCACGGCGCGTGGTCGGTCCGTCACTCTCAGGGACGCACCGGGTCGGGCGGGGTTGCGTGGAGGGCGGCCGGATCGCCCTACTGGGGGGTCACCTCGGCCATCTCGTTCCAGACGTCGCCGTCGACGTCCTGGTAGTTGATCTTCGGCTTCTCCGCGACGACGGTCGACATGAACGGGAAGAAGCGCTGGGCGTGGTCGGTGTTGACGTGCTCCTCGCCGGCCTTGCCGTCGCGGAACACCTCCACGATCACGAACTCGTTCTCCTTCTCGAGGTTCTCGTGGTAGTCGAAGGAGATGTTGCCGGGCTCCGAGTTGACGTTCTTCTTGTACTCGGAGATGCCGGCCAGCCACTCGTCGCGCTTGTCCGGGCGGATCTGCGCCTTGAGGACGATGAGGATCACGGAGGCCTCCGGTTCGCGGTCGTGGGGTCGTCGGTGCGGATCCTGCCACGGGCGGTGGGGTGTCGCGGGCGGGAGGGCGTCGTGTCCGGCGGGACCCGGTGCGTCCGCTGTGGACGGGCCGTGCGGCGCGCTGACCTAGGCTGGCCCGATGCGACACGCCGAGACCCGGCTCGGTCTGGCCGAGTGGACGGTGCTGGCGGTCACCGGCGAGCGGCCGGTGCACGGGTTCGCGATCGCCGCGCTCACCGCCGCGGACGGCGAGCTCGGCCGGGTCTGGCAGATCCCGCGCCCGGTCGTCTACCGGGCGATCGGGCGGCTGGTCGACACCGGACTGATCACCGCCGAGGCCGTCGAGAGCAGCGGTGGCCCGCCGCGCACGCTGTACGCCGCCACCGCGGAGGGCCGCAGGCGGGTCGATGCCTGGCTGGTCACGCCGGTCCCGCACGTGCGGGACCTGCGGTCGGAGTTCCTGCTGAAGCTGGCCGTGACGCACCGGCGCGGCGCCGACCCCGGCCCGCTGGTCGCCGCCCAGCGCCGGGAGCTGGAGCCGATCGTCGAGGCGCTGCGGGCCGAGCAGGAGGGCGCCGACGAGTTCGACCGGATGCTGGCCGCGTGGCGGCGGGTGTCCGCGGAGGCGGCGCTGGCGTTCCTCGACGAGCTGTGAGGGCCGGCCGTCACGTGTCGCCGTGCACCAGCGGGCGCAGGTCCGGGTAGTTCGAGATCTCCCACCCGCCGTCGACGACCAGGCTGGTACCGGTCACGTAGCTCGCGTCGTCGCTGGCCAGGTACAGGCACGGGCCGGCGATCTCCTCCGGCTCGGCGGCGCGGCGCTGCGGGATCCGGGACAGGAAGTCCGCGTTGAGGCCGGTGTGCGCGCGGAACTCGGCGGTCAGCGGGGTGGCGACCAGGCCGGGCAGCACGGCGTTCACCCGGATCTGGTCGCCGGCCAGCTCCAGCGCGGCACTGCGGGCCAGGTTCTCGGTGCCGGCCTTCGCGGCCGCGTACGAGCTCGCGCCGTAGAGCGGCACGTGCGCGTTCAGCGACGACACCAGCACCATCGCGCCGCCGTCCCCGGTCTCCCGGATCGCCCGCGCGGCGTGCCGGACGGTCAGGTAGGACCCGTGCAGCACCAGGTCCACGGTCCAGCACCAGTCCGCGGTGTCGCCGTCGGCGATCGTGCCGAACCGGGCCGCGCCGGCGACGGCGAACGCCACGTCGAGGCGGCCGAACCGGTCCACCGCGGTCGCGACGGCGGAGCCCACCGCGGCCTCGTCGGTGACGTCGGCCCGCACCGCGACCACGTGCTCGTCGGAGTCCGGGGCCGGATCGGCGATGTCGGCCAGCACCACCCGCGCGCCCTCGGCGCGCAGCCGCCGGACGATGGCCGCCCCGATCCCGGACGCCCCTCCGGTCACCAGCGCCACCTTGCCGTCGAAGCGCCCGCCGTCCACCCGCTGCATCGTGGCCTCCCCGAAGATGTGGTGAACCCGACGGTAAGGGGTATGACGGCAGCATGGCCCGATGTGACCTGACCTGGATCCCGCGCCTGCTCGGCGCGGCCACCGCCGCCTGCGGAGCGGTGATCACCGCGCGGCCCGACCTGGTCGTGGGCGCCGTGGCCCCGGCCGCAGGCGACGCCCGCGCCGAGTCCGGGCGGCGGGCGCTGGCCGTGCTGCTCGGCACCCGGGACCTGGCCTCCGGCCTCGCGATGCTGCTCGTCCCGGCCGGCGCCCCGCTGAGGACGGCGATCGCGATGCGGGTGGGCGCCGACGTCGCCGACGTCGCCGTGCTCGGCTCACGGCTGCCCGGGCAGGACGCCCGGGAGAAGGTGACGATGGCCGCGGCGGGCCGGGGCGCGCTCTGCGCGCTGGCGGTACTGGCCGCCGACCGGGCGACGCGTTGACCTGACAGGCGCCCCGATCTCCACGATGATCGGCGGATGGCCACGAGTACCGGGGGCGACCCCCACCTGGAACGCGCCTACACGCTGAGCGGCCCGGACGACGCCCGCGACTTCTACGACGAGTGGGCGCCGACCTACGACGCCGACCTCACCGGGGAGACGCAGGGCTACGTCGCGCCCTCGGTCACCGCGGACGCCGTCGTCGCCGCGGCCGGGACCGGCGGCGGGATGCTCGACGCCGGCTGCGGCACCGGTCTGGTCGGCGTGGAGCTGGCCCGGCGCGGGGCCGGCACGATCGACGGGCTGGACGTGTCGCCGGGGATGCTCGAGCGCGCCCGGGCGACCGGTGTCTACCGCGACCTGCGCGAGGCCGACCTCACCCAGGTGCTGGACCTGCCGGACGACCGCTACGACGTCGTCGTCTGCGTCGGGACGCTGACCCACGGGCACCTCGGGCCCGCGGTGCTGTCCGACTTCGCCCGGGTGATCCGGCCCGGCGGCTTCCTGGTCGCGACCGTGCTCGACGACGTCTGGGAGTCGGGCGGCTACCGCGCCGAGGTCGACCGGCTGTGCGCCGGTGACGTGCTGGAAGCCGTGTCGATCGAGGTCGCGCCGTACCGCGCCGGGCAGGCGGTGGACTGCCGGCTGCTGGTCCTGCGGGTGCGGTGAACCGCTCGTGAGTGGAAAGCAGGGCCCTGGCCCTCGTTTCCACTCACGGGCCAGACTGGCCCGATGGGTAACGAGCGCGGCCCGGTCGTCGGGCGCCGCATCCTGATCGCGCTGCTGGTGCCGGCCGTGGTGGTGCACGCGCGGCTGGCCGTCGGGACCACGTGGCCGCTGCTCGCCGTGCTCGAGGTGGCCGTGGCGATCGCCGCCGTCGCCGCGCTGGCGCTGGTCGTCCGGCGGGCCGACGGGCGGGCGTTGCTGGCCGCCGCCGTCGCCGGAGGGCTCGGGGTCGCGCTCTTCCTCGTCCCGGGTCTCGTCCGGCTCGTCCAGGGACAGGACGCGGCGGGGTGGCTGGACCCGTGGGCGTTCGGTGCGCTGCTGGTGGACGCGATGGTGGTCCGGATCGCGTTCTTCACACTGCGCAAGCTCGATGAGCCCTCCGTCACGTGACGCCTTGCACGACGGGCTCGGAAACCTCTCCGGATCGGAAGCAACAATCGTCGCCATAGATCGTTCGTAACCTTCGAAATTGGCCTCCGACCTGCGGCAACGTCTGTTACCGTTATACGGGTGTGATAGCTCACCGGCTGTCGTCTTGACCCGATCTCGGTCTTTCGGCGAGCTTTGGAGTCGCTCTCGGCCGTCCACGGCCGGGGCGCGCACCGAAGCGCCGGAACCGCCACGCCAGCACGGCCCCGTCCCACGGTTTCCGGCCAGTCGACCTGCACGGACGGGACGGGGCCGCGGGCTGCGAGGACCACCTCGCACAACAACCGGACGGCGCTCCCCGCGCGGCCGGCCGCCCGGAAAGTCGTGGGTCCGGAACCAGGTGAGAACAGATGAGCAGCACGCGCATGTCCATCCGTGGGCGTTTTGTCGGGACTCTGACCGCCGGCATCCTGGCGTTCGGGGCTCCGCTCGCCCTGGCCGGCACCGCGAACGCCGCCCCCGAGACCTCCGCGCCGGTCGCGCCGACCGCGGCCGTGGCGCCGACCCAGTCCGTCTCCACCGCGACGTGGGAGAAGCTCGCCGAGTGCGAGTCCGGCGGGGACTGGAACATCAACACCGGCAACGGCTTCGGCGGTGGCCTGCAGTTCACGCAGTCCACGTGGAAGGCGTTCGGCGGTAAGGGCAAGCCCCAGAACGCCAGCAAGGCCGAGCAGATCCGCGTCGCGGAGAACGTGCTCGAGGGCCAGGGCTGGGACGCCTGGCCGGCCTGCTCCAAGAAGCTGGGCCTGCAGTAAGACCCTCGACGGCGGGCGGCGACCCTGGTGGTCGTCGCCCGCCGCCGCGTGTCAGGCCGCCCGCAGCCGGGTGACGACGTCGAGCACCAGTGCGGGGTCGGCGTCGTACGGCGTGTTCAGCGAGACCCGGTCCACCAGGTCGCCGTAGCGGGCTGCGATCCCGGTGGCGACCTCCTCCGGCGAACCGGCGACGGCGAGCACGTCGAGGAGCTCGTCGTCGACCAGGCCGGCCATCTCGTCCCAGGCCTGCTGCCGGGACAGCGCGTTGAGCCGGTCCGCGAGCTCGCCCCGGCCGTGGAGGTCCAGCACCGGCCGGTACGGCGGCGTCGAGGCGTAGAACGCGATCTGCCGCCGCACCCCGGCCTCCGCGGCGGCGCGGGCCTCGGCGTCCGCACCGAGCACGGTGAACACCGGCAGGCAGACGTCGAACCCGGAGAGGTCGGCACTCCCGCGTCCGCGGCGCAGCGCGGGCAACGTCACCTCCGCGAGGTACGACGGCGAGGTCAGCGAGTGCGCGAGCAGCCCGTCGGTGACCCGGCCGGCGACCTCCGTCATCCGCTCACCGACCGCCGCCAGCATGACCGGCGGCGGACCGTGCGGGTTCGGCCCCGGCGAGAAGAACTCGGTCATCAGCGTGTGCGAGTAGAACTCCCCCTGGTGGCGGAGCCGCTCACCGGTGGCCCACGCGTCCTGGATCGCGCGCAGTGCCCGGACGAAGTCCTCCATCCGCGCGGCCGGGCGGCTCCACGGCATCCCGAACCGCCGCTCGATGTGCGCGCGCACCTGCGAGCCGATGCCGAGCTCGAACCGCCCGCCGGAGATCAGCTGCACGTCGTTGGCCTGGTAGGCCAGCGTCATCGGGTTGCGGGCGAAGGCCACCGCGATCGCCGACTGGAGCCGGATCCTGCTGGTCGCGCGGGCGGCGAGGCCGAGCGCGACGAACGCGTCGTGCGCGGTCTCCGGGACCGAGACGGCGTCGTATCCGTCCTTCTCGGCCGCGACCGCGGTCGCCTCGGTCTCCAGCGGGTCGGCGGAGAACGGCCCCGTGGTGTCGACGCGCATCAGGCGTTCCCCGCCGGCACGACCCGGTCCAGCCAGGCCAGCAGGTCGGCGACGACCTCGTCCCGGTTGGTCTCGTTGAACACCTCGTGCCGCGCACCCGGCCAGATCCGCAGGCTGACGTCCTCCAGTCCGGCCGCCGCGTAGCGCTCGGTGAGCGGCCCGACGAGCTGCAGGCCCGCGTTCACCGGGTCCTGGTCGCCCACGACGATGTAGACCGGGAGGCCGGCCGGGATCGGCTTCAGCGTCGCGACCTCGGCCAGCGGCCGGGCGGCGGCGAACATCGCCTGCGACCCGGGCAGGTCGAGGCCGAACCCGCAGCGTGCGTCGGCGACGTACGCGTCGACCTGGGCGGGATCGCGGGAGAGCCACTCGAACCCGGTGCGCTGCTCGAACCGCTCGTTGAACGACGACAGGTCCAGCGGCCCGGACAGGTCCAGGCCCTGCTCCATCACGTCGAGCGCGGCCGTCCCGGACAGGACGACGGCGTCCGGCGGGGTCCCGTCGGCGACCAGGTGCTGCTGGACGGCGAACGACCCCATGCTGTGCCCGAGGAGCACCAGCGGGACGCCCGGGTGCTCGGCCCGGGCCAGGCCGGAGAGCACGCCGATGTCGGCGACGAGCTGGCCCCAGCCGTCGTCGCCGAGCACGCCGTGGTTCTCCGGGCCGCCCGCGGTGGCGCCGTGCCCGCGATGGTCCTGGGCGTAGACGGCGAAACCGCGCCCGGTGAGCGCGCCGGCCAGCGCCTCGTACCGCAGGGCGTGCTCGCCCATGCCGTGCGTGAGCTGGACGATCCCGCGCGGCGGCCCGTCCGGGAGCCAGCGGTAGGCGGTGACGGCGGTGCCGTCGCGGCCGGTGAAGGTGAACGTGTCGGTCATGCGCTGCACCGCCAGTGGTGTCGGTCGATCTTCGCCCGGATCGTCCGGCACGGTGTCACGGGCGGTCAATGCCGGGCTCGGCTCCCGCCGGCGCGGTGCCGCGGTCGGCCGTGGCCGACGGGCGTGCCAGGCTGCCGGCATGACGACGTTCGTGCTGGTCCACGGCGCCTGGGGTGGCGCGCACGGGTTCCACCTGCTGCGCCCGCGGTTGCGGGCGGCCGGGCACGAGGTGGTGACACCGGCGCTCACCGGGATCGGCGAGCGCTCGCACCTCGCCGGGCCGTGGATCGGCCTGTCCGTGCACGTGCGCGACGTCGTGAACGCGGTGCTCTACGAGGACCTGCGCGACGTGGTACTGCTCGGGTTCTCCTACGGCGGCATGGTCGTGACCGGGGCGCTCGACGCGATCGGCGACCGGGTGGCCGAGCTGGTGTACCTGGACGCGTTCGTCCCGTCCGACGGCGACACCGTCGTCGCGCTCGCCCCGGGGATGGGCCGCGCCGTCCCGCCGCCGGGTGTGGACGGCCTCGGCGCGTCCTGGCTGCTGGCCGGCCCGGAACGGCACTACGACGATCCGGCCGAGGCCGCCTGGTCGGCCCCGCGGCGTTCGCCCCAACCGGTGCGGACGTTCACCGAGCCGGTGGCCCTGTCCCGGCCGCTGGAGGAGTGGCCGTTCGGGCGGACCTACGTGCGGGCCACTCGGGAGGACGTCACCGGCGGGGCGTTCACGGCCGCCGCCCGGCGGGCCGAGGAATCAGCGGCCTGGCGGTACGCCGAGATCGACTCGACGCACCTGGTGCCGCAGAATCGGCCGGACGAGCTGGCGGAGATCCTGCTCGACCTGGCCTGAGCCGAGGTCGCAATGGCGGGCGGCGGATCACCGGTGTCGCCGGGTGCCTCGGCCGGCGAGCCGGGTGGCGAGCACGCGGGTCAGCGGATCCGGTGCGACCCAGCTCCCGGCCAGGGTGCCGCCGTCGTGCACCTCCCGCACCCACTCGATCCCGCGCAGCGCGTTGACCAGGAAGAACCCGTCGGCGTCGGCGAGCGCGCCGACCGGCAGCGGTGCGATCCGGACCGCGCCGGGCCCCAGCAGGTCCAGCACCGCCCGCCGCCCGGTCCCGGGAAGGATGCGGCCGTCCAGCGGGGGCACCCACAGCCGTCCATGGTGGACGGCCGCGATCGCGGAGCGGGTCGTCTCCCGCAGGAGCCCGGCCGGGTCGGCGAGCAGCGGGGTGCGGTCCGGACCCGTCGCGGCCTCGTGGGCGTCCAGCCAGCGCCGGTCGGCGAACTTGTGGGCCTCGGCGTCGGTACCGCGGCGGACCTCGAGGACCAGCCCGGGTTGCTCGTCGAGCGGGACCGCTCCGGGCCATGCCGCGATCCGCACGTCCACCCGGGACGGATCGCGCACGTCCGCCTCGACCCGCATCCGGTGGTGCCCGGTCAGGCCGGCGGCGGCCCGGGCGACCGTGCTCTCGACCGGGGCGGTCAGCACCCGGCCGGTCACCGCGAGGTAGGAGCGCCGCAGCCGGGCCGCGTGCTCGCCGACCCGGGCCGGGACGCCGTCGGTGCAGGCCAGCGTCTCGAACAGGCCGGCGTCGCGGTCGGCGGGCCGGGTCACGGCGGGCGACGGTGGCCGCCCGGGGCCGTCCAGCGCGGCGAGCACCGGGGCGGCCTTCGTGAGGCACTCGCCGTACTCCTCGGCCGGGTCGGAGTCCACGGTGATCCCGCCACCGACCCCGAGCCGCCCGTCGCGGGACCCGTCGGGGCGCACCGGACCCAGGTCGAGGGTCCGGATGGCGACGTTGAACTCCAGCCCGGCAAGCGGGCTCACCCCACCGACGGCCCCGGTGAACAGGCCCCGCTCGCGACCCTCGCAGTCGGCGATCACCTCGCAGGCCCGGACCTTGGGTGCGCCGGTGACCGAGCCGGGCGGGAACGCGGCGGCGAGCAGGTCCCCGTCGGTGACGTCGTCGCGCAGCGTGGCGTGCACCCGCGAGACCAGGTGCCAGACCCCCGGATGCGGCTCGACCGCGAGCAGCCGGCCGACCCGCACCCCACCCGGGACCGCGACCCGGGCCAGGTCGTTGCGCATCAGGTCGACGATCATCACGTTCTCGGCGGCGTCCTTCACCGACACGGCCAGCTGGCCGCGCTGGTGCTCGTCACGCTGCGGGTCGCCCGTGCGCGGGCGGGTCCCCTTGATCGGCGCGGTGCCGACCTCGGTGCCGGCACGGTGCAGGAACAGCTCCGGGCTCGCGCTGACCGCCGCCCGGTCCGGCCCGGCGACGAGCGCGGCCCGCGCGGGTGGCACGGCGGCGGTCAGCCGTGCCCAGGCCTCGTGCGCGTCGCCGTGCAGCCGAACGTCCAGCCCGGTGGCGATGTTGGCCTGGAAGATCTCCCCGCGCCGGATCTCGGTGACGCAGCGCTCCACGGCGGCCAGGTGCGTGTCCCGGTCCGGCCACCGCAGCACCTCGAGCCGCGCCGCCCGGCGGGGCGCCGGGCGGCCGAGGTCGCGCCGCAGGTCGGCGAGCCGTTGCTCGGCCGAGGCGACGTCCGGGTGCACCGGCAGCTCCGCCGGCCGGCCGGCGCCGGCCACCAGGGCCTCGAACCACCAGCGCTCGCCGTCGTGCCGCAGGACGTCGCGGTACCAGGCGAGCACCGCGCCCGGCCGGGTCTCCGGCAGCGCGTGGTCGAGGAACCCGAACCAGCCGCCGCCCACCGCGCCGGGCCGGGCCGGGTCGGCCGGCAGCCGGGGGACCGCCGCGAGCAGCGCGAACGGGTCGGAACCCGACGGCGCCACCCGCACCGGGTCACAGGTCACCACCGCCCCCCACGCCCATCCGCCGGCGAACGCGGCCACCCGGTCGCGGTGCGCGAGCCGGCGCACCAGCTCGCCGGGTTCGCCGCCGGTCGCGAGGGGCACGGCGTACAACCGGGGCCGGACGGGTGCGGAGGCGGTCGACGTCACCGGCAGAGCATGCTGATCCCGGCCGTTGCCGGGAAGGGGCCGGTGGCGTAGTGCACGTACGGGCCCGCCGCGCCGCGGGCACGGTCCCGCTATTGACAAGATCCCCTCAGGTCCAGGCCTCGGGGCGGCGGGCGACCCCGTGGATCCGCTCGACCTCGGCGGGGTCCAGGACGGCTGCCAGCCCGCGCAGGGCGTGCACCAGCGCGCCCTCGGTCGCGACCACCACGTCGTCCGGCCAGCGCCGGACCCGCATCGGCGCCCCGATCACCGCGATCACCGGCCGGACCGGCACCCGGGCCCCGTCCGCACCGAGCCGGGGTAGCAGCAGCTCGCGCACCCGCTGCGCCTCGAGCCGAGCCCGCGGGACCGCGTCGGTGGACACACCGGACACGACCAGCCGGTCGCCGTCCAGCAGCACCGGGCGGCGCCGGTGGTGCCGAGAGTTGATCACGCAGATCCCCGGTGGCCCGACCAGGACGTGGTCGAGGTCGGCCGCGCCCCCGTCGAGTGGCACGGAGTGGAGCACCCGCCAGCGTGGCGGCCGGCCGAGCAGCCGGTCACGGCGGGTCCGGCCGGTCAGGGACGCCAGCAGTTGCGCGGTGCGCAGCTCGCCGTCGGCCCCGAGGCGCCAGTTGCGGTCCGGGCCCCCGGCGCCGCGGACGTGGGCGGCCACGTGCCCGGCCCGGCGCCCGGGATAGTGCCGGGCGAGGTCCAGGGTGCGGGAACGGTCGACGGTCTCGTCGGTGCGTGTCATGGACGGAGTGTGGACCCGGCCACCGACAGGAACGGGCGGCCACGTGCCTCTCACCCGCGCTCCGATCGATCAGCACCTTGTGGCCCCGGGCGGGGCGGGAACGTGCGCGTCGAGCGTCGCTGGTGGGTTGATCAGCGCGTTCTGGCCCCGCGTGGGGCGAGATCGTGCGTGCCAGAGGCTGTGGCCGGGTCGATCAGCAGGTTGGCGCCGTCGGTGGGGCGTGAAGGTGCGTCTCGAGCAGCGCACCGGGGGGTGATCAGCACGTTCTCGGCGCGAATGGGGCGGGAACGTGCGCGTCGAGCGTCGCTGGCGGGTCGATCAGCGCGTTCTGGTCCCGAGCTGGGCGAGATCGTGCATGCCGGGCGCTGCGGCCGGGTAGGTCAGCACGTCGTTTCCCAGAATGGTCGTGCGCCGGCCGGGCGCCGGTAACCTCGGCCGGGGGTGAGCGGTGATGAACCCGGTGGATCCACGTTTCGAGTCCCCGGTCGACCGGGCGATCCGGGAGGCCGCCGAGCGCGGGGAGTTCGACGACCTGCCCGGCAAGGGCCGCCCGTTGCCGGGAGCCGGCACCATCGGCCCGGTCGACGAGAACTGGTGGGTCCGCGGCTACCTGGAGCGTGAGGGGCTCTCCGGCGAGGCGCTGCTTCCGCCGTCGATCCAGCTGCGCAAGGAGCTCGACCGGGTCGACGCGACCGTCGCGCGGTTCCCCGACGAACGTCTGGTCCGGGAGCACGTCGACGAGGTGAACTCCCGGGTCGTCGACCACATCCGGAACCCGGTCGGGCCGCGGGTCCCGATCCGCAAGCTGGACGCCGACGAGGTCGTCGGGCGCTGGCGGGCAGCTCGGGAGCGGCTCCGGTCCGGGGCGCCGGGTCCCGCGGAAGCAGCGCCGGTGCTGCGGCAGCGGAACCGCCGCAGCTGGTGGGCCCGTCTCCGCCGTCGACGGTGAGGCCGGGCTCGGATGAAGCCCTCGACGTGCCGTCGCCCGGAGCGGCATCGCCCCGGCGTCGCCGGAGCGCGGCCCGGCCCGGCGGTGCCCCACGAGCGGGTCGTTCGTGGCGTTCCTTCCGACGAAGGGTCCGCTCGTGGGACAGCTGCAGCGCCCCTGACGCCGCCCGGGCGGCGCGTGTCCGGATCAGCTCCGGGCCGGGATCCGGGGCGCGAAGTGGCCCGGGGCGGCCAGCGGCCGGTCGGTCTCCAGCAGGGTCTTGAGGGCCGCGAGGATCGCGGGCCAGCCCTCGCCGACGTCGCTGCGGTCCTGCTCGCCCTGTGCGTCGTCGGTGAAACCCGTGTGCAGGACCTGCAGTTTCACCGCCTCGTCGCCGAACGGGGAGATCGTGAACTCGACGACCGTCGGAGGCCGCCCCGCGGCTTCCTCTGCCCGGCCGGTGAAGGTGTACGACAGCCGGGCACCGTGCAGCCCGCACGGTCGAGTGGGCCGGTGGCCTCGACAGCCTCGGGGAACGGTCAGCATGTCGCAGCAGACGACGAGCACGTCGCGCACGCCGCGGTTGAGCACGGAAGGCACCCCGCGCCACTCCCTGCCGACCCCACGACATGACATAGTTCCATGTGGAAGCGAGAGTGGGTCACACGCCACAACCGATGGCACCCGGACATCCCACCGCTCTACGAGTGGGGCCCCGGTGATGAGGTCATTCCCACTGACATCTTGACCAGGACATGATGCCGAAGTGACAGGGGCGAGCGTAGCCGTCTCGCTCGGCGAGATCAGCGCCGATGGACAAGCAGCAGAACCCACTCTTCGAAACCTTTGGAGGCAGTAATGGATGGCGTCCATGACGCTGGCGGAATGCATGGATATGGGTCCGTGCCGTACCAGAAGGACGAGCCCTACTTTCACCATGAATGGGAAGGTCGGGTGCTGTCCATTCTCACCTGGATGCACCTCAAGGGGATCTCCTGGTGGGACAAGTCCCGAATCTACCGGGAGAAGATGGGAAACGAGAACTACGTCAACGAGCTCCGGAAATCCTACTACACGCACTGGCTGAGCGCGGCAGAGCGTCTGCTGGTCGACTCGAACATCTTCACCGAGCAGGAGCGCCGGCATCGAGTGGGCGAAATTCTCGACGGCACCTACAGGGATAGGGTTCCGACCAAGGAGTTCGATGAGTCTGAGATCGAGGCGGCGATCTCGACCATGCACGAGCCGCACTCACTGGTTCTGCCGGGACCGACGCCGTCCTACGAGCCCGGGGATCGAGTTCTGGTGAAGAATATGAATCCGAGCGGACACACTCGCTGCCCGAAGTACGTTCGTAACCGGGTCGGCGAGGTAGTCATGTCTCATGGACCCCAGATCTATCCAGAGAGCAGCTCGGTCGGAGCGGGCCCGGACCCCAAGCCATTGTACACCGTCGGGTTCAAGTCCAAGGACCTCTGGGGAGACGACGGGAATGAGAACGATGTCGTCTATGTCGATCTCTGGGAGCCCTACCTGTCCTCGCCGAATGCGGCCTGAAAGGAAATAAGGCATGAGCGAGCACGTCGAAACGTACACCGAGTACGAGGCCCGCACGAAGGCAATCGAGACCCTGCTCTACGAGCGTGGCATCGTGTCGCCGAAGGCGGTCGATCGAGTGGTGTCCTACTACGAAAACGACCTCGGGCCCATGGGCGGCGCGAAAGTCGTGGCGCGGACGTGGGTAGACCCCGAGTACCGCGACTGGGTTGCGCGAGACGCGACCGCGGCCATGGCCTCACTGGGCTACGCCGGGGAACAAGCCCACCAGATCACGGCGGTGTTCAATGACAGCAGCACCCATCATGTCGTCGTCTGCACCCTCTGCTCGTGCTATCCGTGGCCGGTGCTGGGACTTCCGCCTGCCTGGTACAAGAGCATGGAGTACCGTTCCCGAGTGGTCGCTGATCCGCGAGGGGTGCTGGGTCGTGATTTCGGTCTGAAGATCGTGGACGACGTCGAAGTCAAGGTGTGGGACAGCAGCTCCGAGATTCGCTATATCGTGATCCCGGAGCGCCCGGCAGGAACAGACGGTTGGACCGAGGAACAGCTCATCAGGCTGGTCAGTCGAGACTCCATGATCGGCGTCAGTAAGGCCCTCTCCCCGGACGACATTGGAGCGTTGGCGTGAGCGGGGTGTCGGTAGAACTTCCCATCTCAGGAGAGGAGGCGCCGCCGCGGGACAATGGCGAACTCGTGTTCACTGAACCGTGGGAGGCCACTGCCTTCGGAGTTGCCGTAGCCCTCTCTGACCAAGGTAGCTACACCTGGGAGCATTTCCGTCAGCGGTTAATGCGGGTTATCGCGGCATCCGAGGGGTGCGAGGCGTACTATGAGAGCTGGGCGAAGGCACTCGAGGCGAGTGTGATCGATGCTGGGCTGATCAGCGAGTCGGATGTGCGAGCGCGGATGGACACGCTGCTCCACCACCACGATTGATCCCGCCCGGGCTGGTGCTCTAGCTGCGCAGGACCAGCAGGTCGCGGTCCGTCTGTCTTCCGTCCTCTGAGGGCGGACCGCGATCTCGGTCCGGTATTCAACTGCTTCGTCGTGACACGAGATGTCGACAAATCTGGTCGGCGCTCGGGGGTGAAGATGGTACGGATCGGACAGGACTGCTACGAGCTGCGTGCGATAGTTTCGTTTGCTAATGCGGTGAAGGAGGTCGTCGCGACTTCACCGCAACTCAGACTGCTTCCGCTTGGTCACGGGCTCGCCATCGTACTGCTAGTTGATGATCTGGCCGAGACCGCGTTCTGTACGCGCACGACGTCCCGGAGCAGATGCCGGATTACCCCATCTTTGAGCATCTGCTCGTCGGCCACGATGGTGTCCGGGTAACTGTCCGGTCCAGCCCTCTCGTCAGTGTCGACTCGAGCACCCTCGACACAATTTGCACACTTGAAGGAATCAGACTCCGAGTGGCCGAAACGATGACCGAACGACTGGAAGATCGTCCCCGCTCTCGGCGATGACCACAGGAACGCACTGTTGGCCGCTCCCGGGTCACGTAATTTCCGAATGGACTACCGGGGGTGGTAAGTGTTGGAGGCGAGCGAGCCGCTCTCCCTGCTCCTCACGACGCTGGAGCGCTTCGCGAATCAGCGGATCAGAACGACGGTGCTGGCATCTGAAGGATTATCAGTCGACCAGTGGCGAGTGATGTGGTCCATTTATCGTGGTGGCGGTTGCTCGATGAGTGAGGTCGCCGAACGGGCCGTCGTTTCGACCACCACATTAACACGAATAATCGACAAGCTCACCGCGCAGTCGGTTCTCTATCGGCATGTCGACACCAGTAACCGGCGCCGTACGCCGCTCTATCTTTCGGATCGTGGTGCCAGGCTGACGGAACGTGTCCGGGCAAGGGTTGACGAAGTGGAAAGTGAAATCTTCGGCAATGGCGGCAACTCACCTGAGTGCCTACAGGGTGTGATGCGACGTGCAGGCGCGGCGTGGTCGCAGTCGTTCGAGAATTCACATCTCTCTTAGTTCGTCATTGTGTTCCTCCGATCGCGGACGATCGCCCGGATCATCTTCGAGACCGGCGCCCGCCGCAGCCTGCCGACCTAGCCATCCCTGCCTCGCCGTGTTTGCGGTAGCGGTCGGACCACGGTCTGTCGTCGTCCAGGCCACCTGGAACCGCTCGGCGGCCTGCGCTACCGCCGCAGGCCGTTCTCGACGGTCAGGCGGGCAACGGTGCAGTCGGTCCTTCTGGGCCGGCGGTTGGCGTAAGCACGATGACACCTCCTGTGGTTGTGGTGCGGTTGCCTTCGACAGCTTCACACCTTCCGCAGGAGGTCGTTCCCATTCGAGATCAGTCAGATCGTGCCGTCACACGACATCGACCAGTGTCCATGGTCGGTACAGCCACAACCCGCGGGCGCGGTCCACCACGAGCAGTCCGCTCGTGGCGAACGTGCGGGACCGCCGTTGCGCACCGGTCTCGTCCCGGCTGCGCTCCTGCGGGTCAGTGGCGCCGGCCCGGTGGGTTCGCCCCGGAATGGTCGTCGGCTGCGACGGGCCGGGTGGCGGAGGCGGTCATCGCAGCTCGTCGGGGACGGTGTCGTCGGGCGACGGCTCGCGCTCGGCCCGTCGCGAGTGGACGAACAGGAGCAGGCCCAGCCAGAACGCCGGTCCGATCGGCATGAACAGCGGCGCCGGTCCCAGGATCGCCACCACCATCAGGAACAGCAGCACGGCGGCGGTCACCCCGGCGTGCACGGCGAGGTTGCGGCGGGCCCGCGGGGTCAGCGGCCCGCGGTGGGGACGGCGTGGCCGCGGCGGCCGGGGCAGGCCGGCCAGCAGCGGGACCAGTTCGGTCCGGGTGCGGGCGGCGTAGGCGGCGGCCTGCCGCTCGTCGGCCTCGTCCAGGGTCAGCCGACCCTCGGCCGCCGCCTGGCGGAGCCGGCCCGCGACGTGCTCGCGCTCGGCGTCCGAGGCGAGGACGGCGTCGTCGCCGGGCGGGATCGTGCGGCGTCGCGCCGGGGGCGACACCGAGGCCGGGACCGGCGGGGTGTGCGGGGCCGGCGCGGTGTCCGGGGTTGGCGGGGCGCTCATGGTGAGCGGCGTGGTGGCGGTGTCGATGGCGGTGGTGGCGTCGGCTCCGGTGGCGTCGGCAGCGCCAGTGGCGCCGGTGGTGGTGGCCCCGGTCACGCCGGTGGTGTCGGCGGCGGTTGCCCCGGTGGTAGCGGTGTCGGTGGTGGTGCCGGGTGTGGTCGTCATGCCGGAAAGCGTGTCCGCCCACGCGCCCTCGCGCGTCCGCCCGCGGTCGGCGGTTCCGGTGCCGCCCCGGTGGCAGCGCTTCGCCCCGTCGTACTCCCGGGGCGGTACCCCGCCCGCCTCCGCGCGGAGGACGTCGGTTGTCGGTGCCCCGGTCTACCGTGGCGCCGTGCGCACCGAGAGCAGCCCGAGCTGGTGGGGCGGGGTCCTGCGGACCCTCGTCCTGCCGGCCGTCGTCGCGCTGCTCACCGTGGGCGGGACGGCGTTCGGCCTGGCCCGCCGGTACTGGGGGCCGGGGCCGCCACCGGCGGTCCCGCCCGAGATCCCGTTCGACGGCCTGGCCGTGGCCCTGCTCGCGGTCGGGCCCCTCGCGCTGGTGTTCCGGCGGGCGAACCGGATCGCGGCACTGGCGGTGATGGCCGGCGCCGTCGTCGGCTACCTGGGGCTCGGCTACCCGCCGACACCGCCGGTGGGGCTCGCGCTCGCCGTGGCGATCGTCTCCGCGGTGGCCGCCGGCCTGCACCACCGGGCGTTCGCGGTGGTCGTGGTGGCTGCGGTCGTGCTGGCCGGCTGGCTGCTGGTGGCCGGGCGCCCGGTGCCGTGGAGCGCCACCGGTCCGGCGCTGGCCTGGCTGGTCGCGTTGTTCGCCGCCGGTGCGCTGTGGCGGGTGCGACGGGAGCGGATCGAGCAGGTCCGCCGCGCGGCGGAGGAGGAGCGACGGCGACGCGCGGGCGAGGAGCGGCTGCGGATCGCGCAGGAGCTGCACGACGTGCTCGGCCACCACGTCTCGTTGATCAACGTGCAGGCGGGGGTGGCGTTGTTCCTGATGGACGACGACCCGGAGCAGGCCCGCACCGCGCTCACCGAGATCAAGCGGGCCAGCCGGGACCTGCTCCGGGAGATGCGCTCCACGCTGGGTGTGCTGCGCGGGGTGGACGAGCAGGCACCGCGGCTGCCCACGCCGGGCCTGGACCGCCTCGACGCGTTGCTCGACGAGGTTCGCGCGGCCGGGCTGCCGGTGGATCGCCGCACCGACGGGGCACCGCGGCCGCTGCCGACCGGGGTGGACCTGGCCGCGTACCGGATCGTGCAGGAGTCGCTGACCAACACCCGCCGGCACTCGGGGGCGGCGGCCGCGGTCGTCACGCTGCGGTTCGGTGCGGACGAGCTGGAGCTGACCGTGGACGACGACGGCAGCGGCCCCGCCGACGGCGTGGCCGAGGGGGCCGGGCTGACCGGGATGCGGGAGCGGGCCCGGTCGGTGGGCGGCACGCTCGAGGCGGGACCCGGCCCGGAGCGGGGCTTCCGGGTGCACGCCCGGCTCCCCGCGCCCCCGACGGCCGGTGGGCCGGAGCCGGCGGCCGCGGCGCCGCCGGACACTGCCCCGGCCGCCGGCGCGCCGGTCCCCGCCCCGTCCCCGACCGGCGCCCCGGTACCGGACGCGCCGGGAACCGCCCCGCCGACCGGCCCGGACGACGGGACGGTGGAGCGGTGATCCGCGTGCTGCTCGCCGACGACCAGGCCCTCGTCCGTTCCGGGTTCCGCGCGTTGCTCGGTTCCCAGCCCGACCTCGAGGTCGTCGCCGAGGCCGCCGACGGCGCGGAGGCGCTGGCCGCGACCCGCGAGCACGCGCCGGACGTCGTGCTCATGGACATCCGGATGCCCGGCACCGACGGCCTCACCGCCACCCGGTCGATCACCGACGATCCCGCGCTGGCCGGCACGAAGGTGATCGTGCTGACCACCTTCACCGACGACTCGTACGTGTTCGAGGCGATCCGCGGCGGCGCGAGCGGGTTCCTGGTGAAGGACTCCGAGCCCGGTGACCTGATCCACGCGATCCGGGTGGTGCACGGCGGCGAGGCGCTGCTCGCGCCGGCGGTCACCCGCACGCTGATCGCCGAGTTCGCGGCCCGTTCCCGGGGTGGCCCGGCCGGCGCGGCGCGGCTCGACGTGCTCACCGAGCGGGAACGGGAGGTGCTCGCCGAGGTGGCCGCCGGGCTGTCCAACGACGAGATCGCCGTCCGCCTGCACATGAGCCCGACGACGGCGAAGACGCACGTCAGCCGCACGATGACCAAGGTCGGTGCCCGGGACCGGGCCCAGCTGGTGGTGCTGGCCTACGAGTCCGGCCTGGTCCGGCCGGGCTGGGCGGGCTGAATGGGAGGATCCGGCGGGTGACGACCGTCTTCGTGTTCAACGGCCCGAACCTCAACCTGCTCGGCACCCGCAACCCCGAGGTGTACGGCACGAAGGTCCTCGACGACGTCGAGGCCCTGTGCCGGGACTCCGCCGCCGGGCACGGACTGGAGCTGGACTTCCGGCAGACCAACCACGAGGGCACCCTCGTCGACTGGATCCATGAGGCCGGGGCCGCGGTCAAGCGGGGCGAGGCGCTCGGCCTGGTGCTCAACGCGGCGGCCTACACCCACACCTCGGTGGCGCTGCACGACGCGATCGAGGGCACCGAGCTCCCGACCGTCGAGGTGCACATCTCGAACGTGCACGGCCGGGAGACGTTCCGGCACCACTCGTTCGTCTCGCCGGTGGCCATCGGGATCGTCGTCGGCTTCGGCGTCGACGGCTACGCCCTGGCGATCGACGGGCTGGTCCGGAAGCGGCGCCCGGCACGGTCCGTCTAGATTGCGCCGGACGACACCGGGCCGCCGCGGACCCCTCGCGCGCGGCGGCCCGGGAGCCTGCTCAGCCCTCGACGGCCGACGGGTCCATCCAGACGAACTCCCAGCGGTGACCGTCCGGGTCGTCGACGCTGCGGCCGTACATGAAGCCGTGGTCCTGGGTGTCCCCACCCTGGGTGCCGCCGGCGCCCAGGCCGGCCTCGGCGATCCGGTCGACCTCGTCCCGGCTCTCCACGCCCAGCGCGTTGATGACCTCGCGGGCGGTGCCGGTGTCGGCGGTGCCGGACTGCTTGGTGAACTCGGTGAACCGCTTCTCGGTCATGACCATGACGACGATCGCGTCGCTGATCACGAAGGACGCCGTCTGCTCGTCGGAGAACTGCTCGTTGAGCGTGAACCCGAGGGCGGAGTAGAACGCCTTGGAGGTGTCGAGGTCGGCGACCGGCAGGTTCACGAAGATCATGTTCGGCATGTCTGGCTCCTGGGTTGTGGTGTGGCGCCGGGGTTCCGGTGCCGTTCGAGAGGGGTGACCGCAGGCCGGGCGAGAACTCATCGCCCGGCCCCCAGGTTCGTCCCGGGCGTCCGGCAGGATCACCGTCCATGACCGTGAAGTGGGGAATCATCGGGCCGGGCCGGATCGCCGGGAAGATCGCTCCGGACTTCGGGCACGTTCGCGACGCCGAGCTGGTCGCCGTCGCGTCCCGGTCCACCGAGCGCGCCGAGGCCTTCGCCCGCAGCCACGGCATCGGGCGGGTGCACACCGGCTACCGGTCGATCATCGACGACGACGGCGTCGACGTCCTCTACATCGCCACCCCGCACCCGCAGCACCGCGCGCTCGCACTGGCCGCCCTCGAGGCCGGCAAGGCGATCATGGTGGAGAAGGCGTTCACGGTGAGCTCGGTCGCCACCCGGGAGATCGCCGCGGCCGCGCGCAACCGTGGCGTCTTCGCGATGGAGGGCATGTGGACGCGGTTCTTCCCGGCCGTCGTCCGGCTCCGCGAGCTGCTCGCCGAGGGCGCGATCGGCGAGGTCCGCTCGGTGCAGGCCGACCTCGGCGTCCGGAACCGGTCCGCCGTCGACGACCGCTTCTTCTCCCCGCAGCTCGGCGGCGGCGCCCTCTTCGACGTCGGCGTCTACGTGATCTCGTTCGCCCAGATGATCCTCGGCAGCCCGTCGGTGATCGCCGCGTCGGGCGCGCTCGCGCCGTCCGGTGTGGACCTGGAGGAGTCGATCCTGCTCGGCTGGCCGGACGGGCGCAGCGCCGCCCTGCAGGTCAGCCTGCAGTGCGCGATGCCCGGCTCGGCCCGGGTGATCGGCACCGAGGGCTGGATCGAGGTCCCGCCGCGCTTCCACCACCCGGACCGGATCGTCGTGCACCGGTTCGGTGCCGAGCCCGAGGAGATCGTGCTGCCGGCCACGGGCGCCGGGTTCACGCACGAGATCGAGGAGGTCACGCGCCGGGTCGCGGCCGGCGAGACCGAGAGTCCGGTGATGCCGCTGGCCGACACCGTCGCTGTCCAGGACGTGATGGCTGCGGTCGCCGACCAGGTCGGGATGGTGCCGGAGGAGGGGCCGGCGATGCTGTGACCATTCCCGGATTTCACCTGATCGTACCGCCGGTGCCTCTTGACGGGGGTTTCCGAAATTGGTTCCGTGTGAGAGGCAGCTGAGATTCAAATGAGCCTCCGTGAGCGTTCTTGTGGACGCGCGGGTGCGTATTCGAAGGAGAGTAAGTTGCTTGTCACCAAACCCATGGCTGGCGCGATGACGTTACTGGCCGTTGCCGCATTCATAGTCACGCTATTCGGAGGCGTGGCGTCGGCCGGGCCTTCCTATCCTCCCATTCCGAGCGACCTGTTGAGGAGTCACTGCACGGTGGAGTCGGTCGCGGGGGTGAGCAGTGGTGTCAAAATTACTTGCAATGGTCTTCCGGTGAAGGAGCGCGAGTTCCGTGCTATTGCAGTATGTAACTCCCCGAAGAAGTCTAAGGTATATGGGTTTGGGAACTGGGCGCCGACGGGGAGTGGGGCGTCAACTGCGGTATGTCCGGTTGGCTTTGGTTTCCAGCTTTTTGAAACTGGGATGCGCTGAGCGTAGACCCAACCTTCGTACCGGGAACGGGGTCGGCCGGGTTCCGCTGCCACGCATGTCGGGGCAGGTCGCCGGCATCCTGGTCGGCGCGCATCAGGCCGTTTGGGGGTCGGGATCCGGTGGGCCCAGGTTGGTCGCCAGCATGTAGCTGATCCGATAGTACTGCTCTCCGCGCGCAGGTCGGGATCCAACGGCAGTGGGCTCCTGCAAGCCGCCGCACTCGATGTCGTCACCCAGCCCGGCTGGCAGACCCATCTGCGCGCCCTGCGCAAGCAGCTTCGCGCTCGGCGCGATCTCCTCGTCGGCGCGATCTCGACACACGTTCCCAGCGCCACGGTCTGGGCAGTACCGCCCGGCGGGCTCAACCTTTGGGTGCGGCTGCCCGATGCGGTCGACCTCGATCGGCTCACGAAGGATGCCGAAGCCAGGGGTCTCGTCCTCGCTGGTGGCGATGAATGGTTCCCCGCGGAGCCCACCGGCCGCTACCTACGCCTCAACTTTGCCGGACCTGTCCCCGCCGCCTACAAACAAGCCGCCACACTACTCGACGAGTCGCTTCGGGCACAGCAGTAGCCGGCAACAACCTTCTGGCCAGCAACAGCTGGCGTTCTTTCGAACGCGGGTTCGAGTTGTCCCCAGCGCCGTCCACACCTGTGGACAACTCGCCGTTCCTGTGGACGGATCCGTCACCGGCGACGGGTGCGCCGGACCGTGGGCCGGTCCATCCCGTCGCCGGTCATCTCCCGGGCGATCCGCACGACGTGGTCGCGGACGTGCGGGTCGAGGTCGGCGGTCCGCAGTGCGAGCAGCTCGAGGATCGACGCCATGCCGAACGCCTGCTCGGGGCGGGCCAGCAGGCCGGTGTGGTGCGCCTGGATCGCGTCCCGGCGCAGCGCCGCCGCGGCCGCGAGGATCGTCTCGCGATCGGCCCGCAGCGCGGAGAGCCGGCGTCGTTCGTGAGCGTTCATGGTCCCCCGGGCGGTCGGGCGGTCGGTCGGTCCGCCCGGGGGAGCGGGCGCGGGACCAGGGTGCGCCCTGCATCCGCCCCGGGGCCAGCGGAGTCCCCGAGATGTCGCACACATGTTCGACTCAGAGGTACAGCAGCACGACGGTGAGTACCGACGTCGCGGCCCGCACGTGGTTCGCCACCGTCCACCGCGGTGCGAACGAGTCCCACTCCCCGCCCCGGTCGAGGGCGGTGTTGAGCGGGATGTTCACCGCGACCGTCACCACGAAGGCGGTCAGTCCGGTCACCGCGCCGGCGATCCGGAGCGGGTCCCCGGCGAGCACCCCGGCGAGCAGCAGCGCGGCACAGGTGAGGGCCGTCCCGGCGAACAGGGCCCCGAACACCGGGTTCAGGATCACCCGGTTCACCTCCCGCATGGTCGCGGCCGCCTCGCCGGCCGGTCGCCGGCGCAGCGCCGGCAGGACCGCGACCGAGAACGCCAGGTAGATCCCGCCGAGCAGGCCGGACCCGATGCCGGCGACGCCACCGAGGACCCCGCCGCTCGCCGCCCAGTCCACCGCGATGCCCTGGAACCCGTCCCGAGCAGTGGTCATGTCGCGCTCCCGTCGTCGATGGTCCATCCATCGTGGCGCGACAACGCTGGACGCAGAATCATTCGTCATCCACAATCATTGCTCGATCATCCACAGCTGGGGACGAGCTGTGGATCGGCTGGCATGCTGTGCCCGTGCCCGCCCCGCCGTTCCCGGTCGCCGACCCGCTCGGCGAGGCGCTGCACGTCCTGCGGATGGACGGCGTCTTCTACTGCCGGTCCGAGCTCGGCGAGCCGTGGGGGATGACGCTGCCCGCGACCCCGGGCTGCCTCTGGTTCCACGTCGTCACCTCCGGTGGGTGCCGGCTGACCGTGGACGGCGGCGAGCACGTCCTCCGCCCCGGGGAGCTGGCCCTCGTCCCGCACGGCACCGGGCACGTGCTGCGCAGCGCGCCGGACGCCCTCGCGCCGGACATCCGGGCGATCCCGCACGCGATGCTCGACGGCCGCTACGCCCTGCTCCGGCACGGCGGCGCGGGCCCGGCGACCCGGATGGTGTGCGGCGCCGTGCGCTTCGGGCATCCCGCGGCGCGCGACCTCGTCGACCGGCTGCCGGAGCTGATCAGGGTCGAGCCGTCACCGCTCGGCGACCGCGTCCAGGACACGCTCCGGCTGATCGCCGCCGAGGTCGAGGACGGCAGACCCGGCAGCGATGCGGTGATCACCCGGCTGGCCGACGTGCTGGTCATCCAGGCCGTCCGCGGCCGGCTGGAGCGCGACGCGGGCGCCCGGACCGGCTGGCTCGGCGCGCTGGCCGACGACCGCATCGGCCGCGCGCTCGCCGCGGTGCACCGTGAACCGGAGCGCGACTGGACGGTCGCGTCCCTCGCCGCGACCGCGGCGATGTCCCGGTCGGCGTTCGCGGCGCGGTTCACCGAGCTGGTCGGCGAGCCCGCGATGGCATACGTGACGCGGTGGCGGATGCAGGCCGCCGTCGACGTCCTGTCGGGGGGAGATGCGACGGTGGCCGAGGTCGCCCGCCGGTTCGGCTACCGCTCCGAGGCGGCGTTCACGCGGGCCTTCACCCGGGTCGTCGGCGAGCCGGCCGGCCAGGTACGGCGGCGGGCCACGGCGCGCGGCCCGGCCGGGCTGGAGGCGTTCGCCGGGCCGGGATGACGACACCCGAGGGCGTCGTACGCATGTTCGACCCAAGGGTGGTACGCTGCGACGACAGCACAAAGAGTCGCCTCGATGTTCTCGTATCGAGCACCATCGTGGCAGCGCAAGAGATCGGTAGACGACGTCATGGACGGGTATCGATGGCGTCGTATCGAGCATGCTCGGAAAGGAGCTAGAAAGCGGTAGACGGGCCGATCGGGGCCCGGCGATGCCGCGGTATCGGCGTGTCTCGGGGTCATCCGAGATTCCGGTAGACGGCGGCATCGATCGGTCATGGCGTTGTATCCCGCCGTCTAGCCGATGGGCGAGACGGGTGGAGACATCAGGATGGCCCCGTGCCCGCTCGGGCTCTCTGCTGCGCTCTCGCGAATTTCCTAGAACGGCGGAGACAGCCGGATCGTGCGTGCTCACGGCCCTTGCCCCGCGGCCTAGTCTGGCTGTGGCCAGGGAGGGGCGACCGATGGGCGGGAGACGTGCGGCGAGCGGCGCAGCGGCGGCGGTGCTGCTCGCCGTCCTGACCGGGTGCGGGGAGCCGGCGCCACCCGCCGCGCCGGCCGCACCACCCGCGCCCGCCGCACCGGCAGCACCGCCCGCCCCACCCCCGGCACCCGGTAGCCCGACATCGGCACCGGTGCCGACCGGAACGGTCGTCATGCTGGGCCCCAGCCAGTTCGGCGACGTGCTGTTCGACGGGGACGGACGGGCGATGTACATGTTCGCGCCCGAGAAGGGGGCGGCTCCCGCCTGCTACGGCGAGTGCGCCGCCGCCTGGCCACCCGCCGTCACCGACGGCCCGCCGCAGGCCTCCGGCGGGACCCGGCAGGAGCTGCTCGGCACGACCCTCCGCACGGACGGCACGACCCAGCTGACCTACGCCGGTCATCCGCTCTACGCGTACCGCGGCGAGCCGCCCGGGGTCGTGCGCTGCCACAACGTCGACCTGCACGGCGGGCTGTGGTACGCGCTCACCGCGTCCGGCGAGATCGCTCCGCTGGAGCCACGCTCCTGAAGGGCGAGCACCGCGGAGCGATCCACCGCACGGTGGTTCGGGGCACGAGGCAGCAGCCCGTTCCGCCGAACCCACGCTCCGGCCCGTTCCCGCCGAGATGCAGCCCAGGGTTCGGTAAAGACCGAGACAATTCGCGCTGAGCTGCATGTCGGCGGGGGTGATCCCGGCACGGACCGTTCGCGTCGGGCGCGAGGGGCCACCGTCGCCGCGCCGGCGGTGGCCCCCCGCGACACCGCGCCGGAAAGCGAACGGATCAGTGCTTGGTCGGGACCGTCACCGGGTCCCCGGCGACCAGCAGCACCTCGGCCCCGTCGACGAGGATCCCCTGGGTGGTCCCGGGGCTCGCGTCCAGGACGAACGACGACTCGTCGTGCCCCAGGTCGACCCGCACCGGGTGGCCACGCCACCGGACGGTGAACCGCAGCCGTTCCCACCGCTCCGGCAGCCGGGGCGCGAACGTCAGGCGGCCGCCCAGCATCCGCATCCCGCCGAAGCCGTGCACCGCGATCTGCCAGGTCCCGGCCGCCGCGGCGATGTGCATGCCCTCGATGGTGTTGCCCTGGTTGTCGTCGAGGTCGACGTAGGCCGACCGCTCGAAGTAGCGCACGGCCATCGTCGGGTCGCCCACCTGCAGGCCCAGGATCGCGTGGATCGACGGGCTCAGCGACGACTTGTGCAGCGTCCGGGCCTCGTAGTACTCGAAGTTCGCCCGCTGGGTCTCCGGCGGGTACTCGTCGGGCAGCAGGTACATCAGCATGAGGACGTCGGGCTGCTTGAGCAGCTTCGTGTCCTCGCAGTTGAAGTGGTGGTAGCCCGGTGGATAGCGGGGCATGTCGTTCTCGTCCCACGACTCGATCGGCACGTCGAGCCGGTCGAAGTAGCCGTCGAACTGCTCGATGACCCCGTCGGGGCGGGCGACGGGCCGGCGCACCCGGTCGGCCACGTCGGCCCAGCCGGCGACCTCGTCCGGGTCGAGGCCGATCGCGTCCCCGATGCCGGCGAGCCGGTCGGGCGCGGTCGCGGCGAGCGTGCGGTGCACGTCCACGGCCTCGGTCAGGTGCCAGCGCACCAGCCGGTTGGTGAACGCGTTCTCCGCGACGTGGCTGTGGAACTCGTCCGGGCCCATGACGTTGCTCAGTCCCAGCGAGCCGTCCGCACGTTCCTCGAGCCGGGACACCCAGAACCGCGCCGTCTCGAAGAGGATCTCGGCTCCCGCGTCGAGCAGGAACCGCTCGTCACCGGTCACCGCGACGTACTCCCGGACCGCGTAGGCGACGTCGGCGGTGACGTGCAGCTCCTCCTCCCGCGTCCAGAACCGGTCCTTGCCGTCGGGGGTCCACCGCGGGCACTCCTCGCGACCGGTGTCGGCGGCCTCCCAGGCGTAGCGCGCGCCGCGCGTCCCGTTCTCCGCGGACAGTGCCCGGGCCCCGGGCAGCGTGTGGTGCCGGTAGCAGAGCAGCGACCGGGCGGTCTCCGGCCGGGTGTAGAGGTAGAAGGGCAGCAGCAGGATCTCCGAGTCCCAGAACACGTGGCCCCGGTAGCCCTCCCCGGAGAGCGACTTCGCCCCGATGCTGACCGTCGGGTCGTCCGGGTTGGCGGCGATCAGCAGGTGGTAGGTCCCGAACCGCAGCGCCAGCGCGTCCTTCTCGTGCCCGACGACCTGCAGCTCGCTGTCCCGCCACAGCTCCGCCCAGGCCTCGGTGCTGGCCCGGACGGCCCCGTCGACGCCGCCCGCGGCGTGCGCCGCGACGGTCGCCGCCGCCCGCGCGCCCGGATCGTCCGGCCGGCCGGGGTCCCGGGACGTCGCGATGCCGACGAGCTTGTCGACCGTGACCGTCTCCCCGTCCGGCACCCGGAACTCGAGCCGCCGCGCCACCCGCTCACCTTCGACGAGGTCGGTGCTGCGGTCCGCGGCCCGGCCGGCCGTCACCGCGAAGGCGAAGGCGAGCCGGGTGCCGCGGTCGATCGTGTCGGCGTGCAGGAACCCGGTGCCGTCCGCGGCGAACCCGAGCTCACGGACGTCGAGATGCGTCGAGCGGGCCCACTTGTCCCACCGGCGCTGCGGCGGGAGGTCGAGGCCGTCCGGGTAGCGGGGCAGGCGGTCGAGGTTGCGCCGGTGGCCGTCCACCCCGGCCACGACCACGACCTCGGCGTCGTGGCCGAGCGGGGTCACCTCGACCCGCAGGGCGCACAGGTCCCGGTCGGCCATGCTGGCCAGCCGCACGCTGCGCAGCCGGGTGCACCGGCCGGCCCGGTCGGCGAACGTGGTGCTGCGGTGCAGCAGCCCGGTGCGCAGGTCGAGGACGCGCTCGTGCTCGACGATCTCGGCCGCGTCCGGGTCGAGCCGGACGCCGTCCACCCACACCGCGGTGTGCAGCCAGTCCGGGGCGTTGACCAGGTCGATCACCGGCGAGTCGTGGGCGTCGTAGACACCGGCGAGGTAGGTGCCCGACAGCGCCCCGAGGTGGCCCTCCTCGAGGGAGCCGCGGGTGCCGAGGCGGCCGTTGCCGACGGTGAAGACCGTCTCCCGGTAACCGGCCCGGGCCCGGTCGAAGCCGTGCTCGACGAGCGTCCACTCCGGATCGTGCCCGCTCATGCCGTCGCCACCGGGCCGTAGGCGTCCTCGATCTGCTTCGCGGTCCGGTCGAACGGCAGGTAGACGCTCAGGTCCGAACCGGACGCGCGCTGGGCGCCCATCGCGTTCCCGTAGTACGCGGCCGTCACGAAGTCCCCGAACTGGAGGTGCCCGAACGCCATCCCGGCCGCGAACGAGTCGCCGCAGCCCGTGGTGTCGACGACGTGCTCGACCGGGATCCGGGGCACGAGGTGCTCCTCCACGGACCCGTCCGGGCCCGGGAAGTACAGCGCGCACCCGTCCTCGTCGAGGGTGACGCAGACCGCCTGCACGCCCCGGTCGATGCAGTGCGCGGCCAGCTCGGGCAGCTGCTCGCGGTCCAGCGGGCGGCCGATCGCGTCCGGGTCGCCGCCCGGGGGCGGGAACCAGGTGCAGCCGGCCTCCTCCAGGTTCATCTTCAGGATGTCGATGTTCGGCAGCCAGGCGTCGCGGTCGATCCAGAGCCGCTTGGTCCGGACCCCGCGGGGCGCCAGGCTGACGCACGGACCGTGCGCGTCGAGCAGGATCGTGCCCGTGCCGTGGGTCTTGAGGTACGCCAGCGTCGTCGCCGGGACCTCGTAGTCGGTGATGGGGACGCAGACGAACGCGTCGGCGTCCACGACCTCCTCGACGTCCCCGGGCACGATCGGGTGCATGAACCCCGACTGCCGCTCGTTGCGGACGTTCTGGTCGACGTAGGTCAGGTCGATGACATCACCCCGGTCGGTGTGCGACCGGACCAGGGACAGGTCGACGTTGCCGAGGTGCCCGAGCAGGGCCTCGATCGGCTCCCGGTCCCGCTCGCGCACGTGCACGACCGGGACGACGACGTCGTCGTCGCCGAGCAGGGCGGCGAGCGCGGCCGTCGTGTAGAGCACGCAGCCGTACTTGTCGAAGACCTCGCCGCGGTGGGTGGTGATGTGGTCGCGGGGGATCGGGCCGAGCACGGCGACCTTGCGGCCGGTGGCCGGGTTCGTGGAGGTCATCTCAGCTCGCCTCCGGGGTCGGCTTCGGGTTCCGTGGGGCGATCTCGCCGCCCATGCTCTCGAGGTCCATGCCCTTGGTCTCGCGGACGAAGCGGCTCACGAACAGCAGCGACAGGACCGCGAACAGCGTGTAGAGGCCGTAGGCGAACCCGAGCGAGAACGCGGCCAGTGCGGGGAACGACACCGTGATCACCCAGTTCATCGCCCACTGGCCCGCGGCGGCGAGCGAGAGGGCCGCGGCCCGGATGCGGTTCGGGAACATCTCCCCGAGCAGCACCCACACGATCGGTCCCCAGGACATGCCGAACCCGATCACGAACACGTTCGCGGCGACGAGCGCGATCGGCCCGGCGACCCCGGACAGCACGAGGTCGCCTTCGGCGTCGACACCGGCGGTCACGAAGCAGAGGGCCATCGCGCCGAGCGAGAACGTCATCGCGGTCGAGCCGATGGTCAGCAGCGGCTTGCGCCCGAGCTTGTCGACCAGCGCGATCGCGATCAGCGTCGTCAGGATGTTGATGACGGAGGTGAAGACGCTGATGCCGAACGCGGCGCTCTCGCCGAACCCGACGGCCTGCCACAGGTCGTTCGAGTAGTAGAAGATGACGTTGATGCCGACGGCCTGCTGGAAGATCGACAGGAACAGGCCCACCCAGACGATCGGCCAGATCCCGCCGGTGGGCCGCCGCAGGTCGCTCCAGGACGGTTTCGTGCTGGCCTCCAGGGTCGCGCGGATCCGCTCGATCTTGATCTCGAGGTTCCGCTCCCCGAGGAGCGCCGTGAGCACCTTGCGCGCCTCGGGGATGCGCTGCTGCGCGACGAGGAACCGCGGGGACTCGGGGATGGTCGTCGCGAGCACGCCGTAGACGACGGCCGGCACGGCCATGGCCAGGAACATCCAGCGCCAGGCGGCCATGCCGAGCCACAGCTCGTTGCTCGCGCCGCCCGCCAGCTCGGCCAGCACCCAGTCGACGAGCAGCGACAGGAAGATGCCGGTGACGATGGCCAGCTGCTGCAGCGAGCCGAGCCGGCCGCGGATCCGGGCCGGGGAGGTCTCGGCGATGTAGGCCGGTGCGATCACCGAGGCGATGCCGACGCCGAGCCCGCCGATGATCCGGCCGATCACGAGGAGCTCGAGGTTCGTGGCCGCCCCGGTGACCACCGCGCTGGCGAAGAACAGCACGGCGGCGATCTTCATGACCTGGAGCCGGCCGATCCGGTCGGCGATGCGGCCCGCGGACATCGCCCCTGCGGCGGCGCCGAGCAGCGCGGACGCGACGGCGAAGCCCAGCCCGGCCTCGCTGGTGCCGAACACGTCCTTGATCGAGCTGGTCGCCCCGTTGATGACGGCGCTGTCGTAACCGAACAGGAGCCCGCCGAGTGCGGCGACCGACGCGATCCGGATGACGCCGGAACCGCTGCCCTCCTCGTCGTCGTCGAAGACGGACGGCACGTCGTCGACTGGACCGTGTTCGCTCATCGGTGGCCCCCTTCGGCCCGGGCCCGGACACGCCGCGGCCGTCCCGGAGCGAGGCTCCGGGACGTGCGGAGTGGCGCGGGCTACTCGTGGAGGGCCGCGACGGTCGGCCCGGTGTGACCGTAGACACACGCGAAGCAATAAACAAGACTGCAGCGGAATGCAGTTTATATCTCTATTGCTTGAACAATCAGTGGTCGATCGTGATGACCGAGTCCAGCGCCGCAGCGACCGCGCCCAGCACGGGGGCCTGCGCGCCCAGCGACGCCGTCGCGATCCGCAGGCCCTCGACGGCGCCCGGGATGCCACGGCGGGCGACGGCCCGCCGCATCGGGACGAGGAGGAGCTCGCCGGCCTGCGCGAGCTCGCCGCCGACCGCGACCAGCTCCGGGTTGAAGACGTTGCACATGTCCGCGATGGCCCGCCCGGCCTCCTCGCCGGTGTCGGCGAGCACCCGGGCGCACCCGCGGTCCCCGTCCCGGGCCCTGGCGACGATCTCGCCGATGGTCAGCTCGCGGCCGACGACCGGCCGCAGCAGGTCGACGACGTGCCGGGCCGCGACCCGGGTCTCCAGGCAGCCCCGGTTGCCGCAGCGGCACAGCGCGCCGAGCTCGTCGACGGTCGTGTGCCCGAACTCCCCCGCGGTGCCGGACGGGCCCCGGAAGAGCCGGCCGTCGGTGATCAGGCCGGCCCCGACGCCCTCCGACAGCTTGACGTAGATCAGGTTGGAGACCTCGGCCCCGGAACCCCACCGCAGCTCCGCGAGCGCCCCGAGGTTGGCGTCGTTGTCGACGACGACCGGCCGGCCCAGGCTCTCGCTCGCGACCTCCGCGGCCGGCATGTCCACCCAGCCGGGCAGGATCGTCGGGGAGCCGACCCGCCCGGTCCGGCTGTCGAGCGGGGCGGGGATGCCCATGCCGACGGCGGCGAGCTCGTCCACCGTGGTGGCCGCGGCCGTGACGAGCTCGTCGAGCAGGCCGGTGGCGATCCGCAGCCCGTCGCGGGCCGGGAGGCCGGCCGGAAGGTCGGCCCGCCGCTCGGCGTGGACCACCCCGTCCGCGCCCGCCAGTGCCACGGTGACGTGCCGGTGGCCGTAGTCGATCCCGGCGACGAGCCGGCCACCGGTGGGGTCGAGCCGGACCCGGCGCGCGCGGCCGGTCCCCTCGATCACCACGATGCCGTCCCGCTCGAGGTCGCGGACGATGTTCGAGACGGTCGCGGGTGCCAGCTCCGTCATCCGGGCCAGGTCTGCCTGGCTCGGATGGCCGCCCCGCCGCAGCTCCGCGACGATGCGGGCGCGGTTGGCCCGCCGCAGCGCGCCCTGCGAGCCGGGGTTCCTGCTGTCGTCGTGATCCTTCATTCGAGGCCTCTCCGCGAGCCGCGCCGCTGTGCCGGGACTCTACCCGCGAGTGTTCATGAAGTGAACGGTCGGGGGTCGTGCGAGGCTGATCGGCATGAGCGGTGTGGCAGTGGTGACCGGGGCGGGCTCGGGCATCGGCGAGGCGGTGACCCGCGAGCTCCTCGACGCCGGCTGGCGGGTCGCGCTGGCCGGCAGGCGGACCGACCGGCTGGACGCCGTCGCGGGCGGCCGCGCCGGTGCGCTCACTGTCGCCACCGACGTGGCGGACCCGGAGTCGGTCGCCGGCCTCTTCGCCGCGGTGCGGGAGCGCTGGGGGCGGGTGGACCTGCTGGTCAACAACGCCGGCACGTTCGGGCCCGGCGGCACCGTCGACGAGATCGCCGTGGAAGACTGGGACGCCACCGTCGCGACCAACCTGACCGGGGCGTTCCTGTGCGCCCGGGAAGCGTTCGCCGCGATGCGCGCGCAGGACCCGCAGGGCGGGCGGATCATCAACAACGGCTCGATATCGGCGCACGTCCCGCGCCCGGGTAGCGCCGCGTACACCGCGACCAAGCACGCGATCACCGGGCTGACCAAGTCGCTGTCGCTGGACGGCCGGCCGTTCGGCATCGCCTGCGGGCAGATCGACATCGGCAACGCGGCCACCGACATGACCGCGGGGATCGCGACCGGGGCGCGGCAGGCCGACGGGTCGGTCCGGCCGGAGGCGACGTTCGACGTGAAGCACGTCGGCGAGGCCGTGCGCTACATGGCCGAGCTGCCGCTCGGGGCGAACGTGCAGTTCCTGACCATCGCCGCGACGACGATGCCGTGGCTGGCCCGCGGCTGATCGCCGTCCACTCTCCGGGGCTCCCCGATCAACGCCCGGTGGTGGGACACTCACCCCACCCTGGCACCCGGGAGGCGTCGATGGCCCGGCCCATGCACGTCCTGCGACTGATCGTGCACGCCCGCTCGCGGCAGCCGGTGCTGCTCCTCGCCGAGGACGGCGGGGACCGCTGCGTACCGGTGTTCCTGCGGCCGCCGCAGGCCGAGGTGATCGCCGCGGGCCGCCGGGACGCCGGCACCGCCCTCACCCAGGACGTCCTGCGCCCGGTGGTGGAGGCGCTGGGACGTGCCCTGGAATCGGTGGAGATCAGCGACCTCCGCGAGGGCGTCTACACCGCCGAGCTGGTGTTCGACCGCGGCACCCGGCTGATCGTGACGCCCTCCGACGCGCTGTCGATCGCCGTCCGGGAGGGCCTGCCGATCCGCATGGCCGATCACGTGCTCGACGAGGTCGGCCAGCCGGTCGAGGAGATCCTGCCGCCGGACTCCCCGGACGCGGCCGGGTTCACCCCGCCGGCGCACCCGGCGGCCGGGGTGGCCCCGGCCGATCCCCGGGAGCCGCCGGAGCAGCAGCTCCGGCAGTTCCGCGAGTTCATCGACGAGGTCACCCCGGACGACTTCCGCTGACCCGTGAGTGGTTGCGAGGGCCCGAGCACGCGTCACCACTCACGAGCCGTCAGGCCGCGGCCAGGCGGGTGCCGAACTGGGTGTGGTGCAGCTCGGCGTAGCGGCCGTCGCGGTCCAGCAGCGACGCGTGGTCGCCGCGCTCGACGATCCGGCCCCGCTCCAGCACCAGGATCTCGTCGGCGTCCCGGATCGTGGACAGCCGGTGCGCGATCACGAGCGCTGTCCGGCCCTCGAGCGCCTCGGCCAGCGCGGCCTGCACGGCGGCCTCGGAGGTCGAGTCCAGGCTCGCGGTCGCCTCGTCCAGCACGACCACCCGCGGCCGGGCCAGCAGCACCCGGGCGACGGTCATCCGCTGCCGCTCCCCGCCGGAGAGCCGGTACCCGCGCTCGCCGACGACCGTGTCGAGCCCGTCCGGCAGGGCCGCGACCAGCTCGTCGAGCCGGGCCCGGCGCAGCGCGTCCCACAGCTCGTCGTCGGTCGCCTCCGGGGCGCCGATCCGCAGGTTCGCGGCGACCGTGTCGTGCAGCAGGTGCCCGTCCTGGGTCACGAACCCGACGGTCCGGTGCACCGAGTCGAGGGTCAGCTCGCGGACGTCCTGACCGCCGAGCCGGACCGCCCCCGCGGTGACGTCGTACAGGCGCGCGACCAGCTGCGCGACCGTGGACTTCCCGGCACCGGACGACCCGACCAGCGCGACCGTCCGCCCGGCCGGGACGGTGAACGACACGTCGTGCAGCACCTGCTCGCCGCCGCGGGTGTCCAGCGTCGCGACCTCCTCCAGCGAGGCCAGCGACACCTGGTCGGCGGTCGGGTAGGCGAACGACACGCGGTCGAACTCCACGTCGACCGGGCCGTCCGGGACCGGCCGGGCCCCGGGCGCGTCGGAGATCATAGGCTTCAGGTCGAGCACCTCGAAGACCCGCTCGAAGCTGACCAGCACCGTCATGATCTCCATCCGGGCGCCGGCCAGCGCGGTCAGCGGCTGGTACAGCCGGGTCAGCAGCATCGCCAGGGCGACGACGTCGCCCGCGGACAGCGCGCCCGCCAGCGCGAACCCGCCGCCGACGCCGTACACCAGCGCCACCGCCAGCGACGAGGCGAGGGTCAGCGCGGTCACGAACACCCACTGCAGCATCGCCGAGCGCACCCCGATCGTCCGGACCCGGTCGGCCCGCTCGGCGAACTCCGCGGACTCGCGCTCCGGGCGCCCGAACAGCTTGATCAGGGTCGCTCCCGGTGCCGAGAACCGCTCGGTCATCCGGGTGCTCATCGCCGCGTTGTGGTCGGCGGCCTCCCGCTCCAGCGCGGCCAGCCGGCGCCCCATCAGGCGGGCCGGGAAGAGGAACGCCGGCAGCAGCAGCGCCGCCAGGACCGTCACCGGCCAGGAGATCGCCAGCATCACGCCGAGCGTGAGCAGCAGGGTGACCAGGTTGGACACCACCCCGGCGAGGGTGTCGGAGAACGCCCGCTGGGCGCCGAGGACGTCGGAGTTCAGCCGGGACACCAGCGCGCCGGTGCGGGTGCGGGTGAAGAACGCGACCGGCATCCGCTGCACGTGGTCGAACACGGTCGTCCGCAGCTGGTGGATCAGGCCCTCGCCGAGGTTCGCCGACAGCCACCGGGTGACCAGGCCGAGCCCGGCCCCGGCGACCGCGGCCACCGCGATCAGCCCGGCGATGGCCACGAGGTCCGACAGCGGGGCGGCCGAGGTGATCGCGTCGGTGGCCCGCCCGGCCAGGACCGGGGTGACGACGGTGAGGACCGCGCCCGCCGTGCTGGCGGCGAGGAACCACGCCATCCGTCTGCGGTGCGGCCGGGCGAGCCGCAGTATCCGTCTCGTCGTCTCCCCGGCGGGCCGGCGCTGCCGCCCCGGCTCGGAGGCGGCGTTGCGCATGGCCATGTAGATGCTCGAGTCCATGACGGCGACGCTAGACCTTGAAGTTCACTTCAGGTCAACAAGTTCGTCGTCGAGGTCGGGCAGCGTCCACGGCCGCACGACCAGCACCAGCGACAGCCCGGCCAGCGTGATCGCGCCGAACATCGAGATCCCCAGCGCGGCCGCGTCGTTGCCGAGCAGTCCGACCACCGGCGAGGTCGCCGCGCCGATGCCGAACTGCAGCGCCCCGAGCAGCGCCGACGCGGTCCCTGCGGTCTCGCCGTGCCGCGCGAGGGCCAGCGCGGGCGCGTTCGGCAGCACGAACCCGCCGGCCAGCAGCAGCGCCCACACCCCGCCGAGCACGGCGGCCAGCCCGCCGGCGCCGGTCACCGTCAGCACCGCCAGCGCCGCCCCGGCCAGCACGGCCACGGCGAGGGCCCCGGTCATCACCCGTCGCGGCTCCAGGTACCGCAGCAGCACCGGGTTCAGCTGGGTGCCGACGACCAGCCAGACCGCGCCGGCGCCGAAGGCGACCCCGAACGTCTGCTGGTCCATCCCGAACTGCTGCTGGAAGACGTAGGCGGCGCCGGAGACGTAGGAGAACAGCGCGCCCATCGTGAGGCCGGCGACGAGCACCAGCCCGACGAACGTCCGGTCCCGCAGCAGCATCCCGTAGGTGCGCACGGTCGCGCCGATGCGGGCGCTGCGCCGGCGGGACACCGGCAGCGTCTCGGGCAGCCCGGCCGTCACCACGGCCAGCATGAGCAGGCCGTACCCGGCGAGGAACAGGAACACGCCGCGCCAGGAGACCCAGGTGAGCAGCGCGGCCCCGAGCGTCGGGGCGAGCACCGGGGCGGCGCCCATCACCAGGATCAGCCGGGACAGCATGGTCGCGGCCGCGCGCCCGGTGAACAGGTCGCGGACGATCGCGAGCCCGACCACCGCGCCCGCCGACGCGCCGACGCCCTGCAGCACCCGCAGGACCGCGAGCACCTCGATGGACGGCGCCACCGCCACGAGCGCGGAGGCCAGCACGTGCAGGCCCGCGCCGAGCAGCAGCGGCAGCCGGCGGCCGTAGGCGTCCGACAGCGGTCCGATCAGGATCTGCCCCAGCGCGAGCCCCGCGAGGGTGCCGGTCAGGGTCAGCTGCACCGTCGTGCCGGACGCGGCCAGGTCGTGCCCGACGTCCGGCAGCGCGGGCAGGTAGGTGTCGATGGTCAGCGGGCCGAGCGCGATCAGCCCGCCCAGGATCAGCGCGAGCCGTAACCGGCTCGGTGTCTCGACGGTGTTCAGTGCCGGCACCGGTTCCCCCCTCGTGTGGCCACGCCAACTCCTCAACTCACGAGGGGTGACCGGGATTCCACCGGGTTCTCACCGGTCCGGTGACCGGTCTCACATCGCCACGGGGTCGACCGGGGCCCAGGCCTCGTCGTCGAGCATCGGGCAGGCCAGGCGGTTCTCCGGGATCCGGAAGGCGTCGACCAGCGTCCGGGCGTAGGGCCGCAGCTCGGCGCACAGCACGTCGACCAGCGGCCGGAGCGACCGGGACTCGGCGGCGGTGAGCCGACCGGTCTCGAGGTACCAGGCCCGCTCACGGTCGATCACCGACAGCACGTGCAGGTCGTACACGCGCTCGAGCAGGGCCCGCACCCCGGCGTCCTCGACGCGGTCGAGCGCGTCGGCGAACGACCGTTCCACCAGCGTGTCGACGTGTGCCCGGGCCGCCGTGAGCAGCAGGTCCTGCGCGGCGTTGAACACGGTGAACTCGTCGGTGCCCTTCCGCAGGGCCGGTGCCAGTGCCCGGACCGCCGCGGCCAGCGTGTCGTCCCGGCGGACCTGCAGCAGCGTGCGGCGCCGCGCCCGGTCGGTCAGGTCCAGGCCGCGGAACGGGAGCCGCCGGGCCAGCGACGCCGCCCCGGTCCGCTCGGCGAGCACCCCGGCCAGCTGGCGGCCGGCGAGCGGGGCGATCTCCAGCGGGTTGCCCTTCCGGATCGTCCGGCCGTAGTCGGCCAGCAGCTCCTTGGCCAGCAGCTGCAGCAGCACGGTGTTGTCGCCCTCGAAGGTGGTGAACACGTCGGTGTCCGCCTTCAGCCCGGGCAGCAGGTTCTCCTCCAGGTAGCCGGCTCCGCCGCAGGCCTCCCGGCAGGTCTGGATGGTGTGGGTGGCGTGCCAGGTGGCGATCGCCTTGATCCCGGCGGCGGACTGTTCCAGGATCCGCTGTTCGCGGGCGCCGGCCGGTGCCGCGCCGGGCGCCTGGATGGCGTGCATCCGGGCGACCAGGTCGTCCTGGGTGAAGTGCAGCGCGAAGGTCGTCGCCAGCGCGGGCAGCAGCTTGCGCTGGTGGGCGAGGTAGTCGAGGACGGCGATCTCCTCGCCGGTCGACGGGTCCGCGAACTGGCGGCGGCGCTCGCCGAACCGGATCGCGAGCGCCAGCGCCTTCTGCGCCGCGCCGCCGGCGCCGCCCGCGACCGAGATCCGGCCGCGGACCAGGGTGCCGAGCATGGTGAAGAACCGGGCGGTCTCGTTCTCGATCGGCGAGGAGTACGTGCCGTCCTCGGCGACGTCGGCGAACCGGTTGAGCAGGTTCTGCCGCGGGATCCGGACGTGGTCGAAGCTCAGCGAGCCGTTGTCGACGCCGTTCAGGCCGGCCTTGCGGCCGTCGTCGCCGATGGTGACGCCGGGCATCGGGTGGCCGGCGGCGTCGCGGACGGGGACGAGGAAGGCGTGCACGCCCCGCCGCTCGTCACCGGTGACGAGCTGGGCGAACACCACGGCCATCCGGCCGTCCCGGGCCGCGTTGCCGATGTACTCCTTGCGTGCCTGCGGGTAGGGCGTGTGCACCACGAACTCGCAGGCCGCCGGGTCGTAGGTCGCGGTGGTGTGCAGGTGCTGCACGTCCGAGCCGTGCCCGGCCTCGGTCATCGCGAAGCACCCCAGCAGCTCGCCGTCGATGATCCGGCGCAGGTACTCCTCGTGGTGCCGCTCGGTGCCGAGCACCTGCACGGCGCCGCCGAACAGCCCCCACTGGACACCGGCCTTGACCAGCAGCGAGAGGTCGCCGTAGGCGAGCATCGCGAACGCGGTGACGACGCCGCCGACGTCGCCCCGGCCCCCGACGGACGGGTCGAAGCCGCTGAGCGGGCGACCGGAGGACGTCAGCAGCTTGAGCGCGTCGGTGATGTGCGCGCGGTACTCGGCCGACGACAGGTCGGGGTCGGTGTGCATCTCGGTCGCGGCGAGCTGCTCGCGGGTCTCCTGCCGGACGCCGGCCCACCGCCCGTCGACGACGGCGCGCAGCGCGGCGGCCGGGATGCGGTCGGGGGCCGGGATGGTGCCACGGGTCATGACGGAGCCTCCTGCACGTGCGATGCCAGGCCGGAGAGCCCGGACCAGGCCAGGTCGGTGAGGTGGGCGGTGAGCTGGGCGCGGGTGGTGCCGTCCGGGCGGGCGAGCCAGTCGTCGGCGGCACCGCGGACGAGGCCGACGATCGCGTGTCCCCAGAATCGGGCGGCGGACGCCCCGGCGGGGCCCGGCGCGCGCAGGTTCGTTCCGATCACGGCGGCGACCTCGTCGCCGATCACCGTGACCAGGTCGTTGACCGGGTCGGTGCCGGCGTCCTCGGCGGCGGTGCCCCGCCGGCCGCCGTGGCCCTGGGCGAGCAGCGGCCGGTGCACCACGAACCGGTACAGCTCGGGGTCGGTCTCGATCAGCTGCAGGTAGGTGTCGATGCCGGCGGCGACGGCGGCCCGCGGCCCGCGCGCCGGGTCGGCGAGCGCCCCGGCGGTCGCGCGCCGCACCTCCGCGAGCAGCACCCCGGCCACCGACTCGCAGATCGCGGTGTAGAGGCCCGTGCGGTCGCCGAAGTGCCGGTAGATGACGGTCTTGCTGGTGCCCGCCGCGGCGGCGATCTCGTCCATGCCGATGCCTGCGCCCTGGCGGCGGATGGCCACGATGGCGGAGCCGACGAGCTGGCCGCGCCGCTGCTCGCGGTGCGCGTCCCACCGGCTGTCCCGCTTGTCCCGTCCGACCTTCACGGCACTCACAGTACCGTGTACCTTAAGTATCGGCTACCCGGTGGTAACGACGGGAACCACACCCCGTCCGATTCGACCCCAGGAGGGACGACCATGCCAGCCAGCCCCCGGCGCGCCGCCGTCATCGGCGGCAACCGGATACCGTTCGCGCGGGCCAACGGTGCCTACGCGAGCGCGTCCAACCTCGACATGCTCACCACGGCGCTGGACGGCCTGGTGGCCCGGTTCGGCCTGGCCGGCGAGCGGCTCGGCGAGGTCGTGGCGGGTGCGGTCCTCAAGCACTCGCGCGACTTCAACCTCACGCGCGAGGCCGTCCTGGGCTCGCGGCTCGACCCGGCCACGGCCGCCTACGACGTCCAGCAGGCCTGCGGCACCGGCCTGGAGGCCACGATCGCGGTCGCCAACAAGATCGCTCTCGGGCAGATCGAGTCCGGCGTGGCCGGCGGTGTCGACACCGCCTCCGACGCCCCGATCGCGCTCAACGACGACCTGCGCCGGCTCCTGGTGAAGCTCAACGCGGCGCGGACCACCGTCGACCGGCTGAAGCTGGTCGGCCGGCTGCGTCCGGGCCAGATCGTCCCGGAGATCCCGGAGAACTCCGAGCCGCGCACCGGCCTGTCCATGGGCGAGCACGCGGCCCGGACCGCGCTCGAGTGGGGCATCGGCCGCGCCGAGCAGGACGAGCTGGCCGCGCGCAGCCACCGGAACCTGGCCGCCGCCTACGATCGCGGGTTCTTCGACGACCTCGTCACCCCGTACCTGCGGCTGACCCGGGACGACAACCTGCGGCCCGACTCGTCGGCGGAGAAGCTCGCGAAGCTCAAGCCGGTCTTCGGCAAGGGACCGGACGCGACGATGACGGCCGGCAACTCCACCCCGCTCACCGACGGGGCCGCGGCGGTGCTGCTCGGTTCCGACGAGTGGGCGCAGCAGCACCGGCTCCCGGTGCTCGCGCACGTGGTCGATGCCGAGACCGCGGCGGTGGACTACGTGCACGGTCACGAGGGTCTGCTCACCGCACCGGTGTACGCGGTGCCGCGCCTGCTGGCACGCAACGGCCTGTCGCTGCAGGACTTCGACCTGTACGAGATCCACGAGGCGTTCGCCTCGGTCGTGCTCGTCCAGCGCAAGGCCTGGGAGGACGCGCGGTTCTGCAAGGAGCGCCTCGGCCTCGACACCCCGCTGGGCGCGATCGACGACGACCGGCTCAACGTGGCCGGGTCCTCGCTCGCGGCCGGGCACCCGTTCGCCGCGACCGGGGGGCGGATCGTCGGCACCCTCGCGAAGCTGCTGCGCGAGAAGGCCGACACCGAGGGGCGCGACCAGCGCGGGCTGATCTCGATCTGCGCCGCGGGTGGCCAGGGCGTCGTGGCGATCCTGGAGGCGAAGGCATGAGCAACCGCACTGATCTTCTGGCGACGCTGTCGCACAACCCGATCGCCAAGCAGCTGGGGCTGCCCACGGTGCCGGTGCTGCGCCGGCACCGACCGGGCGACCCGCTGCTGCCCGGGCCGGTCCTGGTCACCGCGGTCGGTGACGGCCGGTTCGCGGAGCCGGTCGCCGCGTTCGTCGAGGAGCACGGCGTCGCCGCGCCCCGGGAACCGGGCGAGGACAAGCTGCACGGCGCCGTCGTCGACCTGTCCGGCGCGCGGACCCTCGCCGACCTCGCCGCCGCACAGCAGATCCTCACCCCCGCGGTGCGCAGGATCGGCCCGTCCGGCCGGCTGCTGCTGATCGGCGCCGAGCCCGGCGAGGCGTCCGGTGCGGAGGCGGCCGCGGTCGCGCAGGCGCTCGACGGGCTGGTCCGTTCGATCGCCAAGGAGCTGCGGTACGGCGCGACGGCGAACCTGCTCATGGTCGCGTCCGGCGTGACGTCCGCTGCGGTCGACTCGTCGCTGCGGTTCTTCCTGTCCGCCCGCTCGGCCTACGTCGACGGGCAGGTCGTGCACGTGACCACGCCCGTCGGGACCCCGCGCGAGCCGGGTGAGATCGACGACCCGGCTGCCGAGGACCGGCCGCTGGCCGGGCGGGTCGCGGTCGTCACCGGGGCGGCGCGCGGCATCGGCGCCGCCATCGCCGACACCCTGTCCCGGGACGGCGCGACGATCGTCGCCGTCGACGTCCCGGCCGCCGGCGAGGGCCTGGCGAGGACCGCCAACCGCACCGGCGGCACCGCGCTGCAGCTCGACATCACCGCCGCCGACGCGGCGGACCGGCTGCTCACCCACCTGTCCGACCGGCACGGCGGGGTCGACCTCGTCGTCCACAACGCCGGCATCACCCGGGACAAGCTGCTCGCCAACATGAGCCCGGAGCGGTGGGACGCCGTGCTGGCGGTGAACCTCGGCGCCCAGCTGACGATCAACGAGGCGCTGCTCGGCGACGGCTCCCCGCTCCGCGACGACGGGCGGGTCGTCTGCGTGTCGTCCCAGTCCGGCATCGCCGGCAACCGCGGCCAGACCAACTACGCCGCGTCCAAGGCCGGTGTGATCGGGATGGTCCGCGCGCTCGCCCCGCGGTTCGCCGGGCGCGGCGCGACGATCAACGCCGTCGCCCCGGGGTTCATCGAGACCGAGATGACCGCCACGATGCCGCTCGCGACCCGCGAGGCCGGCCGCCGGGTCAACTCGCTCAAGCAGGGCGGGCTGCCGGTGGACGTCGCCGAGGCCATCGGCTGGCTCGGCCGCGCCGAGTCCGGCGGGCTGAACGGCCAGGTCGTGCGGGTCTGCGGCCAGTCGATGCTGGGGGCCTGACATGACGGTCACGGAGCTGTCCGGGCCGCCGTCGCTGGGCCCGCTCTACGCCTCGGCGGCGCTGCGGGCGGCGCTGCCGGGGCGGGCGACGACGCTGCCGGACACCCGGCTGGTCCGCCACGGGGTCACGGTCGACCCGGCCCACCTCGCCGGCTACGCCCGGGTCTGCGGGTTCCGGGTCGGCGACGCGCTGCCGGTGACCTACCCGCACGTGCTGACGTTCCCGCTGCAGGTCGTGCTGATGGCCGGCCGGTCGTTCCCGCTGCCGCTGCCCGGGATGGTGCATCTCGCCAACCGGATCACCGTGCACCGGGCGATCGCGCCCTCCGAGACCCTGGACGTGCAGGTGCACGCCGAACGGTTCACCCCGCACCCCAAGGGAGCCCAGGTGGATCTCGTCGGTGTCGTGTCCGCGGCCGGCGAGCCGGTGTGGGAGGGGCGCAGCACCTACCTGTCCCGGGGCGCGACGGCACCCGGCGGGGCGGCCGCCGAGGACGTCGCGGAGCCGGTCACCCCGACCGGGCCGGCCGGGGCGCTGTGGCGGGTCCCGGCCGACATCGGGCGCCGCTACGCCGCCGTGTCCGGGGACGTGAACCCCATCCACCTGCACCCGCTCACCGCGCGGGCGATGGGCTTCCCGCGGGCGATCGCGCACGGCATGTGGACGGCCGCGCACGCCGCCGCCGCGCTGGCGGGCCGGGTCCCGGACGCCGTCACCTACGACGTCGTGTTCCGCAAGCCGGTGCTGCTGCCGTCGACCACGGAGCTCGTCACGGAGCGGGACCCGGAGGGCACCTGGCGGCTCGCCGTCCGCAGCGCCCGGAACCCGGAGAAGGTCCACCTGGTCGGTCGCCTCTCCTGATCCACACGCCCGGCCGGGCGGGGCCACTCGCCCGGCCGGGTGATTCTGGATCGGTCCACAGGCCGGTACAGCAACGTTTTCCCGGTGACCGACGTCCATCTCTACGTCCACCATTCTTCACCTGAGGACGGGGAGGAGGTCACCGTGAACACCGACGAGATCACCCGCAGCGCCGAGATCGAGGACGGCGAGGACGAGGCGAACATCGTCCGCGGCCTCGACTAGCCGAACCGCGAGCCGGTCACAGCCCGCCCGGCGGTGGTGGAACCCACCGCGCCCACGGGCGGCACGGGGTGCGCGCAGACCCTCGATCAGGAGCTGCGCCGCCCGCCGACCGCGGTCGGCGAACACTAGGCTCGGCCACCATGCTGGTCGAGCGCATGCGCCCGTTCACGTCCACGATCTTCACCGAGATCTCCCGCCTCGCGGTCGAGACCGGTGCGATCAACCTCGGCCAGGGATTCCCGGACACCGACGGCCCCGCGTCCCTGCTCGCCGACGCCGCCGCCAACATCACCGAACGCGGCGCCAACCAGTACCCGCCCGGCCCGGGCGTGCCCGCGCTGCGGCAGGCCGTCGCCGACCACCAGCGCCGCTTCTACGGCCTCACGGTGGACCCGGCCGACGTCGTGGTCACCACCGGCGCCACCGAGGCGATCGCCGCCACCCTGCTGGGCCTGTGCGGCCCCGGGGACGAGGTCGTCGCCTTCGAGCCGACCTACGACTCCTACGCCGCGTCCGTGGCGCTCGCGGGCGCCACCCTGAAGCCGGTCCCGCTGCGTCCGCCGCACTTCGGGTTCGACGACGCCGAGCTGGCCGCCGCGTTCTCCGAGCGCACCCGGGTGGTGCTGGTCAACACCCCGCACAACCCGACCGGAGCGGTGTTCAGCCCCGACCGGCTGACCCGGATCGGGGAGCTCGCGGCCGCCCACGACGCCGTCGTCGTCACCGACGAGGTGTACGAGCACATGACCTTCGACGGCGCCGCCCACGTCCCGATGGCCACCCTGCCCGGCCTCGCCGACCGCACGCTGACCATCTCCTCGGCCGGCAAGACCTTCTCGGTCACCGGCTGGAAGGTCGGCTGGGTGCACGGCCCGCCGGAGCTGGTCGCCGCCCCGCGGGCGGTGAAGCAGTTCCTCACCTTCCACGGCGGCGCCCCGCTGCAGCCGGCCGTGGCGAACGCGCTCGCGCTCGACGACGGGTTCTACTCCGGGATCGTCACCGACCTGACCCGCAAGCGGGACCTGCTCGCCGGCGGGCTGCGGGCCGCCGGGTTCGACGTCCTCACCCCGCGCGGCACCTACTTCGTGGTCGCCGATCCCCGCCCGCTCGGCTTCGACGACGGCGTCGACCTCGCCTGGAAGCTGCCCGAGCTGTGCGGTGTCGCGGCCGTGCCGGTGTCGGTGTTCTGCTCCTCCGAGGCGGGCGCGGCCGCCGTGCGGCCGCTGGTGCGGTTCGCGTTCTGCAAGCGCGACGAGGTGCTCGTCGAGGCGGGTGAACGGCTGGCCGGGCTGCGCGGACGCGCTGCGTGAGCAGAGCCCGCCCCGTGCGGGTCACCCTTTCGGCCTAGGATCCGGCCATGACGGATCAGCGCCCGGCCCGGCCGGGACGCCCGGTCGTCGGCCTACCGGTCCGCGCCCTGCTCACGCTCGTGGTGGTCGGGGCGAACCTCGCCGGCGCCGCGGTCGTGCTGGTGATCGCGGCGTTCGTGCTGCCCCGCGAGCAGTTGCTCGACGTCGTCGAGATCCGGCTGGTCAACCTGGCCGTCCTGGGTATCTACCTGGCCGTGGCGATCCCGCTCGGCATCGGGTTCGGCCGGCGCAAGCTGACCGTGCGCCGCTCGGCCCGCGACGTGGAGCAGGCGGAGCGGCACCTGGTGCTGGCCGCACCGGGCCGGATCAGCCGGATGATCGTCGTGCTGTGGTTCCTGGCCGCGGGCGTGTTCGCGGTCCTCAACCTGCGCTACTCCGGCCGGCTGGCGTTCTCGGTGGCGGCCACGGTCGCGATCGGCGGCGTCACCACGTGTGCGTTGTCCTACCTGCTGGTCGAGCGGATGTTGCGGGGCGCGGCGGCCCGGGTGATGTCCGGTCGGCCGCCGCGGCGGCACCGCGTGGTGACCGGGGTGATGCTCCGCTCGGTCGGGTTCTGGGCGCTCGGCACCGCGGTCCCGGTGGCCGGGGTGATGCTGGCCGGGCTGGTCACCCTGGTCCACGGCGACGCCTCGCCCACCCAGCTGGCCGTCACCATGCTGGCGCTCGGCGGGACGGCGATCGGGACCGGCCTGCTCACCACGGTCGGGGCCGCCCGCGCCATCGCCGACCCGGTGCTGACGGTGCGCCGGGCACTGGCCCGGGTACAGGACGGCGACCTCGACGTGCGCGTCCCCGTCTACGACAACACCGAGCTCGGGCAGCTGCAGGCCGGCACGAACAGCATGGTCGAGGGGCTGCGGGAGCGGGAACGGATCCGGGACCTGTTCGGCCGGCACGTCGGCCGCGACGTCGCCGAGGTCGCCGCCGCCCGCCCGGACGAGATCCGGCTCGGCGGCGAGGTGCGGCCGGTCGCCGTGCTGTTCGTCGATCTCGTCGGGTCGACGGCAATGGCGGCGCGCCGTCCCCCGGAGGAGGTCGTCACGGTCCTCAACCGCTTCTTCGGCGTGGTCGTCGAGTGCGTGGAGCGATGCGGCGGGTGGATCAACAAGTTCGAGGGTGACGCCGCGCTGGCCGTCTTCGGTGCCCCGCAGGACCTCGACGACGCCCCCGGCGCCGCGCTGGCCGCCGCCCGCAGGCTCGGTGAGCGCCTCACTGCCGAGATGCCGGAGATCGAGGCCGGGATCGGCGTCTCGGCCGGGGACGCCGTCGCGGGCAACGTCGGCGACCCGCGCCGGTTCGAGTACACGGTGATCGGGGACCCGGTGAACGAGGCCGCCCGGCTGACCGAGCTGGCCAAGTCGGTGCCCGGCGGGGTGGTGGCGTCCGCTCGCACGGTCGGGGCGGCCGGGCGCGAGGCCCGGCACTGGCGGCCCGCCGACGAGGTCGTCCTGCGCGGCCGGGACGAACCGACCGCCACCTGCGTCCCGGACCGCCGGACCCGTGACCGTGACCCCGGCGTGGGGCAGGATCCCTCCCATGAGCAGCGCCGCCACGACGTTCAGCGAACGGACGACGACCACGATCACGCGGGCCCGACGCCACTCGATCGGTGACCTGCTGCACCGGACGGCGCGCCGCGACCCGGACAAGCTCGCCGTCGTCGACGGGGTCACCCGGTGGACCTTCGCCGAGTTCGACGCGGCCGTGAACCGCTGCGCGGCCGCGCTGGCCGGGCAGGGCCTGACCAAGGGCGACCGGCTGGCCCTGCTGTCGCACAACTGCCACCAGTTCGGGGCGCTGGCATTCGCCACCGCGCGGCTCGGCGTCGTCCTGGTGCCGGTGAACTTCATGCTCGGCCCCGACGAGATCGCCTACATCCTCGACCACTCGGGGGCGAAGGCGCTGGTCACCGAGGACGCGCTGGCACCCACCGCGGAGAAGGCGATCGCCCGGTCATCCGCCCCGGTGGCGGTGCGCGCCCGGATCGGGGGCCGGGGACCCGCGGGCGACTGGGCGGACGCCGACGCCTGGATCGCCGGCGACGACGACCCGGGCCCGCCGGACGTGCACGTCGGCGACGACGACCCGGGCCCGCCGGACGTGCACGTCGGCGACGACGACCCGCTGCGCCTCATGTACACCTCGGGCACCGAGTCCCGGCCCAAGGGCGTCATGCTGTCGTCCCGCTCGCTGATCACCCAGTACACGAGCTGCATCGTCGACGGCGGGATGACCCGCGACGACGTCGAACTGCACTCGCTGCCGATGTACCACTGCGCGCAGCTGGACTGCTTCTTCTCCGTCGACGTGTACCTGGGCGCGACCAGCATCATCCTGCCCGGCCCGGACCCGGCGACGCTGCTGGCGACGATCGCGGCCGAGCGGGTCACCAAGCTGTTCTGCCCGCCCACGGTGTGGATCTCGCTGCTGCGGCACCCGGACTTCGACACGACCGACCTGTCGTCGCTGCGCAAGGGGTACTACGGCGCGGCCGCGATGCCGGTCGAGGTGTTGCAGGAGCTGTCGCGCCGGCTGCCGGAGGTGCGGCTGTGGAACTTCTACGGCCAGACCGAGATGGCGCCGCTGGCCACCATCCTGCGGCCCGAGGAGCAGCTGGAGCGCGCCGGCTCGGCCGGCCGGGCCTGCCTCAACGTCGAGACCCGGGTGGTCGGCGACGACGGGGCCGAGCTGCCGGCCGGCGAGGTCGGCGAGATCGTCCACCGGTCCCCGCACGCCACGCTCGGGTACTACGGCGACGAGGAGAAGACCGCGGAGGCGTTCGCGGGCGGCTGGTTCCACTCCGGGGACCTGGGCGTGATGACCGCCGACGGCTACCTGTCGGTCGTCGACCGCAAGAAGGACATGATCAAGACCGGTGGGGAGAACGTCGCGTCCCGGGAGGTCGAGGAGGCCCTCTACCTGCTCGACGGCGTCGCCGAGGTCGCGGTGTTCGGCGTCAGCCACCCGCACTGGATCGAGGCCGTGACCGCGGTCGTCGTCCCGAAGGACGGCGTGACGCTCACCGAGGAGCAGGTGCACGCGCACGCCCGGGAGCGGCTGGCCGGCTACAAGCGGCCCAAGTACGTCGTGTTCGCCGACGCCCTGCCGAAGAACCCCAGCGGGAAGATCCTCAAGCGGGAGCTGCGGGCGGAGCACGCCGACATCGCGAAGAACGGGTGAGATCCGTCCCGGCCGGTCAAGGGGCCACGGTGTCCGACTTTGGGACACCAGCGGCAGCGGTGCGGTGATCTAGCGTCGGCGGCGTCCCCGATCAGTGCCGACCAGGGAGGCCAGCGCCATGACCGGAGCCGCCACCACCGAACGCAGCCGGTCCGCGACCGGCGACGCCGGCCACGTCGACGTCCTCATCGTCGGTGCGGGGGTGTCCGGCATCGGCACCGCCCACCACCTGCGCGCGCGGTTCCCGGACCGCAGCTTCCTGATCCTGGAGGCCAAGGAGGCCCGCGGGGGCACGTGGTGGACGCACCGGTTCCCGGGCGCGCGCTCGGACAGCGACCTGTTCACCTACGGCTACCGGCACAAGCCGTGGCGGGGCCCGTCGATCGCGGCCGGCGACAAGATCCTGGAGTACCTCGACGAGGTCATCGACGAGGACGGCCTGGCCGACCACATCCGCTACCGGCACGAGGTCACGGCGCTGGAGTGGTCGTCCGACGACCACCGGTGGACGGCGCAGGTCACCCGCACCGACACCGGCGAGCAGCTCCGGTTCACCGCCGACTTCCTGTGGATGTGCCAGGGCTACTACAACCACGACGAGCCGTACACGCCCGAGTGGCCGGGCACGGAGCGCTTCGAGGGCCGGATGGTGCACCCGCAGGCGTGGCCGGACGACCTCGACCACGCCGGCAAGCGCGTGCTGGTCATCGGGTCGGGGGCGACGGCGGCGACCGTGGTGCCGGCGATGGCCGAGACCGCGGCGCACGTGACGATGCTGCAGCGCTCGCCGTCGTACTGGTTCCCGGCGCCGACGGTGCACGAGCTGGCCACGATGCTGGAACCGCTCGACCTGCCCGACGAGTGGGTGCACGAGATCCTGCGCCGCACCTACGTCCAGCAGCTCGACTGGCTGGCCACCACCGGGCTCGAGGACCCCGAGCAGCTGCACCAGTTCCTGATCGAGACGATCCGGCCGCTGCTGCCCGAGGGCACCGACGTCGAGAAGCACTTCACGCCCCGCTACCGGCCCTGGCAGCAGCGGATCGCGTTCGTGCCGGACGGAGACTTCTTCGCGGCCATGCGCGAGGGGAAGGCCTCGGTCGTCACCGACGAGATCGCCGAGTTCACCGAGAAGGGCGTGCAGCTGTCGTCGGGCGAGGTGATCGAGGCCGACATCGTGGTCACCGCGACCGGGTTCAACCTGGCCCCGTTCGGGGACATCCCGTTCCGGACGGACGGCGAGCCGGTCGACTTCAGCCGGCGGGTCACCTGGCGCGGGCTCATGATCAGCGGAGTGCCGAACATGGCGTACGCCTTCGGCTACTTCCGGCACAGCTGGACACTGCGCGTGGACCTGGTCAACGACGTCGTCGGGCGGATCCTCGAGCACATGGCCGAGCAGGGCGCGACGACGGTCGTGCCGCAGCTCCGCCCCGGGGACGCGGACATGCCGCTGCTGCCCTGGAGCGACCCGGAGAACTTCAACCCCGGCTACGTGATGCGCTCGCAGGACCGCATGTTCAAGCAGGGCGACCGGGATCCCTGGACCCACATGCACGAGCACGACCACGACCGCCGGGTGCTTCCGGAGGCCGACATCACCGACGGGCTCGCCTACGGCCCGTGAACACTTCGGAGGGTTCCCGCCCTCCTACCCACTCACGACGTCCACTCACCACGCACCGATGAGGAGTCCCCGTGCCCCAGACGTCCGTCCGCACCGGAGTCACGCTGAACTACGAGATCAGCGGCAGCGGCGACCCGCTGCTGCTGATCATGGGAACGTCCGGCTCGATCCCGCTGTGGGGCGAGATGGTCTCCCGCCTCGCCGAGAACCACCAGGTCATCGCGTTCGACAACCGCGGCCTCGGCGGCAGCGAGCGCGGCACCGGCCCGATCAGCGTGGCCTCGCTGGCCGAGGACGCGTCCGCCCTGCTGGAGGCGCTCGAGATCCCCCGCGCGCACGTGCTGGGCTGGTCGCTCGGCTCCGCGATCGCCCAGGAGCTCGCGCTGGCCCACCCGGAGCAGGTCGCCTCGGCGATCCTGTACGCCACCTGGGGCCGCTGCGACGGGTTCCAGCGGTCCGTGCTCACCGCGCTCCGGCTGCCCTACGTGCACCGGGACATGGAGTCCGCGCTGGCGGTGGCCGGGATCGCGTTCTCCCCGGAGCTGCTCGACCGCCCCGACTTCGGCGAGCTGCTCGAACCGATGCTGCCCGCCTTCCCGCAGAACGAGGCGCAGATGCAGGTCACCGTCGAGCAGTGGGACGCCGACCTCGCCCTCGACACCCTGGACCGGCTCGGCGGGATCACCGCGCCGACCCTGGTCGTGGTGGGCGAGCAGGACCTGCTGACGCCGCCGTGGCAGGCGAAGAAGGTCGCGGACGCGATCCCCGGCGCGCGCTACGAGCTCGTCACCGGGCCCGGCTCGAGCCACGGCCTGCACATCGAGCGGCCCGAGGACCTGACCAAGTTGGTGGCCGACTTCGTCGGCTCGTGAGTGGTTAACAGGGTCCTGGCCCTGTTAACCACTCACGGGCGGCGCAGCCGCCGATGAAGGAACGCGTACGCCAGCGCGGCCATCCGGGCCGCCTGGGCGTTGTCCGCGGCGCCGCCGTGGCCGCCCTCGACGTTCTCGTAGTAGGTGACGTCGTGGCCGGCCTCGGCGAGCGCCGCCGCGAACTTGCGCGCGTGCCCGGGGTGGACCCGGTCGTCCCGGGTGGACGTCAGCAGGATGACCGGCGGGTAGTCGGCGGACCCGTCGATCAGGTGGTACGGCGAGAAGGTCCGGATGAACTCCCAGTCCTCGGTGTCCGGGTCGCCGTACTCGGCGACCCAGGACGCGCCGGCGAGCAGGTGGCTGTAGCGCTTCATGTCCAGCAGCGGCACCTGGATCACGACCGCTCCGAACAGCTCCGGGTGGCGGACCAGCATGTTCCCGGCCATCAGGCCGCCGTTGCTGCCGCCCTGCACGGCGAGCCGCGCCGGCGAGGTGATCCCGCGGTCCACCAGGTCGCGGGCGACGGCGGCCATGTCCTCGTAGGCGCGCGGCCGGTTCTCCCGCAGCGCGGCGCGGTGCCAGCGGGGGCCGTACTCGCCGCCGCCGCGGAGGTTCGCGACGGCGTACACGCCGCCGCGTTCCAGCCAGGACCGGCCGATCCCCCCGGAGTAGGCGGGGGTCAGCGCGATCTCGAAGCCGCCGTAGCCGTAGAGCAGGGTGGGGGCGGTGCCGTCGAGGTCGAGATCCTTCGGCCGGACCAGGAAGTACGGGACGCGGGTGCCGTCGTCGCTGGTCACGAAGTGCTGCTCGATCACGTGCCCGGACGCGTCGAAGAACGCGGGTGAGCTCTTCAGCACCTCCGGCTGCTCCCCGACCGTCGCGATCGCCAGCGTCGACGGCGTGAGGTAGTCGGTGACGGTGAGCCAGACGTCGTCGCAGGTGTCGGCGTCCACGGCGGACACCGAGACGCTGCCGAACTCCGGTGCCCCGGTGAACGGCGCGCGGGACCAGCCGTCGTCGCCGGGGGTGAGGACGGACAGCCTGTTGACGACGTCGTCGAGCACGTTCAGCACGAGGTGGCGCCGGGTCCAGGTGTAGCCGGCGAGCGACGACGACGCGGTCGGCGCGAACAGCACCTCCCAGCTCGGGGTGCCGGCCATGACGTCGTCGAACCGGGCGGCGAGCAGCGCCCCGGCGCCGAACCGCCCCCAGTCCTCGCGCAGCTCCAGGACCAGCCACTCGCGCTCGACGTCGGCGATCGCCGAGTCCGGGACCGGCACCTTGCGCAGCATGTCGCCCTCGACCAGGAACAGCTCGTCGGCGTAGAAGTCGATCGCGCGCCGCACGAAGTCGCGCTCGTAGCCGGGGGTCTGGTCGCGGAACGCCGACACGGACAGGTCCTCGACCGTGCCCTCGAACACGACCGGGGCCTCGGCGAGCGGGGTTCCGCGCCGCCACCGGTGGGCGATCCGCGGGTAGCCGGAGCTCGTCGTCGTCCCCTCACCGAGGTCGGTGGAGACCCACAGGGTGTCCCGGTCGATCCAGCCGGCGCCGCCCTTGCCCTCGGGCCGGAAGAAGCCGTCCGGCACCCAGTCCCCGGTCGTGACGTCGAACTCGCGGGTGACGTCGGCGTCGGCGCCGCCGCGGGACAGGTCGACCAGGGCCCGGTCCAGGTCGGGGCGCAGGAACCGGGCACCGTGCCACACCCAGTTCTCGCCCTCGGCCGCGTTGAGCGCGTCGAGGTCGAGCAGCACCTCCCACTCCGGGCGTTCCTTGCGGTACTCCTCGGGTGTCGTGCGCCGCCACAGGCCGCGCGGGTTCCGCTCGTCGGTCCAGAAGTTGTAGTAGTACCCGCCGCGTGCGGTGACCCACGGGATGCGCGCGTCCGAGTCCAGCACCTCGCGCAGGCCCGACTCCAGCTCGGTGAACAGCGGGGTCCCGGTCAGCTGCTCCTCGGTGCGGGCGTTGCGCTCGGTCACCCACCGCAGGGCGTCGCTGCCGGTGACGTCCTCGAGCCAGGCGTGCGGGTCGTTCGTCATGCCCCCGATCATGACTCAGATCCGGTGGTCGGTGTCCCGGGTGTCGGTGATGAGCATCTGTCCGGGCTCGTGGGTGATCGCCAGCGGCAGCCGGGACTCCAGCACGGCGGCCTGCGGGGTGACCCCGCAGGCCCAGAACACCGGCACCTCGCCCTCGGCCATCGGGACCGGGTCGCCGTAGTCGGGCCGGTCCAGGTCGGCGATCCCCAGGGCCGCCGGGTCCCCGGTGTGGACCGGGGCGCCGTGCACGGCCGGGTACCGCGCGGTGACCGCGACCGCGGTGTCGACGAGCTCGGCCGGGACCGGGCGCATCGACACGACCAGCGGCCCGGACATCCGCCCGGCGGGGCGGCAGCGCTTCGTGGTCCGGTACATCGGCACGTTCGTCCCCTGCGCCAGGTGCCGCACCGGCACACCCGCCGCGAGCAACGCGCTCTCGAAGGTGAAGCTGCAGCCGATGAGGAAGGCGACCAGGTCGTCGCGCCAGTGCTGCACGACGTCCGTCGGCGCCTCGACCAGCTCCCCGTGCGCGTACACGCGGTATCCGGGCAGGTCGGTGCGGATATCGCCCTCCAGGATGGCCCCGTCGAACTCGCCCGGTTCCAGGACCTCCAGCACCGGGCACGGCTTCGGGTTGCGCTGGGCGAACAGCAGCACGTCCCACGCGAACCCGGCCGGCACCGCGATCAGGTTGGCCTGGGTCCAGCCGGCGCACCAGCCCGAGGTCGGGGTGGACAGCCCGGCGCGGAACCGCTCCCGGGCCTGCGCCGGGGTGAGCTCGGCGGTCATGGCGCGAACGCCCGGATCTCGACCCCGGCCCGGGTCAGCGCGTCCCGGACCTGCCGCGCCATCGTGACGGCGCCGGGCGAGTCCCCGTGCACGCAGGCGGACTCGGCGCGGACGGCGACGTCGGTGCCGTCCACCGCCCGGACGACGCCGTCCTCCAGCATCCGGACCACCCGGTCGGCGGCCGCGCCGGGGTCGTCCAGCAGGGCGCCGGGCTCGCGGCGGGACACCAGGCCGCCGTCGGGGGTGTAGCCGCGGTCGACGAAGAACTCCGGCACCGCGCGCAGCCCGGCGTCCTCCGCGGCGGCCAGCAGCTCCGAGCCGGGCAGACCCAGCAGCGGCAGCGACGGGTCGTAGGTCCGGACCGCCTCGACGACGGCGCGGGCCTGCGCGGTGTGCGCGCGCGTGGCGTTGTAGAGGGCGCCGTGCGGTTTCACGTAGCGGACCCGGATGCCGGCCGCCCGGCACAGCGCCTCGAGCGCACCGATCTGGTAGAGCACGTCGTCGGTCAGCGCGGACGGCTCGATGTCGACGAACCGCCGCCCGAACCCGCGCAGGTCCGGATAGGACACCTGGGCGCCCACGGTGACGCCCGCCGCCGCGGCACGCCCGGTCGTCGCCCGGAGCGTCGACGGGTCGCCGGCGTGGAAGCCGCACGCGACGTTCGCCGAGCTGACCAGCCCGAGCATCGCGTCGTCGTCGCCGAGGGTCCACTGGCCGTAGGACTCGCCGAGGTCGGCGTTCAGGTCGATGTGCGTCATGCCAGCTTCCCCAGGTTGTCCGCCACGAACTGGTAGCCGACGAACAGCGTCACCAGCCACCCGGCGACCCCGGCGCCGAGCAGCCAGCGCGGGTAGCGGTACCCGCCCAGCAGGTCCCGGCGCCGCCAGGCCACCCACAGCACGATGGTGAAGCCGATCGGCAGGATGAGCCCGTTGAAGGCCCCGGCGAAGATCAGCAGCGTGACCGGCGTGGTCCCGGCGATCAGGAAGACGGCCGTGCTCAGCACGATGAACCCGATGGTGAGCAGGTTGGTGGTGCGCTGCCGGGTCGCGGTGGAGGTCAGGAACGTGACCGAGGTGTAAGCGGCGCCGATGACCGAGGTGATCGCGGCGGCCCACAGGATCAGGCCGAACAGCCGCAGCCCCACCTGGCCGGCGGCGGCCTCGAACGCGGTGGCGGTCGGGTTGCCGGACCCGGCGAGGTTCACCCCGCCGGCGACGACGCCGAGGATGGCCAGGAACAGCAGCACCCGCATGACGGCGGTGACCAGGATGCCCTGCACCGAGCTGCGCGTGACCTGACCGGCGTTCTCCGGCCCGGACAGGCCGGAGTCCAGCATCCGGTGCGCTCCGGCGTAGGTGATGTAGCCGCCGACCGTGCCGCCGATCAGCGTGGTGATCACCAGCCAGCTGACCTGGCCGGGCAGCACCGCCTGGCGCAGCGCCTCGCCGACCGGCGGGCCGGACACGACCGCGACGTAGGCGGTCAGCCCGATCATGAGGACGCCGAGCACGACGACGATCCGGTCCAGTGCCACCCCCGCCCGGCGGATCGTGAAGATCGCGATCGCGAGCACGGCGGAGAGCGCACCGCCGATCCGGGCGTCGAGCCCGAGCATCGCGTTCAGCCCCAGCCCGGCGCCGCCGACGTTGGCGATGTTGAACACCAGCCCGCCGACGACCACCAGCGCGGTGAGCAGCCAGCCCGCGCCCGGTGCGATCCGGTTCGCGAGCTGGTGGGCCCGCAGCCCGGACACACCCACGACCCGCCAGACGTTCATCTGGATCGCGATGTCGACCAGGATCGACACGAGGATCGCGAAGGCGAACGCCGCGCCGAGCTGGGCCGTGAACTGCGTGGTCTGGGTGATGAAGCCGGGGCCGATGGCGCTCGTCGCCATCAGGAACATGGCCCCGAGCAGGGCACTTCGGGTGGACGTCCCGGCCGGTCGTGCCGTGTCCTCGGTCATGCCGCCTCCCGGCTGTCACGCGGTGCAGGTCGGAAGAGTGTGATGGATTGTCCTACGATCCGGCAATCCCAAGAGCAGTCATTTCCCATCTAGGATGTGGTCGTGACCGACGCGAACACCGCCGTGCAGGACGCGCTGGCCTCCCTGGCCGCGTCCCGCGCGGTCGTGGTGCCCGCCGCGGAGCGGGTCGCCGACCAGATCCGGGTGGAGGTCGCCGAGGCCCGCCTGCGGGTCGGGGCGCGGCTGCCCGAGCAGGCCCTGTGCACGGCGCTGCAGGTCTCCCGGAACACCGTGCGCGAGGCGCTGTCCCAGCTGGTGGCCGAGCGGGTGCTGGTCCGGGTCCCGAACCGGGGCGTGTTCGTCGCCCGGCCCGGGGCCGACGACATCCGGGACGTCTACTCGGCCCGGATGGTGATCGAACCCGGGGCGATCCGCTACGGCGCGCGGGTCACCGACCCGGTCGCGCTGTCCGCCGTCCGGGGCGCCTACCTGGAGGGGCGAGCCGCCGCCGACGTCGCCGACTGGACCGGCATCGCCGACGCCAACCAGCACTTCCACCGCGAGATCGTCGCGCTGGCCGGGAGCCCCCGCCTGGAGCGCGAGATGGGGAGGCTGCTCGCCGAGATGCGGCTGGTGTTCCAGCGGATGCCCGAGGTGCGCGAGTTCCACGAGCCCTACCTGGCCCGCAACGGCGAGATCGCCGCGATGCTCACCGACGGGGAGGTCGAGAAGGCCGCCGACGAGCTGGCCCGCTACCTGGTGTCCGCCCGGGACCAGCTCCTGGACGCCTACGCCCGGCTCCCGGCCCCCTCCGGCTGACCCGTCGGTTCCTCCGGCCGCCGCCCACAGGACCTCCGCCGCGGGCTCACAGGCGGGCGGTGCGCCGGCTCATCGGTGCAGGTCGCGGGCCCGGACGAGGGCCGCGGCGCGGTGCCCGGCCCGCACCCGCTCCAGTGCCCGCACCCCTTCGGGCAGCGGCACCGACCGTCCCCGCCCGACCGCGACGACCACGGCCTCCGGTGCGAGCACCGCGCCGACCGCGGTGAGGAACGCGGCCTCGGGCGGGAGGGCGCCGGCCGGGCCGTCCGTCGCCGGGTGCGCGGCCCCGGGTGTCGGCCCGCCGTCGCCGGCCGCAGGATCCGTGGGCCCGGCGCCGTCGTCCGAGGCATCCGACCGCGCCCACGTCGTCTGCCGGCCGTGCGGCAGGTCCGCGAGCACCACGTCCGGGGCCACCCCGCCGAGCGCGGCCCGGGTGGCGGCCGGGTCGAGCGCGTCCGCCGCCTCCACGGTCCACTCCGGACGGCTCAGCGGGTCCAGGGCCCGGACCGCGCGGGCCGCGCCGGCGTAGGACTCCTTGCCGTGCCGCGCCGCCATCGCCTCGAGCTCGGCCGCGCGGGCCGCGGGCCCGCCGGGCCCGAGCAGCGCGAGGTTCCGCCGGGCCAGGCCGAGCGGGTCCGGGTCGGCGTCGGTGCCGGCCAGCGCCGTGATGCCGGGGCAGAGCAGCCCGAGCACGGTCAGGGTGACGCCGGCCCCGCAGCACGGGTCCCACACGGCGACCGTCGCCGGGGAGCCGAGCCGCGCCCGTGCCCGCCCGAGCAGCTCGACGGTGAGCCGGACCGGCAGGGTCGGGCGCCCCGGTGCGGACACGAGGACGGCGTCGAGGGCGGCGAAGTGCCCGTCCGGCGCGTGGCGGTACTGCACCCCGCCAGTGTCCCCGACCGTGATCACCCGTCGTGGAGCGTGGCGGACGCCACGCTCCACGACGCGCGACCACGCCCGGACGAGGGACGCCCCCGCCGTAGGGAGCACGGCGGGGGCGTCCGGGGTGGTGCGGGTCAGGCGGGTGTGGCGTCCAGGTCCTGGGCCAGCAGCTCGGCCAGCTCCGCGACGGCGGCCTCGCCCTCGGCGCCGTCGGCCGCGGTGAGCACGACCTCCTCGCCGGACTGCACGCCCATGCCCATCACGGACAGGATGGACGCGGCGTCCACCGGCCCGCGGGTGCCGTCGGCGGTGGCGATCTGGACCTTGACGGGCTGCTGCTTGGCGGCACTGCAGAACAGGTTGGCGGGGCGGGCGTGCAGCCCCACGGACGAACCGATCTTCACACGACGCTCGGCCATGTCGGTGCTCCTCTTCCTCGGTCTTCTCGGTGGACGGGGCTCAGCCCGCGACGGGGGTGGTGGACGGGGTGGACCCGGCCGGTGCGGTGTCGCCCGTGGCCGGTGTGCGGCGGGCACCCTTGAGGCCCACCACCAGTGCCGCCGAGACGACCGTGCCGGCGACGATCGCCAGCAGGTAGGCGAACGGGTTACCGATCAGCGGGACCACGAAGATCCCCCCGTGCGGGGCCCGCAGCGTCGAGCCGAAGGCCATCGACAGCGAGCCGGTGACCGCGGAGCCGGCCATGATCGACGGGATCACCCGCAGCGGGTCGGCCGCGGCGAACGGGATCGCGCCCTCGGTGATGAACGAGGCGCCCAGCAGCCAGGCGGCCCGGCCGTTCTCCCGCTCGACGCCGGTGAACAGGTTCTTCCGGACGGCCGTGGCCAGTGCCAGCGACAGCGGCGGCGTCATGCCCGCCGCCATCACCGCAGCCATGATCATCAGTGCGGTCTCGGAGCCGGTCGACAGGCCGGCGACGGCGAAGGCGTACGCGGCCTTGTTCACCGGGCCGCCCATGTCGAAGGCCACCATCAGGCCGAGCAGCGCGCCGAGCAGGACCGCGTTGGCCCCGGACAAACCGTTCAGCCAGTTGGTGAGGCCGGTGGTGGCGGCGGCGAGCGGCTGGCCGAGGATCAGGAACATGATCGTGCCGACGACGGCGGTGCCGATCAGCGGGAGCACCAGCACCGGCATTATGCCGGCCAGCGCGCGCGGCGGCTTCCACAGCTTGAGGCCGTAGATCACCGCACCGGCCAGCAGGCCGGCGACCAGGCCGCCGAGGAAGCCCGCCTGGGTGTTGACGGCGATCATGCCGCCGACGAACCCGGGCACCAGCGCCGGCCGGTCGGCGATGGCGTAGGCGATGAAGCCGGCCAGCACCGGGACCAGGAAGCCGAAGGCCAGATTGCCGATCTGGAACGACAGCGCGGCCCACGACGCCAGCGAGCCCGGATCGAAGTTGATCGACGCGACGTTGTCGTCGCCGATCGAGACGATGTCCGGCGCGTCGGAGATCTGGTACCCCCCGAGCGCGAAGCCCAGGGCGATCAGCAGGCCGCCCGCGGCGATGAACGGGATGACGTAGGAGACACCCGTCATCAGCCACCCGCGCAGCTTCGCGCCGAAACCGGGCCCCGCGGCCGGGCGGGCGTCCGCCTCGTCGTCCGCGGCGGCCGGGGCGGCCGTGGCGGCGGCCGGGGTGCCCTTGGGCTGCTCGGTCGCCTTCGCGACGGCCTGCTCGATCAGGCCGGGCGCGCCGCCGATGGCCTTCTTGACCGGCGCGGTGACGGTCGGCAGGTGCGCGAAGCGCTCCTTGTCCCGCACCTCGACGTCGGCGGCCAGGATGATCGCGTCCGCGGCGTCGAGCTGCTCCTGGGTGAACGGGGTGGAACCGGCCGAGCCCTGCGTCTCGACCACGATCTCGTGGCCGGCCTCGTCCGCGGCGACCTCGAGGGCCTCCGCGGCCATGTAGGTGTGCGCGATGCCCGTCGGGCACGCGGTGATGGCCAGGAGCTTCACGCTCCCACCTCCTGCTGGATGAACGTCGCGACGGCGGCGGGGTCGGTGGCGCCCAGGAGCTCGTTCTTGAAGGAGGCACGGACCAGGCGGCGGGCCAGCGCGGCCAGCACGGTCATGTGGTCGGTGCTCCCGCCCTCCGGGGCGGCGATCATGAAGATGAGGTTGGCGGGGCCGTCCTCGGCGCCGAAGTCGACTCCGCTGCTGCTGCGGCCGAACGCGAGGCTCGGCTCGGTGACGGCGGCCGACCGGCAGTGCGGGATGCCGATCCCGCCCTCGAGGCCGGTCGGCATCTGGGCCTCGCGGGCCTCGATGTCGGCCAGGAACTGGTCCAGGTCGGTGACCCGGCCGGCATCCACCAGGCGCTGGGCCAGCGCCGTGACGGCGGCCTTGCGGTCGGCCGACGGCACGTCGAGGTCGACCAGATCGGCGGTGATCAGTGCAGTCATGCGGCATCTCCCGAGAGGGCGAGGGTGGTGTCCGGCGTGGGTGCCAGTTCGACGTCGTCGATTCGGATGTCGGCCGGGCCCGGCGTGGCCGAACCGGGCAGGCGGCAGGCGGCGGCGCCGTAGGCGACGGCCTGCCGGAGGGCGTCCGGGCCTTCCCCGCCCGCGGCCAGGAACCCGGCCAGGGTGGAGTCGCCGGCGCCGACCGTGCTGCGCACGGTGATCGGAGGGGTCCGGGCGTGGTACTCGCCGGACCGGTCGACCAGCAGGGCACCGCCGGCGCCCAGGCTGACCAGGACCGCGCCGATCCCGCGGGCACGCAGCTCGCGGGCGGCCAGCAGCACGTCACCGAGGTGGCCCAGTGGGCGCCCGACGAGTTCGGCCAGCTCGGCGTGGTTGGGTTTCACGAGGTCGGGTACGGCCGCCACCGCGTGGTGCAGCGGCGTGCCCGAGGTGTCGACGGCGATCCGCAGGCCGGGCCTGCGGCAGCGCCGCACGAGCTCGGCGTGGTAGTCGTCGTCGACCCCGGCCGGCAGCGAACCGCAGATGACCAGCCAGGTCGCGCCCGCACCCAGGGCGTGCGCCCGGTCGGTCAGCGCGCCGGACTCCGCGGCGGTCAGCCGCGGGCCCTGCTCGTTGACCTTGGTGGTGACGCCGTCCGGTTCGACCAGCGTGATGTTGACGCGGGTCGCCTCGGCGATCGGGACGGTCACGGTGGTGACGTCCGTGGGTTCCAGCAGCGCGGCCAGCCGCTCGCCGGGGGTCATCCCGGCGGGAAGCAGCGCGACCGCGCGGTGCCCGGCCGCGGCGAGGGCGCGGGCGACGTTGACGCCCTTGCCGCCCGGGTCGACCCGGACCGAGGTCGCCCGGTGGACCTCACCGCGGGCGAGGTGCGGCAGCTCGATGGTGCGGTCCAGGCTCGGGTTCGGCGTGACCGTCACGAACAGCGGCGGTGTCGCGGAACGCTCGTGGGCGTGGCGGGTCATGCGCGTACCACCTTGGGTCCGGCGGCCTCCAGCGCCGCGACGTGCGCGGGGTCGAGGCCGGTGTCGGTGATGAGTGTGTCGACCGCGGCCAGCGTTCCGAAGCGGACGAACTGGTCGGAGCCGAACTTGCTCGCGTCGGCGAGGACCACGGCGCGCCGGGACGCGCGGATCATCGCCCGTTTGGTGGCCCCCTCGTCCGGGTCCGGGGTGGTGAGCCCGCGGGCGACCGAGTAGCCGTTCGTGCCGAGGAAGGCGACGTCGACGGTGAGGCCGGCGAGCAGGCTGACGGCCCAGTCGTCGACGGTGGCCAGCGTCGTGCCGCGCACCCGCCCGCCGAGCAGGCGCAGACGCACGTTCGGGCGCCCGGCCAGCGACGACGCGATCGGCAGCGAGTTGGTGACGACGGTGAAGTCCCGCTCCCGCGGGAGCACGTGGGCGAGCCGGGCGGTGGTGGTGCCGGCGTCGATCAGGACCGTGGCGGCGTTGCCCAGCTCGGCGAGCGCGGCCTTGGCGATCCGCTCCTTCTCCGCGCCGGACTGGGTGTCGCGCTGACCCACGCCCGGCTCGAAGTTGAGCAGGTCCGACGGGATGGCCCCGCCGTGGACCCGGCGGACCAGGCCCTGGCGTTCGAGCACGCCCAGGTCCCGCCGGATGGTCTCGGGGGTGACATCGAGCTCCTCGGCGACGGCGGCCACGTCGACCCGGCCCCGGTCCCGGGTCCGGTCGAGCAACCACTGCTGACGCTCCGCTGCGTACATCTTTGTTCGCTCCCGCTTCGATGCTTGCTTGTATCCGAGTATGTGGGTTTTACTGTGTTTGTCAACGGGTCACGCCGAAGTAACCCAGGGAGCCCCCATGCCGAGCACGTTGAACGGAATCCCCGCCAGCCCCGGCCGCGCCGGTGGTCGCGTCGTGCGCGTCGCCGAGCCGCCGGGCGAGCCGGCCGCCGGGCCCGCCCCCGCGGACCCGGACGCCGAGGCCGCCCGGATCGCGCCCGCCGTCGAGCTCGTGTCGCAGCGCCTCACCGCGCGCGCCGCGACCGTCTCCGGGGACGCGAAGGAGGTGCTCGAGGCGACCGTGACGATGGTCGGCGACCCGGCACTGCTGGAGAACGCGCAGGGCCTGGTGACCACGAAGGGCTACCCCGCCGCGCGCGCGGTGTGGGAGGCCGCGAACCAGTTCGCGGAGATGCTCTCCTCGATGGGCGGCTACATGGCCGAGCGCGCCCGCGACATCCACGACGTCCGGGACCGGATCGTGGCCGAGCTGCTGGGCCTGCCCGCCCCCGGTGTCGCCGATCTCGACGCCCCGGCCGTGCTCGTCGCCTCCGACCTCGCGCCCGCCGACACCGCCGGTCTGCGGCCGGGCGTCGCGCTCGCGCTGGTCACCGAGCAGGGCGGCCCGACCAGCCACACCGCCATCCTCGCCCGCTCCCTGGGGATCCCGGCCGTGGTGGGCTGCGCGGGGGCGCGGACGCTCGCCGAGGGCGCCGCCGTGACCGTGGACGGCGGCACCGGTGAGGTCCGCGAGGTCGCCACGCTCGACGAGGCGACCGCGTTCGCGGCCGCGGCGGCGGTGACCGCCGAGTGGGACGGTGCCGGCCGAACCGCGGACGGCCGCGTCGTCCCGCTGCTGGCCAACGTGGGCGACGGCCCGGGCGCGGCCAAGTCCGCGGCCGCCGGTGCCGAGGGTGTGGGGCTGTTCCGGACCGAGCTGGCGTTCCTCGCCGCGACCGAGGAGCCCTCCGAGGCCCGGCAGCGCGAGGTCTACACCGAGGTGCTGTCCGCGTTCGCCGGGAAGCCGGTCACCGCCCGCACCCTGGACGCCGGCGCCGACAAGCCGCTGCCGTTCCTGTCCCTCGACGGCGAGCCCAACCCGGCGCTCGGCGTGCGCGGCCTGCGCATCGCCCGGGTCGCCGGGAACGGCGCGGGCGTGCTCGACCGCCAGCTCGCGGGGCTGGCCGCGGCCGCCAAGGAGACCGGTGTCGCGCTCAAGGTGATGGCGCCGATGGTCGCCACCGCCGAGGAAGCCGCCTGGTTCGTGGAGCGCTGCCGGGCGCACGGCATCACCCAGGCCGGCGTCATGATCGAGATCCCGGCGGCGGTCCTCACCGCGGACGAGATCATGCGCGAGGTCGACTTCGTCTCGGTGGGCACGAACGACCTGGCCCAGTACCTGTTCGCGGCGGACCGGCAGTCCGGGCCGGTGGCGGCGCTCAACGACCCGTGGCAGCCGGCGCTGCTGCGGCTGATCGGGATGCTCGGCGAGGCCTCGGCCCGGACCGGGACGCCGGTCGGCGTCTGCGGGGAGGCCGCGGCCGACCCGGAGCTGGCCCCGGTGCTGGTCGGGCTGGGCGTCGCGACCCTGTCGATGGGCTCGGGCGCGCTCGCCGCCGTGGGGGCCCGGCTGGGCGGGCTGACCGTCGACCAGTGCCGGGAGCGGGCCCGGGCGGCCTGCGCGACGGCCGACCCGATCGCGGCCCGGCGGGCGGTGGCCGCGCTGGGGCGCTGAGAGGAGCTTGCGGAACGAACATCAGCGCTGAGAGGAGCTTGCGGAACGAACATCAGCGCTGAGAGGAGCTTGCGGAACGAACATCAGCGCTGAGAGGAGCTTGCGGAACGAACATCAGCGCTGAGAGGAGCTTGCGGAACGAACATCAGCGCTGACAGAAGCCTGCGTCCGTCCCGGCCGGGTGACCGGCCGGGCGGACCTCGCCGGGCCCTTGCCGCCGAGGGCTCGGAGCTGCGAAGGGGCACCCCGCCCGGGCGCGTGCCGCCCCGGGGTGTCCCTCGCAGTGCGTTCCCGGGCCCGGTGGCCGGGTCAGCGGCCGGCGGGCTCGCGCCGCAGCACCCGTTCCAGCACGGCGCGCACGGTCGGGTCGTCGACGGTGTAGTAGACGAACGTCCCCTCGCGCCGGTTCTCGACCAGCCCGGCGAGCCGCAGCTTGGCGAGGTGCTGGCTCACCGCGGTGGGCGCCGCCCCGACGAGCTCGGCCAGGCAGGCCACCGAGGACTCGCCCTGCAGCAACGCCCAGAGGATCTTGATCCGGGTCGGGTCGGACAGCATGCGCATGGCGTCCGCGGCACGGCGGACGTCCTCGTCGGGCGGCATGGCGAAGCCGGGGATCGACTCGTGCACGCGGCCAGGATACCTGAGTAACTGCGCGGATGGACGTGCATCTCGCTGAGTGGATGCCTGCTTGCCTATCTTCGTGCATACGCAGATAAGCTCACCGGCATGCGCACCGCACTGACCCTGCCCGAGGTCCGCTGGGCCGGGGCCTCCCTGCTGGCGTTCCTCGCCGCGGTGGGGCTCGACCTCGCCGGCACCCCCGCCCCGGTCGTGGTCACGGCCTACCTCGCCTGCTACGTCCTCGGCGGCTGGGAGCCCGCCGTCGAGGGGATCCGGGCGCTCGCCGAGAAGCGGCTCGACGTCGACCTGCTGATGGTCGTCGCGGCCGGCGCCGCGGCCTCGATCGGCCAGTGGTTCGACGGGGGCCTGCTGATCGTCATCTTCGCGACCTCCGGCGCCCTGGAATCGGTGATGACCGCCCGGACCCGGGCCAGCATCGACGCGCTGCTGGACCTCGCCCCGGAGACCGCCACCCTCGTCGAGGACGGCGGCGAGCGGCAGGTCCCGGCGGCCGAGCTGGTCGCCGGGCAGACCGTCGTCGTCCGGCCCGGCGAGCGGATCCCCGGCGACGGCCGGGTGCTCGACGGCGTGTCCGAGGTGGACACGGCCGGGCTGACCGGGGAGCCGGTGCCGGTCCGGCGGGCGGCGGGCGACGACGTCCTGGCCGGGACCGTCAACGGCACCGGCGTGCTGCGGGTGCGGGCGCTGCGCGACGCCGCGGACACCGTCGTGGCCGGGGTCGCTGCCCAGGTCGAGCGGGCCGCCGAGACCAAGGCGCACCGCCAGCTGTTCATCGAGAAGGTCGAGCAGCGCTACTCCGCGATCGTCGTGGCCGCCACCGTGGCGCTGCTGGCGGTGCCGCTGCTGTTCGGGGCGCCGTTCGAGGAGACGCTGCTCCGCGCGATCGTCTTCATGATCGTCGCGTCGCCGTGCGCGATCGTGCTGGCCACCATGCCGCCGCTGCTCGCGGCACTCGCGGTCTCCGGGCGGCGCGGGACCCTGGTCAAGGACGTCACCGTGCTCGAGGCGCTCGCCGAGATCGACACGGTCGTCCTGGACAAGACCGGCACGCTCACCTCCGGCCGCCCGCAGGTCGTGGACGTGACCCCGCTCGGCGACCGGTCCGCCGGCGACGTCCTCGCGCTGGCGGCCGCGGCCGAGGAGGGCAGCGAGCACGTCCTGGGCCGCGCGGTGCGGCGGCACGCGCTGGAGCGCGGCCTCGACCTGCCCGCCGTGTCCGGGTTCGAGGCGATCCCGGGCGAGGGGGTACGCGCGGTCGTCGACGGCCACGAGGTCGCGGTCGGGCGGCCCGAGCTGCTCACCGAGCCCGGCGAGCGGGTCACCGCGCTGGTCGACGCGGTGCAGGACGGGGGGCGCACGGCCGTCGTCGTGCTGGTGGACTCCGAGCCGGCCGGCGTCGTCGCGCTGTCCGACGAGCCGCGGCCGGGCGCGGTCGAGGCGATCGAGGAGATCCGGCGGACCGTCGGCACGCCGGAGGTCCTCACCGGTGACGCGGCGCGGCCGGCCCGCATCCTCGCCGACCGGCTCGGCCTGCCCGACGTGCGCTCCGGGCTGCTGCCCGCCGGCAAGGTGGAGGTCGTCGGCGAGCGGCAGGCGTCCGGACGGCGGGTGCTGGCCGTCGGGGACGGCATCAACGACGCGCCGCTGCTGGCCTCCGCCGACGTCGGCCTGGTCGTCGGCGAGGGAGCGGGGGCGCTGTCGCTGGAGGCGGCGGACGGCGTCCTCACCCGGGACCCGCTGGGCTCGCTGGCACCGGTGGTCGAGCTCGCCCGGCGGGCCCGCCGGATCGCCCGTGCGAACCTGGCCTTCGCCGCCACGGTGATCGTCGTGCTGGTGGCGTGGGACCTGATCGGGACGTTGCCGCTGGTCGTCGGCGTCGCCGGGCACGAGCTGTCGACCGTGCTGGTCTGCCTGAACGGGCTGCGGCTGCTGGTCGGCGCGCGCCGCGGGGACCGGCGGAGCCGTGCGGCGGCCGGTGCGGTGGTCCCGGCCGGGCGCGAACCGGTCGGAGCGGGCCGCCGGTAGGCCCGGCGCGGCGTCAGGCCGGCGCGGCGTCCAGGGCGGCCAGCGCCATCCGGCGCAGCACGGCGGCGCGCGCGTCGGCCCCGCGGGTCGGCGGCTGCTCCGCCCGCGGGGCGTACGGGGTCGAGTTGAGCAGCCCGAACACGCCGTGCGCGACCGTCCGGGCGTCGGTGGGCGGGACGTCCGGATGGACCCGTCGCAGGGTGTCCACCCACAGCTCGACGTAGGTGCGCTGCAGCCGCCGGACGGTGCGCCGCGGCTCGTCGGGCAGGTTCGCGAGGTCCCGGTCCTGGACGACGATCAGCTCCGGCTCCCGCGTGGTGAACTCGATGTGGAAGTCGACCAGGTCGGCGAGCGCGGCCCGCGGGTCGTCGTGCCGGACCCGCGCCCGACCGCCGGCGAGGAGCCGCTCGCTGATGTCGATCAGCATCTCCGCGAGCAGCGCCTCCTTTCCGGGAAAGTGCCGGTAGAGGGCCGGCCCGCTGACGCCGACGGCCGCGCCCAGCTCGGCGATGCTCACCCCGTGGAACCCGTGCCTGGCGAACAGCCGGGACGCCTCTGCGAGGATCTGCTCGCGCCGGGTGGGTCCGGCGGTGTCCGGGGCGGCGGCCATCTCCCGATCGTACCCGGCTCGGTTAATGATTGTTAACACCGCGGTGGTCGTCTCAGGCTGTGCACAGGACGTCGGCGATACCCTCGTCGGTGTGAGGAGCCTCCTGCGCCGGCTGCGCGAACGCACGGGCGTCCGCGCGGCGTCGGCGCTCGCCGCGGCGGCCGCCGTCGCGGTCGTGCTCGTCGTCGCCGGGGTCGCGCTCGTGCTCGTGCTCGACCAGACGCTCAAGAGCAACACCCGCGCCGCGCTCGAGGAGAACGCCCGGCAGCTCGGCACCCGGGTCGAGGCCAACTTCTCGGGCACCGGCGACCCCAAGCGCAACGCGATCGACGCGACCGGCAAGCGCACCGACATCGTCCAGGTCGTCACCGCCTACAGCGACGAGACCAACGCGCCGGACTGGATGGTCGGCTCCAACGGGAGGCAGCAGGACGTCCAGATCATCGGATCGTCGGACCCGCTGAGCGGCCAGGGCCGGATCGTGGACTGGCTGCTGGCGCCCGGGGAGACGAACTACCAGCTCGACGTCCCGATCACGTTCCGCAGCGGCTCGGGGCAGAACGGCGTGGACGAGACCACGACCGAGACCATGATGGTCGTCGGCGTCGGTGACCGGGCCCAGGGCCGTCCGATCACGATCTACGCCGCGCAGGAGCTCGGGCCAGTGCACGACGCCGTCGAGACCGTCGGCTGGCTGGTCGCAGGCGGCGTCCCGGTCCTCGTCCTGATCGCCGGGTTCTTCACCTACCTGTTCGCCGGGAGCGCGCTGCGCCCGGTCGAGCAGATGCGCGCCCGGGTCGCGGGCATGACCGACAAGGACCTCTCCCAGCGGGTGCCCGAGCCTGCGGCCCGCGACGAGGTCGGGCGCCTGGCCCGGACGATGAACCAGATGCTCGGCAGGCTCGAGTCGTCCCAGGCCACCCAGCGCCGGTTCGTCGCCGACGCCAGCCACGAGCTGCGCAGCCCGCTCGCGACCGTGTCCACCGGCCTCGAGCTGCTCGGTACCGGGATGCCGGAAGGGTCCGCGGACCGCGCGACCGTCGACACGCTGCGCGGCGAGACGACCCGGCTGACCGGCCTCGTCGAGGGGCTGCTGTTCCTGGCCCGGGCCGACGAGCGGGGGCTCGTACCGCGCCGGGAGGAGGTCGACCTCGACGAGATCGCCGAGGCCGAGCGGGTCCGCCCGTCGGGCGAGACGGCCGTCGCCGTGCGGGTGACGACCGAGCCGGTGCGGGTCGTCGGCGACCGTGGCCAGCTGGTCCGCGTCGTGCGGAACCTGGTGGACAACGCCAAGCGGCACGCGCGGTCGACCGTCGCCGTGTCGGTGCGGGCCGCGGACGGCGTCGCGGTGATCGACGTCGACGACGACGGCAACGGCGTCCCCGAGGCCGACCGGAGCCGGGTGTTCGAGCGGTTCGTGCGGCTCGACGAGGCCCGCTCGCGCGGTGACGGCGGTTCCGGGCTGGGACTGTCGATCGTGTCCGAGCTGGTCGCCGCGCACGGCGGCACCGTGGCTGCCCTCGAGTCGCCGGAGCTCGGGGGCGCCCGGTTCCGGGTGACCGTGCCGGCCACGGCACCGGATCCGGACGGCGCCGGGAACCGGGCGCCGGCCGCCGTGGACGGGGCGCCGGTGGACGAGCCCCGCCCGGCCGCCGGGGCCGGGCAGTCCCCGGCCGGAGCGGACGACGCGGCCGCGGCCGGGCTGGACGGGTCGCGAGGGCCGGCGGTGTCCGCTTCGCGCGGGTCGCAGGGCTCGGTCGCGCCCGGTCCGGACGAGCCGCGGGGATCGATCCTGCCCGGCTCCGACGGCTCTCGGGGGTCGGCGGTGTCCGGCTCGGAGGGGTCTCGGGGGTCGGCGCTGCCCGGCTCGGACAGGACCGGGGGACCGGCCGTGGCCGGCCCGGACGGCTCGCGGGAACCGGCTGCGCCCGATCGGAACTGGTGGGCGGAACCGCCCGCCCCCGGCCCGAACGGTTCGGGGGTACCGGCCGCGCCCGGCCAGGCGGGCGGACCCGCGCACCGGCCCGACCTCGGCCGGTCGTCGACGGTCGCCGACCACGAGGGCGGCGGGCCGGCGCGCCCCCCGAACCGCAGGCCGGACCCCTCGACCGGTCCGCTGCCGATCCGCCCCGACACGGTCGGCAGCCCGTACGACGAGAACGCCACCCGCCCGATACCGGTCTCCGGTGCCCGGGCGGCCCGCCACGGCACCGCCGTCGCGAACCGGGAACGCACCGGTGAGCAACCGACCCGCCCCACCGCGGCCGGTCGCCCGCCGGTGCCCCGCGGCCACGGCAGGACCTGATCCGGTCCGGTCCCGGGCAGTCGCGTTCCGCGGAACGCGGCGGCACCGTCGCGCCGAGCTGCTGCTGCCAAGGACGCCGACCTGCACCGGGCGTGGAACGGTGCCGGCCGCGCACCAGGAATCTGGGGCACGTTCGCCGTCGTCGCCGCCGCGGCGGGCCCGTGCGTGTCGACCGGTTGCTCAGCAGCACGTTCGCGCCGCCGTGCAGGCGGGAGCGTGCGCGCCGACGCTGCGCTCAGGGTCGATCAGCACGCATCGGACGTGGCGAGGGTGAGAACGTGCTTCTCGACGGCCCGCCGCGGGTTGATCAGCACGTTTCGGCCGCGCGCGAGGCGGGATCGTGCGTGTCGACGGCGCGCCGGAGGTTGATCAGCACGTGTGGGCCGTGCGTGGGGCGGGTTCGTGCGTGTCGGTCGCGGGTCGCGGTTTGATCAGCGCGTTTCGGCCGGACCGGGGGCGGGATCGTGCGTGTCGACGGCCCGCTGCGGGGTGATCAGCACGTTCCAGCCGTGCCCGGGGCGGGATCGTGCTGCTCGACGATCCGCCGGGAGATGGATCAGCGCGTAATTGCCGGCCCCCAGGGCAGGAACGTGCGTCTCGGCGCCGGCGCGGGACGTCCCGCTGCGACCCCGTCCGCGACGGCGAGCCGGTTCCGGCCCGGAACGGCGCGTCAGTGCGGGGACGCCGAGGCCGGCTCGGACATGCGGTACCCGACCCCGCGCAGGGTCTCGATGCTGTGCGTCCCGAACGGCGCATCGATCTTCCGGCGAAGGTAGCCGACGTAGACCTCGACGACGTTGACCTCGCCGTCGTAGTGCGCATCCCACACCGATCGCAGGATGTCGGTCTTCGTGACGACCTGCCCGGTGTGCTGCATGAGGTGCTCCAGCACCCCGAACTCGCGCGGGGTCAGCGAGATCTCGACGTCGCCGCGGTGCACCCGGTGCGTTCCCGGGTCCAGGGTCAGGTCCCCGACCCGCAGCACCGCGGGCGCGGTCTCCCCGGCCCGGCGCAGCAGCGCGCGCAGCCGGGCCTGGAGCACGACGAACGAGAACGGCTTGGTCAGGTAGTCGTCGGCGCCCAGGTCGAACGCGTCGGCCTCGTCGTACTCGCCGTCCTTCGCGGTGAGCATGAGGACCGGCGTCCACACGCCGCGGTCGCGCAGGTGCTGCAGGATCCGGTAACCGGACAGGCCGGGGAGCATGATGTCGAGCACGATGACGTCGTGGCGCCCGGAGAGGGCCTGCTGGAGGCCGGTGTTGCCGTCGTGCGCGACCTCGACCTCGTGCCCCTCGCCGGCCAGGCCACGGCGGACGAGCTCGGCGAGCGGTTTCTCGTCCTCGACCAGTAGGAGACGCACGCACCCACCGTAGTGACCCGTGGCTGTGACGATCCTGAGGCCTGGACGACGGCGTTAACGACCGCTAACGTGTTAATGGTCATTAACAGGGAGGGTGTGCATGATGCTCCAGGAGGCGGCGCCGAGGCTCGGTACCGCGGTCGACCCATCCGGTGCGCAGTTCGCGGCGAACGCCGCGGCGCATCGTGACCTGGTGGCGGACCTGAACGCGCAGCTGGCGACGGCGCGCCTGGGTGGTCCGGAGAAGGCCAGGGCACGGCACGTGGAGCGGGGCAAGCTCCTGCCGCGCGACCGGGTCGACGCGCTGGTGGACCCGTCATCGCCGTTCCTGGAGCTCTCCCCGATGGCCGCCCACGGCATGTACGACGGCCGGGCCCCCGGCGCCGGCATGATCACCGGGGTGGGGCGGGTGGCCGGCCGCGAGTGCGTGGTCGTCGCCAACGACGCGACCGTCAAGGGCGGCACCTACTACCCGATGACGGTCAAGAAGCACCTGCGCGCCCAGGAGGTCGCGCTGCAGAACCGGCTGCCGTGCATCTACCTGGTCGACTCCGGCGGCGCCTACCTGCCCGAGCAGGAGCAGGTGTTCCCGGACCGGGAGCACTTCGGGCGGATCTTCTACAACCAGGCCACGATGTCGGGCCTCGGCATCCCGCAGATCGCGGCGGTGCTGGGGTCGTGCACCGCCGGCGGCGCCTACGTCCCGGCGATGAGCGACGAGGCGGTGATCGTCCGCAACCAGGGGACGATCTTCCTGGGTGGCCCGCCGCTGGTGAAGGCGGCGACCGGCGAGGTCGTCACCGCCGAGGAGCTCGGCGGCGGGGAGCTGCACTCGACGACCTCGGGCGTCACCGACCACCTCGCCGCCGACGACGCCGACGCGCTGGCGCGGGTCCGCGCGATCGTCGGCACGCTGGGCCCGCGGGCCGACCGGCCCTGGGAGGTCGTGCCGACCGAGGAGCCGGTGGTCGACCCCGCCGAGCTGTACGGCGCGGTCCCGGTCGACTCCCGGACCCCCTACGACGTCCGCGAGGTGATCGCCCGGATCGTCGACGGCTCCCGGTTCCACGAGTTCAAGTCGGAGTACGGCACGACGCTGGTCACCGGGTTCGCCCGGATCCACGGCCACCCGGTCGGGATCGTGGCGAACAACGGGATCCTGTTCGCCGAGTCCGCGGTCAAGGGCGCGCACTTCGTCGAGCTGTGCGACCAGCGCGGCATCCCGCTGGTGTTCCTGCAGAACATCTCCGGGTTCATGGTCGGCCGCGAGTACGAGGCCGGCGGGATCGCGAAGCACGGCGCCAAGATGGTCACCGCGGTCGCCTCGACCCGGGTGCCGAAGCTGACCGTGATCATCGGCGGCTCGTTCGGGGCCGGGAACTACGCGATGTGCGGGCGGGCGTACTCGCCGCGGTTCCTGTTCATGTGGCCGAACGCCCGGATCTCGGTGATGGGCGGTGAGCAGGCCGCCACCGTGCTGGGCTCGGTCGGCTCGGGTACGGATCCGGACGCGATCCGGGCCAAGTACGAGGCCGAGGGCCACCCGTACCACTCGACGGCCCGGCTGTGGGACGACGGCGTCATCGACCCCGCCGACACCCGCACCGTGCTCGGGCTGTCCCTGTCCGTCGCCGCCAACGCGCCCCTGGCCGAGCAGGCCTTCGGCGTCTTCCGGATGTGAGGCCGTGATGACGCACCGCATGTTCGACACCGTCCTGGTCGCCAACCGCGGCGAGATCGCCGTCCGCGTGCTGCGGACCCTGCGCGCGCTCGGCGTCCGCAGCGTCGCCGTGTACTCCGACGCCGATGCCGACGCCCCGCACGTCCGCGCCGCCGACGAGGCGGTCCGGATCGGCCCGGCCGCCGCGGGCGAGTCCTACCTGTCGATCGAGAACGTGCTGGCCGCGGCGCGGGCGACCGGCGCGCAGGCGATCCACCCCGGCTACGGCTTCCTGTCCGAGAACACCGCGTTCGCCGCGGCCTGCGAGGCCGCGGGCATCACGTTCGTCGGGCCGCCGTCGTCGGCGATCGACGCGATGGGCGACAAGATCCGGGCCAAGCAGACGGTCGCGAAGGCGGGCGTCCCCGTGGTGCCCGGCTCGGACGGCGCCGGGCTCTCCGACGACGACCTCGCCGCGGTGGTCGCCGAGATCGGCTACCCGGTGCTGCTGAAGCCGAGCGCCGGGGGCGGCGGCAAGGGCATGCGCGCGGTGCACCGGCCCGAGGAGCTCGCCGACGCGATCGCCGGGGCGCGCCGGGAGGCCCGCGGCTCGTTCGGCGACGACACGCTGCTCGTCGAGCGCCTGGTCACGACGCCGCGGCACATCGAGATCCAGGTGATGGCCGACGGCCACGGCAACGTCGTGCACCTCGGCGAGCGCGAGTGCTCGCTGCAGCGCCGCCACCAGAAGATCATCGAAGAGGCACCGTCGGCGTTGCTCACGCCCGAGCAGCGCGCGGAGATGGGGCGCGCGGCCTGCGAGGCCGCCCGTGCAGTCGGCTACACCGGCGCCGGCACGGTCGAGTTCATCGTCTCGGGCGATCGAGCCGCGCATCTGGAGACGGGTGTCGGGGGGCCGACGGGGGGCGGAGCCCCCCGTCTGGAGTTCTTCTTCCTCGAGATGAACACCCGCCTGCAGGTCGAGCACCCGGTCACCGAGGAGGTCACCGGCCTCGACCTGGTCGAGCTGCAGCTGCGGGTCGCGGCCGGCGAGCCGCTGCCGGTCCGGCAGGACGACGTCGCGCTGTCCGGCCACGCGATCGAGGCCCGCGTCTACGCCGAGGCCACCGCGGTCTCGGGAGAGACGCTGACCTTCCTGCCCTCTGGCGGCCCGGTCCTCGACTGGACCCCGCCGGACGGGGTGCGGGTCGACTCCGGCATCGAGACCGGCACCGTCGTCGGCTCCGACTACGACCCGATGCTCGCCAAGATCATCGCGCACGGTGCCACCCGCGACGAGGCGCTGCGCCGCCTGGACACCGCGCTGGGTGCCACGACCCTGCTCGGCCTGGACACCAACATCGGGTTCCTGCGGTCCCTGCTGGCCGACGACGACGTCCGCGCCGGCCGGCTCGACACCGGCCTGATCGCCCGCCGCGGGGCCGCGCTGGTGGAAACCGGCGTGCCCGACGACGTGCTGGGCGCCGCCGCCGGGCTGGCGCTGCTGCGGCTCGAGCCGGACACCGCCGTCGTGGACCCGTTCGACGTCCCCGGCGGCTGGCGGGTCGGGGAACCCGCCTGGCTGGTGCGTCGCCTGGTCGCCGGCGGCGACGACGCCGTCGAGGTCCGGGTCCGTGGCCGCGCCACCGGGTTCGAGCTGGCGCTGCCCGGCGGCCGCGCCGCGGTGCCGCCGCCCGACGCCACCGGCGGGCCGGCCGCCCTCACCGGCACGGCACCCGGGGCGCAGCCGGCCTGGGCCGCGGCCTCTGCGGCACAGCCGGCCTCGGCCACGGCCGCCGCACCGTCCGTGCACTGCCGCACCGTCGCCGTCGCGCCCGGGCTGATCGCGCACACCCACGACGGCCGCACCCGCCGCTACGCGGTCGCCCACGCCCCCGACGGCGTGGTGTGGATCGGGCGCGACGGCCGCACCTGGGGTCTGCGCGAGCAGGAACCCCTGGAGGCGGCCCGCACGGCGTCCGGCGGGGACGGCGGCCCGGTCCGCTCGCCGATGCCGGGCACCGTGACCGTCGTCGGCGTCGCCGACGGCGACGCCGTGACCGCCGGCCAGACGCTGGTGGTCGTCGAGGCCATGAAGATGGAACACGTGCTCACCGCCCCCGTCGACGGGACGGTGCGCGAGCTGAGGGCCCGCCCCGGAGCCACCGTCGCCAAGGACGCCGTGCTGCTCGTGGTGGACGCCCCGGAGAGGCAGGAGGAGTCCGCATGACCACCACCACCGGTGCCGAGGAGTACGAGGCCCTGCGGGCCTCGGTCGAGGACTTCGCGCGCAAGGAGGTCGCCCCGGTGATCGGGGACCTCTACATCCGCGAGGAGTTCCCGTACGACATCGTCGCCAAGATGGGCCGGATGGGCCTGTTCGGCCTGCCCGTGTCCGAGGAGTACGGCGGCATGGGCGGCGACTACTACGCCCTCTGCCTGGCCCTGGAGGAGCTCGCCCGGGTCGACTCGTCGGTCGCGATCACCGTCGAGGCCGGGGTGTCGCTGGGTGCGATGCCGATCTACCGGTTCGGCACCGAGGAGCAGAAGGCCCGCTGGCTGCCCGACATCGCCGCCGGCCGCGCGCTGGGCGCGTTCGGGCTGACCGAGCCCGGCGGTGGTTCGGACGCCGGTGCCACCCGCACCACCGCGCGCCTGGAGAACGGCGAGTGGGTGATCAACGGGTCGAAGTGCTTCATCACCAACTCGGGCACCGACATCACCTCGGTCGTCACCGTCACCGCCGTCACCGGGGAGAAGCCCGACGGCGGCAAGGAGATCTCGGCCATCCTCGTGCCCTCGGGCACTCCCGGGTTCACCGTGGCGGAGAAGTACTCCAAGGTCGGCTGGAACTGCTCGGACACCCGCGAGCTGTTCTTCGACGACGTCCGCGTGCCCGAGAGCCACCTGCTCGGCGAACGCGGCCGGGGTTACGCCCAGTTCCTGTCCATCCTGGACGAGGGCCGGGTCGCGATCGCCGCGCTCTCGACCGGCCTGGCCCAGGGCTGCGTCGACGAGTCGCTGCGCTACGCGCACGAGCGCGAGGCGTTCGGCAGGACCATCGGCTCCTACCAGGCGATCCAGTTCAAGATCGCCGAGATGGAGGTGCGGGCGCACACCGCCCGGCTGGCGTGGCAGCACGCGGCCCGGCTGATGCTGGCCGGGGAGTCGTTCAAGCACGAGGCCGCGATCGCGAAGCTGGTCGCGTCCGACGCGGCGATGGACAACGCCCGCGACGCCACCCAGGTGTTCGGCGGCTACGGCTTCATGAACGAGACCCCGGTCGGGCGGTTCTACCGCGACGCGAAGATCCTCGAGGTCGGCGAGGGCACCTCCGAGGTGCAGAAGATGGTGATCGCCCGCCACCTCGGCCTCTGATCCGGCCGGGGCGTAGAACTGGGGCATGGCACATGACGTGAACCGACAGGTCCGGCTCGCCGCGCGTCCCACCGGGACACCGGGGCCGGACGTCTGGGAGCACACGATCGAGCCGGTGCCCGAGCCCGGTGCGGGCCGGCTCGTCGTCGAGGTCAGCCACATCTCGCTGGACCCGGCGATGCGCGGCTGGATGAACGCCGGCCGCAGCTACGTCCCACCGGTCGAGGTCGGTGCGGTCATGCGCGCGCTCGGGGTGGGGACGGTCCTGGCGTCGCGGCACCCGGACTTCGAGGCCGGGGACGTCGTCACCGGGATGCTCGGCGTCCAGACCCACGCCGAATCCGACGGTTCCGGCCTGCAGAAGGTGCGGCCGTCCGAGGCGGCTCCGCCGGAGCGTCACCTCTCGGTGCTCGGCATGACCGGCATGACCGCCTACTTCGGACTCTTCGACGTCGGGGCGCTGCAGGAGGGGGACACGGTCGTCGTCTCCGCCGCGGCCGGTGCGGTCGGCAGCATCGTCGGGCAGCTCGCGAAGACCCGGGGTGCCCGGGTGATCGGGATCGCGGGCGGCCCGGAGAAGTGCGCCTGGATCGTCGACGAGCTCGGGTTCGACGCGGCGATCGACCACCGCTCCCAGGACGTCCGCACGGAGCTGCGCACGCACGCCCCGGACGGCGTCGACGTGTACTTCGACAACGTCGGCGGCGACATCCTCGACGCCGTCCTGACCCGGCTCGCCCGCGGTGCCCGGGTGGTGATCTGCGGGGCGATCAGCCAGTACAACGAGACCACCGCCCCGCAGGGACCTGCCAACTACCTGAGCCTGCTGGTCAACCGGGCACGGATGCAGGGGTTCGTCGTCTTCGACTACGCCGACCGCTACGGCGAGGCCGCCGCCGAGCTCGCCGACCTGCTGGCGCAGGGGCGCATCCACAGCCGCGAGGACGTCGTCGACGGGACGGTCGACGACTTCCCCGAGGCGCTGCTCCGCCTGTTCCGCGGCGAGAACACCGGCAAGCTGGTGCTCCGCCTCCAGGCCGCCTGACCGCCCGGCGTGCGCCTCGCACTCGCCCGGACCGCCGCCGTCGTCTCCGGGGCGGCGATCCTCGTCGTCGAGACCCTCGCGACCCGGCTGGTCGCCCCGTACGTCGGGCTCACCCTGGAGTCGACCACCGCGGTGATCGGGGTGGCCCTGGCCGGGATCGCGGCCGGTGCCGCCCTCGGCGGGCGGTGGGCCGACCGGCGGAACCCGGCGGCCGTCGCCGCGACGATGCTCGTGGTCGGCGGGCTCGGCGTCCTGGCCGTGCGGCCCGCCGTCCGGGTACTCGGCCCGCTGCTCGGCGCCGGGCCGTCGGCGGCCGTCCTGCTCGTCGCGGCGTCCACACTGGTCTCGGTGACGGCGCTCGCCGCCGTCACCCCCGCGGTCACCCGGGCCCGGCTGACCGGGCTGGAGCACTCCGGGGAGGTCGTCGGCGGGCTGTCCGCCGCCGGGACGCTGGGGTCGCTCGCCGGCACCTTCCTCACCGGGTTCGTGCTGGTCGCGCTGCTCCCGGTGAGCGCGATCCTGCTGGTCACCGCGTCCGCCTGCCTGGTCCTCGGGGTCGTCGTCGCGCCCCGGCCGCGGCGCCGGGACCTGCTCCGCGGCGGGACGGCGGCCGCCGTGCTCGCCGTCGCGCTCGTCGCGGTCCCCGGCCGGTGCGACGCCGACACCACCTACTACTGCGCTTCCGTGCAGCCCGACCCGTCCGACCCGGCCGGGCGCTACCTGGTGCTCGACGACCTGCGGCACTCCTACGTGCGGCTCGGCGACCCCGGGCACCTCGAGTTCTCGTACACGAAGCGGTTCGCCGCCGCGATCGACGCCGCGTACCCGCCGGGGCGGCCGCTGTCGGTCGTGCACGTCGGGGGCGGGGCACTCACCATGCCGCGCTGGCTGGCCGCGACCCGCCCGGGGAGCACGTCGACGGTCCTGGAACTCGACCGGGGCGTGCTCCACCTCGGCGTCCGGGAACTGGGGGCGGGCGGCATCCCGGGGACGGCGGTGCGCGCCGGGGACGCCCGGGTCGGGCTCGCCGCGCTGCCGGACCGCTCGGCCGACGTCGTGGTCGGGGACGCGTTCGGGGCCCGCTCGGTGCCGTGGCACCTGTCCACGGTGGAGTTCCTCGACCAGGTGCGGCGGGTGCTGCGCCCCGGTGGCCTCTACGTCCTCAACGTGATCGACCGCGACCCGATGGACCTCGTCCGGGCCGTAACGGCCACGGTCGACGCCCGGTTCGCGTCCACGCTGCTGGCGGCGTCGCCCGCCGAGCTCGGCCCGGGTGGCGGCGGGAACGTCGTGGTCGTCGCCTCCGACCGCCCGGTCGACCCGGCGGCGCTGGCCACCGCGGTGCGCGCCCGCGGCGAACCCGCCGACGTCCTCGACCCGGCCCGGGCGCGCGCGTTCGCCCGCGGCGCGCCGGTCCTCACCGACGACCGCGCCCCGGTCGACCAGCTCATCACCACGGCGCAGCGCTAGTGCTTGACGGGGCACCAGGAGCACCGGCGGTGACCGGCGGCCCGCTGCCCGGCGGTGGGCACCGGGACCCGCCGAACTCCGCGCCGGCGCTCCGTGGCGAGGCGCTAGGGTCGCGCCCGAGACCGGGTCGCGTGGCCCGGGACACGGGGGGAGGCGACGTGGCGACCTGGGATGACCTGAAGGCCTACGTGGTGGTGCGGTACGAGATCGTCCGGCAGAACGCGGACGAGCTGCGGTTCCGGCTGCCGACCACGGGTGACCGCACCCAGCTCGTCGTCGTGAAGCGGGTCAGCGAGGCCGCCGCCGACGTGACCGACGCGGCCGCGGCCGTCGCGGACCCCGGCCAGGAGTGGGTGCAGATCGAGTCACCGGTCGCCCGGCTCGGCGACGTCGACCTGGCGAGGGCGCTCGAGCTGGCCGGGCCGTCGGTGGTCGGCGGCCTCGCTGCGGAGGAGGGCGTGGTCGTCTACCGGCACTCGATCCCGCTCCGGCCGGCCGCGCTCGACGGCTTCGAGTTCCCGTTCCGGCAGGTCGTGCACCTGGCCGACGAGCTGGAGCACCGCCTGACCGGCCGGGACGAGCACTAGGACCAGGCCCGGCCGTAGCCGGTCGCGCCGGGACGTGACCCGAGCGGGACCAGCTCGGTCACCGTCGGGTGGCCGGCGGCCAGCAGCGCGACGTCGGTCCCGGGCAGTGCCTCCGAGTGGTCCTCCGACACGAACGACCGCAGCCCGCCCGGCCGCACCCCGTCCGGCCCGCGTTCGGGCGCCCGGTGCACCACCCGCACCCGCACCGCACCCGTCGCGCACAGGGCCGCCTCCCGGATCGGCGGCAGCTCCGCGGCGGGGACGTCCGGCACGTTGACCGTCCACGGCGTCCCGGCGGGCCGCGACCGCAGGCGGTCCAGCAGCTCCGGGAGCAGGCCGGTCACCGTCTCCCAGTGCGGCGCCTCGGGGGTGGCGAGCCCGCAGGCCAGCGACAACGCGATCCCGGACCAGCCGTGCAGGGCCCCGGCGAGCACCGCGCCGACCGTGCCGGAGTGCAGGATCTGGGCGCCGGTGTTGGCACCGATGTTGATCCCGGACAGCACGACGTCCGGTGCGCGGGTGAACCAGCCCTGCCCGGTGGCGTGCACGATGTACGCGGGGTCGGCGGCGACCGACCACGCCTCGATCCCGGCGAGCTCGGGGATGTCGTCGTGGGTGAACACGGCGGTGTGCCCGTCGTCGGTGACCGAGCGGACCGAGGCGCCGGCCCCGCTGGCGTCGGCGGCCGGGGCGGCGACGACGACGTCGTAGCCGGCCTCGCGGGCACCCCCGGCCAGCGCGTACAGGCCCGGGGAGCCGATGCCGTCGTCGTTCGTGATCAGCGCGAGGGGCACCGGACCAGCCTAGGCGCGTTCAGTTCAGGTGCGCCCGGTGCCGCCTGGCCTCCAGGCGGACCTCCTCCAGCACCTCGGCCCCCGAGCGCGACCCTCGGCCCGGCCCGTCGACCCAGGACTCCAGGAGCCGGGCCGCCTCGTCCCACCGGGCCTGCGCGGCCAGCACCGCGCCGAGCTCGCGGATCAGCTCCGGCCCCTCGTGGCGCAGCCCGAGCCGCATCCGCAGCACCCACTCCAGGGCGGCGTGGTCCTTCGCCCGGCCGTAGGACGCGCGCAGGTTCTCCAGGATCCGGGCCAGGATCTGGCGGGTGGAGGTGCGCGGCAGCATCCCCGGCCCGAACGGCACGTCCGGCCCGGCGCCGGTGGTCGCCCGGAACAGCGCCTCGCAGCCCGCGGGGTCCAGCCGCCGTCCCCCGTCGAAGGCGTCCAGGTAGCGCTGGGTCCCGGGGACGCGGAGCAGGAAGTGCCCGGGCATCCCGACGCCCTCCAGCGGCACCCCGGCCCGGCGGCCGACCTCGATCGCCACCACCGACAGCGTGATCGGGATGCCGGTGCGGCGCTCCAGCACGTCCGGCAGGAACGAGTTGCGGGGGTCGCCGTAGTCGGCGGTGTTGCCGGTGAACCCGGCCTCGGTGAACAGCCGGTGCAGCAGCGACTCCAGGCCGGTCACGCCCTCGGCCAGCTCGTCGAGCGCCATGAGGGCACGCTGCGTCGCCCGGGCCGCGGCCGCCGGGTCGGGCCGGGCGCCCGCGGCGATCGCCAGCGCGCCGTCGTCCAGCCCGGGCTCCGGTCCGGTGACCAGGCGCAGGAACCGGCTCACCGGGTCGGCGGCCCGGTCGGGCTCGGTCACGGCGGGGTCATCGGTCGTCGGCCTTCCACGTCGAAGCGCGGCCCGTCGTCGGTGCGGGCGACTCCTCGCCGGCCGACGATAACCAAGTCGGCCCGGCCGTGGGCCAGCGGCGTGTGCGGTTCGCGACGTTCACCGGCTCCCGCCCGGTGGGTGCGGTAAGGAAGTGTGGTCGGCGCCGGTGCTCGGCCGCCGGCCGCACGGAGCGACGAACCAGGAACGGAAGTGATACCGGATGCGCGTCTTCAACGGGGTCGACGAGCTGAGAGCGGCGAAGGGCACCGAGGTCGGCACCTCGGACTGGGTCACCGTGGAGCAGGGCCGGATCGACGGCTTCGCCGACGCCACCGACGACCACCAGTGGATCCACGTGGACGCCGGCAGGGCCGCGTCCGGGCCGTTCGGCACGACGATCGCGCACGGCTTCCTCACCCTGTCGCTGCTGCCGAGGCTCGTGCAGGACGTCTACCGCGTCGACGGCGTGAAGATGGGCGTCAACTACGGCCTGAACAAGGTCCGGTTCACCAGCCCGGTGCCCGTCGGCAGCCGGGTCCGGGCCAAGGTCGAGCTCGTCGACGTCACCGACGTCACCGGGGGCGTGCAGCTCACCCTCGGGGTGACGGTCGAGGTCGAGGGATCCGAGAAGCCCGCGCTGGTCGCCGAATGGCTGACCCGCCAGTACGTCTAGGAGGACGGTCGAATGCGTGATGCGGTGATCTGCGAGCCGCTGCGGACCCCGGTGGGGGGCTTCGGCGGGTCGCTGCGCGACGTGCCGGCGCACACACTGGCGTCCACGGTGATCGCGGCGTTGCTGGAACGGACCGGGCTGGACCCGGCCGCCGTGGACGACGTGGTGCTGGGGCACTGCTACCCGACGATGGACGCCCCGGCGATCGGGCGGGTCGCGGCCCTGGACGCCGGGCTGCCGGTGACCGCGACCGGGATCCAGATCGACCGCCGGTGCGGGTCCGGGCTGCAGGCCGTGCTGTACGCGGCGATGCAGGTCCGGTCCGGGGCGGCGGAGGTCGTGCTGGCCGGGGGTGCGGAGTCGATGTCGTCGGCGTCGTTCTACTCGACCGGCATGCGCTGGGGTGTCAAGGGCGGCCCCGGGGTGATGCTGCACGACTCGCTGGCCCGGGGCCGGGTCACCGCGGGCGGGGTGAACCACCCGGTGCCCGGCGGGATGCTGGAGACCGCGGAGAACCTGCGCCGCGAGTACTCGATCCCGCGCACCGAGCAGGACGAGTTCGCGGTGCGCTCGCACCGGCGGGCCGCGGCCGCGCAGCAGGCCGGGCGGTTCGCCGACGAGATCGTCCCGGTGACGGTGAAGGGCCGCAAGGCCGACACCGTCGTGGACGCCGACGAGCACATCCGGCCCGGCTCGACCGTGGAGGCCCTGGCGAAGCTGCGCCCGATCCTGGGCCGCGACGACGACGCCGCCACCGTCACCGCCGGCAACGCGTCCGGGCAGAACGACGGGGCCGCGATCTGCGTGGTGACCAGCCCGGAGAAGGCCGCGGAGCTGGGTCTGCGCCCGCTGGTGCGGGTTGTGTCGTGGGGGCTGGGTGGCGTGCCGCCGAAGACGATGGGCATCGGCCCGGTGCCGGCCACGGCCAAGGCGCTGGCCGCCGCGGACCTGACCCTGGCCGACATCGACCTGATCGAGCTCAACGAGGCGTTCGCCGCGCAGGTGCTGGCCTGCACCCGGGAGTGGAAGTTCACCGAGGCCGACTTCGAGCGGACCAACGTCAACGGCTCCGGGATCTCGCTGGGCCACCCGGTCGGCGCGACCGGCGGCCGGATCCTGGCCACCCTGGCCCGCGAGATGGACCGCCGCGACGCCCGCTACGGGCTGGAGACCATGTGCATCGGCGGCGGGCAGGGGCTCGCCGCGGTGTTCGAGAAGGCGGCGTAGCGCCCGTGAGTGGTTATCGCGGCCCCGGCCGCGATAACCACTCACGAGCACCTCAGTGCCCGTCGTGCCCCTCGGCCTTGGCGCGCTCGTAGGACGCCTTGATCTCGCGCTCGGCGTCGGCGCGGCCGACCCAGGTCGCGCCCTCGACGCTCTTGCCGGGCTCGAGGGTCTTGTAGATCTCGAAGAAGTGCTGGATCTCCGCCCGGTCGAACTCGGCCAGGTGGTGGATGTCGCGCAGGTGCTCCTGGCGGGGGTCGTCGCTCGGGACGCAGAGGACCTTGTCGTCGCCGCCCTTCTCGTCCTTCATCCGGAACATGCCGATCGCGCGCGAGCGGATGACGCAGCCGGGGAACGTCGGCTCCTGGACCAGCACCAGCGCGTCCAGCGGATCCCCGTCCTCGCCGAGGGTGTCGTCGATGAACCCGTAGTCGGCGGGGTACTGGGTGGCGGTGAACAGGGTCCGGTCCAGGCGGATGCGCCCGGTCTCGTGGTCCACCTCGTACTTGTTGCGACCACCCTTGGGGATCTCGATGGTGACGTCGAAGTCCACTGCTCGTTGCTCCTTCGGAAGGGTCACGGTCGTGCAGGACCCGGGCCGGGTCCTCGTGGCACGCCCGCTCCGGCGGTGTCGGTGCTGCCCCCTAGTGTGATGGACCGGGGCCGCGCCGGTGAACGCCGGTGACCTCAACCGGTGTGGATGTGGCCGGGTTCGCACCACCTCCCGGTCAGGGTGGCGGGCGTCGCGGTGGCATCCGGGCCGGGCGCAGCGAGCAGGAGGCGGAGTGGGACGCAGGCATCGCCGGACGGATCGCGCCACGCGGCGGTTCGCGGTCGTCGCCGTGGCGGTCATGGCGCTGGCCTCGCTGTTCGGCGCGGTCGCGCTGGCCGGGCCGGACACCCGCGACCAGCTCGGGCTCGGTGCCGCGGCCGAACGGTTCCCGCCGGTGCCGATGCCGGCCCTGAAGCCGCTCACCCCGACCGCCCCGGTCCCGACCGCCGCCGGGATCACCCAGGCGCTGTCCGGTCAGCTGGAATCCCCGGCGCTCGGCGAGGTGACCGGCGTCGTCCTGGACTCGTCGTCCCCGCGCGGGGCCCCGCCCCTGTGGGAGCGCGACGGCGCCCGGCCGATGGTCCCCGGATCCACGACGAAGCTGCTCACCGCGGCCGCCGCGCTGCTGTCGATGAACCCGACCGACCGGCTCGTCACCCGGGTCGTGCCCGGCCCCACCGAGGACTCGGTCGTGCTCGTCGGCGGCGGGGACCCGTCGCTGACCGCGCTGCCCCCCGGGCAGGACGGCCTCTACCCCGAGCCCGCCCGGATCGCCGACCTCGCGAACGAGGTGAAGCAGGCGCACGGCGGGAAGCCGGTGAACACCGTCTACGTCGACACCAGCCTGTGGAGCGGCCCGGACCGGTCGCCCGGCTGGGGATCGTCGGACATCGCCGACGGCTACGTCGCCCCGATGTCCCCGCTGATGCTCGACGGCGGCCGCACCGACCCGGCCGCGCAGGACGGGCCGCGCTCGTCCGACCCCGCACGGGCCGCGGGGCAGGCCCTGGCCGACGCGCTCGGCGCGTCCGACGTGCGGGAGGGTGCCGCCGCGGCGAACGCCCCGGTGCTGGGCGCCGTCTCCTCCCCGCCGATCGCGAGCCTGGTCGAGTACATGCTCACCGCGTCCGACAACGTGGCGGCCGAGGCGCTGGCCCGTCAGGTCGCCGTCTCCCGCGACACCGAGGCCTCGTTCGACGGCGCCTCCCGGGCCGTCACCGAGGCCCTCGTCCAGGCCGGGTACGACGTGAACGGCCTGCGGCTGGCCGACGGCAGCGGCCTGTCCCGCGACAACCGGATCCCCGCGCGGCTGCTCGGTGCGGTGCTCGCCTCCGCCGCGGCCCAGTCGGACAGCCCCACCGACGTCCAGTTCCTGCGCCCGATCCTGACCGGGCTGCCGGTGGCCGGCGGCGGCGGGACGCTGACCGACCGGTTCGCCGACGGCCCCACCCAGGCCGGGCGCGGCGTCGTCCGGGCGAAGACCGGGACGTTGAGCGGGGCGTCCAGCCTCGCGGGGGTGGTGACCGACGTCGACGGGCGGCTGCTCGTGTTCGCCCTGCTGTCCAACGGCACCTCGCCCGCCGACGCGCGCCCCGCGCTGGACCGGGTCGCCGCGTCGCTGAGCCGCTGCGGCTGCCGGGGCTGAGGGCGCGGCGCCGGCCCCGCGGCGTGCGCCGCTGCGACGGCCGGGCTCGCGGGCCCACGGCGGGGCCCCGCCTGCCGTCGCGCGGGGCACCGGCTCGCGGGCCCGCGGCGAGGACCGGGCCGCAGGTAGCGTGGTTCCCATGCAGCCCGATCCGAGCAGCGGCCCGGCCACGGCGACCCACCCCGAGCCGGTGCGCCCGCGCGAGGGCGGGCGCGGTCTCCCGGTGAACTGGTCGCTCGCCGCGACGACGGCGACGAAGCTCATGCCGCCCGGCCCGCAGACCTCACCGGAGGCGGCCCGGGAGCTGGTCGAACGGCTCCGCGCCGACTCCGCCCGGGCCGAGGGCCACGTCCGCGAGGTCACCGGGATGGGGGCCGGGCTGCCGTTGCTGCCGGCCGATGTGCTGGACCGCTCCGCCTGGGCGCGGGCCGCCGTCGAGGGGATGGACGCGCTGACCTCCGGCGCGGAGATGCCCGCGTCGCCCCGGGCGTTGCGCGCCGTCACCGCGGCCGGCTCGGGGGTCCAGCTCGGGGCGCTGATCGCGTACATGGGGGCCCGGGTGCTCGGCCAGTACGACCCGTTCGGCGGGCCCGGCGGCGCCGGGCGGCTGATCGTCGTCGCGCCGAACGTGCACGCCGCGACCGGGGCCCTCGGCGTCGACGGGGACCAGTTCGGCCTGTGGGTGTGCCTGCACGAGGCGACCCACCGCCTGCAGTTCACCGCGGTGCCGTGGCTGCGCGACCACTTCGCCGGCCTGGTCACGACCCTGCTGTCGCTGCAGGAGCCGGACCCGGCGCGGCTCACCCGGCTGCCGGAGGCGATCCGCGCGCTGCGCGGGGAGGACGGCCGCCGCGGTGACGTCCTCGCCCTCGTCGAGCTGCTCCAGGGGCCCGAGCAGCGCGCGGTGCTCGACCGGCTGCTCGCCCTGTCGACCCTGCTCGAGGGGCACGCCGACCACGTGATGGACGCCGTCGGACCGGACGTCGTGCCCGACGTCGCGGTGATCCGGCGCCGGTTCACCGAGCGCCGCCGCGGGGCCGGCTTCGTCGACCGGCTGCTGCGGGCGCTGCTCGGGGTCGAGGCGAAGATGCGGCAGTACGCCATCGGCGCCGCGTTCTGCCGGGAGGTCGAGCGGGAGGCCGGGATGGCGGGCCTCAACCGTGCCTGGGAATCCCCGGAGACCTTGCCGACCCGGGCGGAGCTGACCGACGCACCGGCATGGTTGCGCCGCGTCGGCTGAGCCGCCCCGCGTCCCGTGCGCCCGGGACCTCCGTGTCGCCCGGGGCGCGCACCGCCGGTGCGGCGACCCGGCGCCTGCACCGGGCGGTGCAGGCCGCGTGGGAGCTGCTGCCGGAGCACGTGCGCACGGCGCCGCCGGTCGTGGGGTGCTCGGGCGGTGCCGACTCGACGGCGCTGGTGCTCGCGGTCCGCGCCGCGCTCGACGGGCCGGTGCACGCCGCCGTGGTCGACCACGGCCTGCAGGCCGGCTCCGCGGAACGCTCCGCCGCGCTCGCCGCCCGGCTCCGCGAGTCCGGTGTGGACGCGGCTGTGCACCGGGTCGAGGTGGGCGCGGGCGGTGGCCCGGAGGCCGCGGCCCGCCGGGCCCGCCGGGCCGCGCTGCTCGACGCGCGCCCGCACCCGTCGTCGCCGGTGCTGCTCGCCCACACCCTCGACGACCAGGCCGAGACCGTCCTGCTCGGGCTCGCCCGCGGGTCCGGGGCCCGCTCGCTCGCCGGCATGCGCGCGTGGGACGAGCCGTGGCTACGCCCGCTGCTCGGGCTGCGCCGGGCCGACACCGCCGCGGCCTGCGCCGAGGCCGGAGCGGAGGTCTGGGACGACCCGCACAACAGCGACCCGCGGTTCACCCGGTCCCGGCTGCGGCACGAGGTGCTGCCACTGCTGGAGGAGATCCTGGGCGGGGGTGTCGCCGGGGCGCTGGCCCGGACCGCGGACCAGCTCCGCGACGACGACGACGCCCTCGCCGGTCTGGCCGCCCGGCTGCGCGCGGACGTCGGAGCGACCACGCCCGGCACGCCACCCGGTGCCGGTCCGGACACGCTGCGTGACGAACCGGTGCAGGCCGCCGCGGCCGGAGCAGGTGATTCGCGCGACAACCACCCCGGCGCCGACCCCGCGCCGACCGCGCCGGCCGACGCCACGGACCCACCCGGCGACGCCGTCGCACCGCCACTCGACGCGGCCGTCCTCGCGGCGGCGCCGGCCGCCGTACGGCGCCGGGTCCTGCGGGAATGGCTCGGCACGCACGGCGTCCGGGGCCTGACCGACGCCCAGCTCCGGGCCGCCGACGCCCTCGTCGGCCGCTGGCGCGGACAGGGCGGGCCCACCCTCGGTGGCGGCTTGGAGCTGATCCGCACGCGTGGCAGGCTCGTGCTGCGCCGCCGCAGGTGGGGGCGTGACCGGGCGTGACGACGCCGCCCGGTTCCGGAGTCGACGGGGCCGCGTCGCGGCCCGCGCGAGGGGGTCGGGTGTACGACGGGGACATCTCGTCGGTGCTGGTCACCGAGGAGCAGGTGCGGGAGAAGACCGCGGAGCTGGCCGGCAAGGTCGCCGAGGACTACTCCGACGTCGTACGGGACGGCCGGGAGGACCTGCTGCTCATCGGCGTGCTGAAGGGCGCGGTCAT